>CAXTXB010000247.1:0-8138 GCA_964247965.1 uncultured Dictyobacter sp. | reverse complement strand
GTTTCAAACATTTGGGATGACCCATCTAAGTATGCGTAAACTTTGCCACTTCAAGCTGCAAGCCATGCGCATTGAGTGGAGAGTCCCATTTTGCCACGACGATGCCATTGCGATCAATAAAGAGCGTCTCTGGAAAACCTGTCACTCCATAGTCAGTAGAGATCTCGCTGGTCATCGTATCCTTCAAATTAGGATAGGAAATAGCATACTTTTGCATAAACTTGAGCGCGCTACTCGTCTTTTCCTGGCCATCGATACCGATAAAAACGATACCTTTCGCTTTCAGGCCGGGCCATGACTTCTGTAAGAAAGAAGCTTCGTCATTACATGGACCGCACCACGACGCCCAAAAATTGAGTATGACAGGCCTCCCTTTAAACGCTGCCAGGTGGATTGTAGAAGAACCTGAAGGGTTCGAACTCCCACTGAGCTCTGGCAACGTAAAATCGGGGGCGGGTCTCCCAATGAGAGGGCTACTGATATCGCCCAAACCGGAGCTTCTCGTAGTCGCACCAGGTTGCTTCTGGTTATGGGCAGGAGTCAGAAGCTGAGTACAAAAGAGCACGAGCAGGGCGACATTCAAGATACATACAACCACAAATATTGTGGTGCGACGCTTGTCAGAACGCTTTTGTGCTACCCCTGATTCCTGAGATCGTATCTCGTCAGATATAATGCTCTCGACTTCCATTGTTCCTTTGCCTTCATTAATATCGTTCAACGAATGACGCGGTCGAGAACCATTACTGCAAAGATCAGGGCCAGGTAGCAGTTGGAATACCAGAAGAGCGTGCTTGCCCGCTTTTTTGTCCTGTCAAGGAAAAGGCGGATCGACATATAAACCAGGATGCCACCTAATAGGAGTGCGAATAGCAGATAAAAGAGGCCCATCGCGTGTGTAATGAACAAGATTGTCGTCAACGCAAGCAGGAGGATCGAGTAGTACAGGATCTGTTTGCGCGTCTCTTCTTCACCTTTCACTACGGGCATCATCGGGATGTTAGCCTTTGCGTAGTCTTTCTGAATGAGCAGAGAAAGTGCCCAGAAGTGTGGAGGCGTCCAGAAAAAGATGATGGCGAAGAGTAAGATGGCAGTCAGTGAAATACTGTTTGTTATGGCAGCCCAACCGACCAGTACGGGCACTGAGCCAGCCGCCCCGCCGATGACGATATTCTGCACGGTGGAACGTTTTAGCCACAAGGTATAGACGAAGACATAAAAGAGAATGGCAGAAGATGCCAGTACGGCGCTGAGCAAGTTGACGAAGAGCATCAATATAATAAAGGCGATGATACCCAATGCGATACCGAAGATAAGTGCTTGTTTGGGTTGGACGCGTCCAGAAGGAAGAGAGCGGCGCTGTGTCCGCCCCATGATCTGATCAATATCGCGGTCGATGTAGCAATTGATGCAGTTGGCGCTGCCGGCGGCCAGCGCGCCACCGAGCAGTGTTGCTAGCACAAGGCCGAGAGGTGGGAGACCCTGTTTAGCAATCGCCATCGCTGCGACAGTTATGCCAAGCAGTAAGACGGTGACATGCGGCTTCATCAGATTGATGTAGCTGGAGAGTGTCTGACGCATCAGATCAAGCACACTCTTTTCTTCTAATTTTTCGGCTTCAACGAGTTCCAATGATTTCATAGGATAAAGCTCCTCACAGGAAATAGCGAACACTGTACAGTTATTTGTCTCAATTGGATAGGGAGTTTTGAGGGAGCCATTGCCGCATGCCAGCCTCCAGTCCAATTTCTTGATCATTCAGATCTGCCTTGCTACTAGAGTCAAGCGTCTCAAAGAAGAGCCGTTCATGCCCGCTAGCATCTATGATGAACGTGATTGGATCATGCACCGCCTGCCCATCGGAACTAACCTGGTCGTACACACCATACTGGTGATATATGGTCCGAAGTTGTTTTGCGGGCCCGGTGAGGAACAGCCATTGATGTAACATCCCATGCTCAATAGACCACGCCTGTATCGCTGCAATACTGGTTGCAGATGGATTAGCATTGACGGCGATGAGGGATATCTGGCTGGAAGCAGATGGACCCAGCTTCACTTTGGCATCATACATAATATTAGCTGTAAGCGGGCAAAGGGTCTTACACTGAGAGTCGATGAACGCCAGAACTATCTCGTGGCCGCGCAGAGAAGAAAGGGTAACAGTTTGACCAAACTGGTTGGTAAGGTTAAAATCTGGCGCGGGAGTGCCCTTCAAGGGAAACCCCCCGATCCCGTTCGCGGTCGGCGGTGGAGTTGGCTGGCTGCGAGATACGATGAGGGACCTCACTCCCCATGCTGTCCCAACAGCGATCACGAGTGCTGAAGAGATAATAAGGGCAGCGAAAGCCAGTTTCTGTCTCCTATCTGGATGCCGCATAATCATTTCCTTTCGCTGGTACAGTTTTGAACATGTTCAAGCCGGGTATACTGTTTCTACCTCAGTGTTGTGCGATAACTTCAGCCTGATTATTTTTATCATCCGATTGAGAGGCAAGCCACTTTTGAAAAATAACGCTAAAAGCAATGCCGAAAGGAAGGTCACCAAAAGTCCACATGATACCTGCCCCAAATTGCTGATCCTGCAACGTAGAAAGTGTGCCGGCTACAGTAACGTGAATATAAGGTACGTAGAGAGGCACCGGGGCAAACCCGATCACCGCGGCCAAAACGACGTTCTGTGCGATTGCAATACCCAGGAGACCCAAACGTCCAAGGTCGCTCAAGCGTGGACGCAATGGATATGATGGTATTAATTGTGCCCAGAAGAGAATGCTCACACATTGAAACACCAGATGCTCACACCAATCATGGATCAGGTCGTTCGTCAGGGCAAGATCATAGAGGGGAGGCCAGTGCCATATCCAGGTACCAATAATCAGGAGTCCACACGAGACGGCTGGTCGTCGTAACCAACGTCCGATATGGTAGAAAGCGCGCCTGGCCTGCGGTTTTATGGCTGCTTTGATGATCGATCGCACCCGCTGCGGTAGACCCAGCCACAATGGGAGGAGAGGGGCTGAGGCTACGAGAAGGGGGGCCATAATAATCAATAGAAGCAGATGTTGAACCATATGCACCCAAAAGAGTCTACTAGAGAGTATATCAATGGGTGCAGAGGCAGCGAGCAGGAAAACGGCAACCGCGCTGATAAAGAAGATGCCACGCAAGAGCCAGCCATTCCGCCCGGGTTTACCGTCATCGGAAGCGGTAAACCCGGAGGAAAGCCTGGCATCTTCTTTAGCCTGCGCCTCTTTGACAAGCACACGCCATCCACGGAAGTACAGAAACTCGGCAACAAGGCATCCAAGAAGCACACCGGATGGAAATGGCCACCCGTTTGCATCAACCCAGATACTCATTAAAGCACCTCCGTCTACTGCCGGTCTTGTACTACGCAAAAAGTAAAGCGAACAACCACATAATCAAGGCAGAAATTACGGTGTAATACCACCAGTAACCAGTAACCTCGATGATGTAACTATGCTCAGCCAGCCTATGGCGAAGGATACGTCCTAAGAGAAGCAAGCCGATAATAACCGTCAATAGAAGGTGAACTGCGGAATACCATGTAAGGAAAATGATCAGGCTTACATAGCCATGGAAAGGAGCGCCGTATCCCAGGGTGGCACCTATCCAGATCTGACCCACCAATGCCGCGATCATGAACACCCAGGAAAGGATGAAGAAGAGCGTTTGACCGTGCTCTGCGTCCTTTTGTGCACTTCGTGCCCACCAGGCGTAGGCAAGTCCGCTCAGTACCAGAGCAATAGCGACCAGGAGTCCCGGCAGGAAAGCGGGCGGGTGATCTCCCGCTACCTTGAACTGATTCTCTGTATTAAGTGCACTCAGGTAGCCGCCCGCAGCCAGGAGGGCGACAACGGATAAAGAATCCGAGAGAATGAGCATGAGCACACCCGCACGGGCTCTCCCAACCCGAATGTGCGGTGCAATATTGTGCATTTCCTCTAGGGCTGTACTCATAAAAAGGTCTCCTGTAGGGCTATCGACTCTCTGGTTGTGATGGTAGAGATGGTAGAGGCGCTTCCACGCTAGCAGCAGTCTCTGGTTGTGCCACTAGAGCCGGTTCCAGGCCAACACCAGTGGCCCCTTCTATTTTAGGTAAGGTTAACCCATATTCGTAGGGTGATGCTTTGATTTCGGGCAGGTGCTCAAAGTTCTCAAGGGGAACTGGTGTGGGTACAGTCCATTCAAGTGTTCTGGCTCCCCATTCGTCTGCCTCAGCAAGCTCACCACTTCTCAGTGTGATAACCACGTTGTAGATAGTAATAAACAGGGACGCCGCAATAAGGATAGCGAACAGGCTCGCGATCAAATTGGCAGTCGCGAACGGGGGAGCGACATTAGCTGACCAGCGTGGTTCACCCTGGATACCGGCATAGAACAGTGCCAGGAATGTTCCCATAAAGCCGATTTCGAACAGCCAGAAATGGAGCATACCTAACATCGGGTTGAGCCGCCGCCCTACCATTTTGGGGAACCAATAGTAGAAACCAGCGAAAAACCCGAAGACCATACTTCCAACCAGGGTGAAATGGAAGTGTGCTGTGACAAACATGCCACCATGCAAAATTTCGTCAGTTGGAAGATCTGCCAGGTAGATTCCAGTGATACCTCCAATAACGAAGTTTACCAGCATGCCTGCGACAAAGAGCATTGGGACTGTAACCCAGACCTTCCCGCGCCAGATTGTACCAATAAGAGCAAGGAAGAAGAAACCGGTAGGAATAGAAATCAATTCTGTATCGAGCATATAGGGGCCGTCCAAAGCAGTGGCTGATCCGCTTGTGTAGAGGTGGTGTCCCCAGACAAGTATGCTTAGGATACAGATAGTGATCATGCTGCCAAGCAGCATGCGCTGGCCAAAGATCGTCTTGCGGCTAAATACAGCAGATATCTCAGCTGCGATAGCCAGTGATGGTAGCGCGATCACATAAACCTCAGGATGTCCCATAAACCAGAAGAGATGCTCATACAGCCAGTTACTACCGCCATTAGAGGCAATAAAGAAGGATGTCTGGAACACTCGGTCTGTCAGGACCATTATCTGCGCTATGAGGAACGAAGGGAATGCGGTCAGCCCAAGTATGACCGAGAGTACCACGCCCCAGACGAAGACTGGGAGCCGACCCCACGTCATTCCCTTTGTGCGTAGTATGAGTACAGTGGTGACTATGTTCAGGGCTGCAATCGTTACTGAGAAGGCAAAGATGATGAGTGCAAAGCAGTACGCATCCATGCCCGGTGTTAACTCCTGGACAGAAAGAGGAGCATAACCAGTCCAACCTGTTGGGAAACCGCCAAGGAACAACGTTGATAGGAGGACAGGAATAGCCGCGAAAAGCAGCCAGTAGCTCAGCGCGTTGAGGCGAGGGAACGCCATATCGCGTGCGCCAATCATGATGGGTAGCACAAAGTTGCCAAAGGGGCCGCTAGACATGACGATGGTAGCAGCAATCATGACAATACCGTGCAATCCCACAATGGTGTTATATGTAGAAGGGGTGAAGAAGACAGCTCCTGGTGTTGATTGCTGCAGACGGATCATAAAAGCGCCCATTGAGCCTATGAAAAACATCACAAGCACGGTCGCCAGGTATTGCATCCCGACAACTTTATGATCGGTCGTATAGCGGAAGTAGCGCCAGAGGCCTTGATCTTTTCCTGCCAGCGCTAATTCTTGATCAGGTGTTGGCTCCTTGCGTGCAAACCCCCAATTCCAGACACCGTTGAACGCCCCAATACCTATAAAGAAGAAGAATACCCAGCCAGTGTAGGCCGCTACGACCGGTGCGTCGGGGTTGCTACTTACATCTACAAGACGGGATACGATTACGCCTGCAATGATAGCGCCTATAATACCGAGTACTACTCCAGAAACCACACTCGGAAAAAGGCTACTCATGATATTTGAGCGCTGTTTGACTGCAATCATGTGTGTCCCCCTTGACTGATTATCCAGGAATTAAAGGACGAATTGCTGACCACATTCACTTGTGACCACATATAGGAATGATAAAGTCCGCATAGTTCTACGCAGACCACTGTATAATTCCCGATCTGATTTGGTGTCACGACAGTCGTGTTCGTTGTCTCTCCTGGATTAGCATCTACGCGTATTCCCAGTGCACGAATTGCAAAGCCGTGCAGCACATCTTTTGAAGTAACCTGGAACTCCACCGGACGATTCACCGGTAGCTCAAGCACTTGTCCTTGACTGGATGTCCCATACTGAGGATAATGAAAAGTCCACAGCCACTGTTGACCGGTTACCTGAACGATCAGAGGATTGGTAGGCGCGGCAACTGCTTCCTGATAGAAGGACAACAGACCCCAGATGACAAGAAATAGACAAAGCGCACCTGTGATTCCCATCCAACTGACCTGCAGTCCAGGCCTGGGTTTCAGAGGAATTGCATCCTCCGTGGGCCTCCCCTTGACCCTGAATACGATCATGCTGTAGCAGAGAAAGACAAAGACAAACAAGGCTACAGGTACCGCCAGAACAGTGAGCAATACTAGAGTAAAGTTATCGGTTGTATTAAGATCACTTGCCCCAGCTGGAAGAATAAGGGCACCCAGGGGGACGGCAACTGCCATTCCTATTATCGATAGTACTGCCCAGATGATGAGTACGCGAGCCAGATGGTTCGTTTCCCTGGGCACCGGTGAAACCCTGGCTTCGTCATTGTTGGTTATAGACATTTTACCCCCTTACGAATTTGTTACAGTCAATCTTCCTGCCATGAATCCGGTAGTAGACATCGGTCCACTAAAACCAAAGGGAGGTTTGCGGCCCAGAGAGTCTCCGCAAGGATCATAGCAATGCCAGATGTAAGAGCCAGCAGGCCCTGTATGGAATTGGAAGGAGATGATATTGGGTTTCGCATAGCTATTGCCGTTGATGGTCACGGGCGTGGGAGCATTGTTTGGGGTTCCAACAAGAGGGACACTAACGAATATTGGATAGGGAGCGTTTGGCACTGATTGGAGAGTGAATGTGTGAGCTACATTCGCCGCATCGACCTGGCTCATGGGCCGATTGTTGACTAGCTCGACGCCTCCAACTGTTCCACGCACCTGCTGAAAATCGTTGTTAATTAAAGGGGTTGCACTATCATAGTTACTGATGACAACTGTAATCAAGCTGTTTGCAGGAACCTCGAGGTTCGTGCTTGGACAATAGGTTACCCAATTGATCTGTGGATCTCCTGCCGTGTCATGGCAGACATGACTATCGGGGTAGGTTTGAAGCGAGAGTGTTGCACTGTTGGGACCAGTTGATGTCGCTTTCGCCACAGAACTGGGTTGGTAACCAAGTCCACTTATTGATTGAAGACCTAGTAAAACTCCAGCTAGTACGCCAAAACCTAAGATTACTGACACTATAGCGCCAATAAAAAATCCTGATGAATGCTTTTTCAATTCAGTCCTCCTTGTCTGATTTTTTGATGCAAAAGTTGATGTCTTTATCAACTGATTTTTTGCATGCATTGCACCGTTTAGATGCCCTGCTACTTCGTGCTCATAATAAAAAACCTCCCTCTAATCCTTTGTTTTTTGAACTCTTCACTCTCTTCTCCTGGCTGGTATATTCTGTGTAACATTTGATGCTATGTTGCCGGTGTGGAATCTATGATAGAGTGTCGCGGCCCGACAAATACTTACCGTAACATGATGGAATTCTGTTCAGGAATGGAAGCGGCGGAATGGCTACAGTTAAAGATCGTTAACGCATCTAAATGTATCTAAATATTGCAATGTGCCTTAACTATCTGCTGAATAAACAAAGCTTGCTTTGCACCTCCAATTTTATCTCATCAAAAAAGCCTCTCACTATTTAGGAGAAAGAAGCAAACCTATCGCTAGATAAAAGATAGCTTAGTTATCTATTATATATAGGACTGGATGAAAAAGCAAGAGCTTGTAGAATAAGCTCAAAAATCTCAAATATTGGGATCGGAAATATCAATCATATTTCTATATAAAACCGCTTTTAGATGAGCTTAAGCTTTCTAAGTGATCAGTAACAGATCATACATATGAATGATACTTTACGTTCCCGAAACGTTCTGTATGAATAGATTATCTAATATATAATTTATTAATAATATTAG
>CAXTXB010000246.1:0-8173 GCA_964247965.1 uncultured Dictyobacter sp. | reverse complement strand
GCCAGATACGGGCTTTGCCCGTATCTGGCAGAAAGAATTCATTTAAAGTAAGTTTTTGAAAAAAAGAGAGAGAAAAAGAGAGCCGCAAAGCTGCGATATGTCAGAGCTTATGCTCTGCAGCAGGATTGAAGCGATAGAGGCGGGCAGGACGGTGAGTGCCCTCCATCTTTTTATCGCCAGTATCTTCAAGAATACCAGTAGATAGAATCTTCTTACGAAAGTTACGTTTGTCGAGCCTTTTATGGAGAATAATCTCATAAACGCGTTGCAGCTCACGTAACGTAAACTGATCGGGCAACAAATTGAAGGCAATCGTCGTATAATCTAGCTTGCCACGCAAGCGATTGAGCGCATATTCCACGATCCCCGCATGATCGAAGGCGAGAGGTGGCAGATCGTAGACCGAAAACCAGCTTACATCGGTCGCGTCGGTCGCGGCCTTCACCTGCACACGTTCTGAGTCCAACAAAGCAAAATAGACCACAGTGATCACCCGGGTGCGGGGGTCGCGCCCTGGATCTCCGAACGTATACAACTGCTCCAGGTACACGTCCTGCACTCCAGTCTCCTCCTGCAACTCACGCTTCGCCGCCGACTCTAAAGACTCATCTATATTTACAAACCCACCCGGAATCGCCCACATGCCCTCATAAGGCCAGGAGCCGCGTTTAATCAAAAGTATCTGCAGATCACGCTGACGCAGGCTCATCATAAGCACATCGATGGTTACAGATGGGCGCTCATATTTTGTCACATCATAGTTGTGAGCCTGGGCCTCTTCTATTCTCGTTGCCTCATGCCGATCCCTGGTTCCCTTAGCCGCCTGCAACTCCTCATTCTTTCCATTTAGGACGCCCTGTGTGGCTTCGCTTTGCTCTTCCATTCCCAAAAACCTTTTCAATGCTATCTGTTAATATATACTACAACTTGATATAATAGTTCTATAGCAAACTATAGCGTTCCTCATCAGGAAGCACCTCTGCACAGCAACCTACATAGATAGTTTACCATTTCTACTTAGTGTATTTTATACACTAATATAACGTAGACTGGGAATATTGTCAAGCGAGGAGAAGAGGAGTGGTGAAACGATGGAGGCGATTGTTTGAGAGGGGGAGGCTGTGCTATACTGCTTGTACGAATAAGACATGCGTTCTTACTTTTTGAGAGGAAGACAATGGCAGAGGTAGGGCTGCAGCAAATTGGTGTGTATAGTGTAACAGGCTTGTTGAGAGCAACTTCTACAAGCAATATCTATACAGGGAAACAGCGCAAGAAGGAAATACTTATCAAGAGGCTCACCGTACCTCTCGTCGCTCCTGAAGACAAGAAAGCCTTTCTCACACGTGCTAAGCAACTTAAGAAACTCCAGAACCGTACGATCGTCAACATAATTGATGCCAATTTTGACGGAGACTATGGCTATCTTGTCATGGATGCCGTTCCCGGCATAGAAATGAGCCGTCGCTTCAAAACAGGCGACCAGATTGCCGCGGACGAAGCCAAACGCTATCTTTCACCTATAGCAGATGCCCTACATTATGCTCATATGAATAACGTCGTGCATGGAAATCTGCAGCCAGCGAATCTCTTCGTAGATGAGCGCAACGGTGTCCTGCTAACAGAGTTCTCGTTAACACCAGTAGACGCCACATTTAAGCTGGACGATGAGCAAGGAGCCATTGCATATATGGCCCCCGAACAACTACAGGGACGACCAGGCCCGGCTGCTGATCAATATGCTCTCGCCGTCATCATTTACGAACTCCTCTGCGGGCAACGCCCATATCTGGGAATTGAGCGTGAGCAGATCTTACAAAAACAGCTCCAGGACGAGCCTCCGCCCGTGCGAAGCTTCAATCAAAGCATCTCAGCTGCGGTTGAGCATGTTCTCATGCAGGCACTTGCACGCAACCCTGAAGAACGCTTTGCGCACACGCAAGCCTTCGCCAAAGCATATTTGAACGCCCTCCTGGGCTTACCAATCCAAAACCGTGAGACTACACATGCTGTACCAACGACATCAAACGGAAACGGCAAGGTGATACAGAAGCCAGTTCCAGCCTCATCTCCTCAACTAGTGCAAAAAGAGAGTGAGGAGCAGCCAGGGCAGGATCAACAGGACAAAGTAGGGATAGTACCATCACCGGCGCAAGATAACAAGGGTAAACAGAGCATAGGCACAGGGAGAATAAGCAGTAGAAAGAGACCATCGCTCAATAACGAAAATATACAGTCAGGTGTTGTTGAAAGTAGACAAGATAGAGAGCAAGAAGATGAAGTGCGTCCTTTGTTGGGTGAACGCGAAGGGGAACAGGAGCAAGCAGAGCCTGTAGAGCCTGTAGAGGGAGAAGAGCAGCTGGAATCCGTCCCTACCATAAGCACTTCGCGGCTTCAACGCATGGTAACGGACGATCTATGCCAGGGAGGAGTACTTTCAGGCAGCTTGCCGGGATACGAAGAACGCGCAGCACAGGTTGAAATGGCCACTATCGTCTCGCAAGCCATCAATCAGCGGGTGCCTGCGATCATCGAGGCCGCAACAGGGACAGGGAAAGCATTAGATGTAGAGACTCCGATTCCAACGCCGGGGGGGTGGAAGCGGATGGGCAACCTGGTGGTTGGTGACATTGTCTTTGATGAGCAGGGAAAACCAACCCATGTTACAGCAGCCTTCGATATTATGCTCGATCGTCCATGTTATGAAGTAACATTCTCGGATGGCTCAACGCTCATAGCCGATGCTGAGCACGAGTGGGCTTCCTATACGTACATAGATCGGCAGTTTTTAGCGAACGTATCATGCGAGAATGTGGCACGACAACTGCAAGGGTTTGTCGCTACGCGGGCTTTCGGTGCGGAGCGAGCTCGACAATGGCAAGGGTTTGTCGCTACGCGGGCTATGACCTATGTGCTTGTTACAACTGAAATGATGGCGGCTACGCTCACCGCCGGCTCAAATGGACAGGCTAATCATGCCATCGCGGTCGCAGGTCCACTTGTACTACCGGATGCTGATCTTCCTATTGGACCTTACGTCCTTGGTGTCTGGCTTGCTAAAAGCAATAGTCGTAGCAAACATATACCGAAGCTCTATTTACGTGCTTCCGAACGGCAGAGGCGGGCGTTGCTAGCTGGACTCCTTGATACAGATGGTACAGTAAGTCATCATGGAGCCATCGAGTTTACATCGACGAGTTCTCAGCTTGCAGATGATGTTTATGAGCTTACATGCTCACTCGGTTTCCGGCCCTCGATACGGCAGGAAGTAGCACGGTTGAATGGGAAGAACTGCGGTCCGAAATGGACACTCGCATTCACGACGAGTCAACGGGTCTTCCGGCTGGAACGTAAGATTGTAGCTCACCAGGAGAGACTAAGCAATTACAGTCCAGAGCGCAATCACTTCCGCTATGTTGTTGATGTCCGCAAGGTTCCTTCACGTCCAGTTCGTTGCATCCAGGTCGACGCACCGAGCCATCTCTATCTTGCAGGCCGGTCCATGATTCCAACGCATAACAGTCTGGCCTACCTCGTCCCAGTTGTGCGCTCTGGTCAAGTTGCGATTGTCAGCACGGCCAATAAGGCGCTGCAAGAGCAGCTTTACTATAAAGATATTCCATTTGTACAGAAGCACATCAAATATTTTGAGGCTGCACTTGTCAAGGGCGTGAATAACTATATTTGCCTGGATCGGGTCGATAAAGAGCGGATTGGGATGCAGGCATTCGCCAAGAACCGTGACTTTCAACGCCTATACGATTTTATGAATGAACCTGAGACCGGCATCGGCTTCACTGGCGACTTTGAGACGCTGGACTTCCACCTCCCGTCCGATATTCGCAGCCGGATTGCGACTGATAACGATCAGTGCGCGTGGAAGAAGTGCGACTTCTTTGAGGACTGCTACGTCCATCAGATGCGCGAACGGGCGGCGAGCGCGCAGGTCATTGTCGTCAATCATACTCTGCTGCTCTTAGATGCCGCGATGGGAGGATTTCTCCTGCCCGAGCGAGACGTCATCATCCTTGACGAGGCTCACCATCTGGAAGAAGAGGCCACCCGCTCATTCACCATCACCGTTCATCCAGGCCAAATTCAAACCCTGCTCGCACAGCGCATGCTCAAAGATCATAGCAACCTCAGCCTGCAGGACAAAGCCATGCAGGCAGCACAAACTCTATGGTTCCATGTTGAACGGATCGCCGAGGCGGCAGTCAAAGGACGAGTGAACCTTGAAACTCCTGTCGAGGAGGGACTTCAACTGGCAACTGCGGTCGCCGACATAGCGGTCTCAATGGAGGCTCAACGACCGAAAGACCTATCAGACAAAGACGACCAGCTTTACGAAAAGCTGGTCAAGCGTGCGCAGAATCTGGCAGAAGGGATACGCACCGTCTTCGCCGTCGCCGACGCCAACAAGTTCGTTTACTATGTTGAGCGCGTAGAGGGCTCAGCTGCGCGTGGATTTGTATTCCAGGTATCGGCCGCCCCGCTGGACGTCACTGCATGGCTCAAAGAGCGGCTCTTCGACAAGACCAACGTCATAAGCACATCCGCCACCCTCGCAACTATTGGTCCCAATCCCACGAAGCCGCAGGAGAAAGGTCCAAACTTCAACTACTTCCGGCGCAGAATCGGTCTTGATCCATTAGAGCGCAGCGATGTACTGGAACGCGTTCTGCCACTTACCTTTGATTACGAGAGCAACGCCCTGCTCTACCTTCCACGCGACCTGCCAGCTCCTGCCTATGGTCCAGGTTCCGACGACTATATGATATCGATCGCACGTGAGATGTACAGATTAGTCAAGCTTTCGCGGGGACGAGCATTTCTCCTCTTCTCTAGCAGACGTATGCTGGACCGGGCATATGAACTGATGTCGCCACATCTCCCATATCCCCTGCTCAAGCAGGGCGACATGACGAGGCTAGAGCTCACAAAGCGTTTTCGAGAAGAAGAGGGGGCAGTCCTCTTTGGGCTCAAGAGTTTCTGGGAAGGTGTAGATATAGCGGGAGAGGCCCTCTCGCTCGTCGTCATAGACAAGCTTCCCTTTGATCCACCCGATGATCCAGTGCACGAAGCACGGGTGGCAATGATGAAGGCAGCGGGCGAAAACTGGTTCGGCACTTATGTCCTACCTCAGGCAGTACTGCGCCTCAAGCAAGGCATCGGACGATTGCTACGCACCCGCGAAGATAGAGGCGTCATGGCAATTCTTGATACGCGCCTGCACACCAAAGGCTATGGCAAGATGGTCATTGATGCCATGCCACCTGCGCGGCGAACCTCTAATATTCGCGATGTTGAACGCTTCTTTGCCGGGTGAGAACCGATCGAGATAAGCAAAAAGAGAATGCAATGCTCTTCGTACTCTGGTAATATCCAGGCTAGACAGAATGATCTTTAAAGAATAGAATAGAAAGTGCATTCCGACGCAAGAGAGAACGTCTCAAATTAATAGTACAGGAGAGTTCGCGCATGAGCAAAACTAAATTGCGCTGCATGACCTGTGGCAAGTGGTTTCAGTCGGCAAATGCTAAAGAAGTAACTTGCCCCGATTGCACGCTAAAAGCACGCAAAGAGAAGCAGGCGCAAAAAAACGCGCCAACCCCAGCGACTAAGACAGGGTCAGACACGCCCACCGCGGCTGCACGACCCACGCCACCACCAAAACCAAAGACGACAGCAGGTGGAACAATCCAGTGGCTAGATAAGGTTGCGGATGTCAAGATTGCGCAACCAGAGCAACCTGTAGCGAAACCCAAAGCCCCTCCTGTACAGAGAGAGACTGCAACTAGCACAGGAGGCAATCGCGGCGCAGATGATGGTCGCGAGGGTGAGCAGCGAGAAGCCGCACGCGGTCCTGTCGCTTATCGAGGAGGAAACGGGACGACCGCACCAGTGGTTGGGCCACGACCTCAGCCACTGCGGCAGCCGATGGGAGGCGCAGCGAACGGCACAGGCAGGCCATGGCAGAAGGGGAACGAGGGGCAGGGAGGTTCCAGGCCCCAACAGGGGAGTGCGAAGCCGCGTGGGAAACCAAAGGCCAGGGTAAACACGCCACCGAAACCTAAAAAAGAAAAAACGCCTCCGCCAGCGCCATTCGTACCAACAGAAGAGCAGATCAAGCAAGTGGAAGAGCGCTATAATGTCCTGGCTCAACCAGCAGAGTTTGACGGTATTCGTACGCAGATTGCAAAAGAATTTAACATACCGAAAAAAGCAGTTAAGAAAATCATCAAGGACTTCCGCGGCCAGGAACATATACCAAGCTGGTGGGAGCTACAAACCTACAAGGGGAGCAGCGAGGAGTTAGAAAAGATCAAGGCCGTCTACCAGCCGTATCTCCCTGTCCCACCTGTGGGCGTGCATAAGAAGATAGCCGAAACCCTGACCCTCAAACCTGGAACCGTCTACCAGGCCATTAAAGCTATACGCCAGGAGATGGAACTGCCACAGTATAATAATCCAGATTTACACGAGGAAGAGCTCAAGCAGAAAGCGGCCGAAAAACAGGCCGCTGAGCTTAAACAAGGGGACAGTGAGGGAGAGGCATCAGCTACCACTGATCAGGAGCAGGTTACAACAGGTAGAGATGCAGAAGGTGAGGAAACATCTGATTTACAGTCAGAGCAACAGGAGCCAAAAGAAGATGTAGCCGTTCAGGAGTAATATAGGACATAAGTCACCCTCACGTCGAGAAGGTCTAGCCAAATCAGGCGGTGAACCATATGCTCTACTACAGAGGGTGACTTTGTCGAGCTCAATCTTTATGTAATCATCTTTGAGGATCAATATGGAAGATTGTCTGTTTTGTAAGATTGCGGCTGGTCAGATCCCGGCTGATATTGTGTATCAGGATGACGACGTAATAGCTTTCAACGATATCAACCCGCAGGCACCGCAGCATATATTATTTATTCCCAGGCATCATATAGCATCGATGACTGATCTGACTGAAGAAGACGGTCCGCTTCTAGGCAAGATCTATGTGGTGGCCAAAGATATGGCAAAGAAACTGAACCTGGAACGCGGTTACCGCTTTTTGACGAACGTTGGTCCAGACGCCGGACAATCGGTCTTACATCTGCATTTTCATCTGCTGGGAGGGCGTCAACTGGGGTGGCCTCCAGGATAAGAGAATACGAAGGTACTTTCATGCGTATTGCGATTGACTACACGGCAGCAATCAGGCAGGGAGCGGGCATAGGAGTCTACGTGCGTAACCTTGTAGACGCGCTCCTTGCACAAGATACTGCTAATCAGTATACTCTGCTCACCAGCGGGCGAGCCAGCCCCGAACATCCATTTCCCACAGCAGAGAATGTACGAGGGCGAAATATTTTTATCCCTGATCGCTACTTAAACATCCTCTGGTATCGTTTGCACGCACCACTGCCCGCCACACTATTCACAGGCCCAATAGACATCTATCACGGCCCAGATTTTGCGCTACCACCACTCACTAAAAATGTACGCAAGGTCGTGACTATCCATGACCTGGCTTTTCTAGAACATCCTGAGTATGCAGTACCAGCCCTGGTTGCCTACCTGCGCAGAGTTGTGCCAGAAGCCGTGGCCGCCGCAGATGTCGTCACAACTGTATCCAGCGAGGTCAGCAGGACGCTCATCAAGCACTTTCAGACACCCAGAGAAAAGCTCGTCGTTGTCCCATTGGGAGTAAGCCACTATTTTCGCCGTGTCACCGATCCCATCCTGCTCGCCGCCACCATGCATAAGTTTGGGCTAAAGCATCCACTTGTGCTTGCAGTCGGAACCCAGGAACCACGAAAAAATCATAGCGGCCTCATCAAAGCCTTTCATAAAGCGCAGAAGGAGAAAGGTGGTCCCGCTATGCTCGCAATTGCAGGCGGCACAGGATGGCTATACGAAGAAACGCAGCAGCTCGTACAAGAGCTCGGTCTTGAGACGAAGGTTCGCTTTCTGGGACGAGTCACTGACCACGAGCTTGTTACGCTTTATAGTAGCACGGATATCTTTGCTTTCCCCTCTTTCTTTGAAGGATTTGGCATTCCGCCGATCGAGGCGATGGCATGTGGAGCTCCTGTTATCACATCGAACATATCTTCACTACCAGAGGTGGCCGGTGATGCTGCGCTCAGCGTTGATCCTGATGATACGCAAGCCCTGGTTGAGGCTATGAGTAGTG
>CAXTXB010000245.1:0-8204 GCA_964247965.1 uncultured Dictyobacter sp. | reverse complement strand
CCGCCCCGCTGTCCACTCTCCCACCGTCTCGATCGCGACATACATCTCTGTGGCTTGAATAATATCGGGCTCAATCACCGCCGCCACGGCGCAGGGATCATGCAAAGGTGGCGCGGAAAACCCGAAGACCTGGCGATAGGATTCCGCAAAGTAGACCAGCAGGTCCGCCGCGAACTTCGGTACAACTCCACCGGTATCGCGCAGGCGTCTTATAATATTCTCGGTCGCTAGTGCCTGGTGCGTGACTTCTAGGGGCACCATTGTAATCGGTCTCCCGCAGCCGAAGACGATCGCTGCTGCTTCTGGATCGGCCCAGATGTTAAATTCGGCGGCAGGATTTACATTTCCCAAACTGATCGCGCCGCCCATCAATGAGATGGCCTGTATCTTCGGCACGATAGTGGGCTCAAGGCGTATCGCGGCTGCAATGTTGGTTAGCGGCCCGGTGGCTACGATAGTAATATCACCAGTAGACTGGAGCAAAAGCTCAATTATCATATCTACTGCATGTTGTGGAGCAAGAGAAAGAGAGGGTTCAGGGACGTCAGGACCATCCATACCAGACTGACCATGGATATCAGATGCATGCCTTGCCGCCTGTACAAGTGGCCGTTCCATTCCCCTGGCGATCGGCACGTCGCAAATATTTGCCAGCGAGCATACTTTTAGCGCGTTATAAGCGGTCTTCTCCACTGACTGATTGCCGGCGACGGTCGTAATCGCAAGCAGTTCAATATCAGGATGACGGGCCGCGAGCAAAATGGCAATTGCATCATCGTGGCCGGGGTCGCAGTCTAGAATAATTTTCTTTGGCATCACTTTATCCTGACGGTAAAAATATACATAGAAAATGGCTTTGTGATATCTTACATGGAGTAGCGCCGCGCCATTTATACTAGCATGCAAGCTAATTATATTGCAAGATTTCTTAAGCTTGCTGTATCCAGGTGATGCTGACTGACGTGCTAGAAAAGGGTAAGCAACTCTATTCTAGTAAATCGATCAAAGCGTGGCATACGATTTTTTATCTGCACTCGACGCGATGACACAGCATTGCTATAATGATTCGGTAAGGTTTGACAACCTTTATTTTTTTGCATAGTGATTAAGTACATATACTGAGGGTATTTCATTGTCAACTTCTAAATCTAGCAACCTCATCATTGGACAATCTGGTGGTGCTACGGCTGTTATCAATGCCAGTCTGGTGGGGGCTGTCGAAGCTGCCTTCGCGGATCAGAGTATTGGCGGGGTCTATGGTATGCTCAATGGCATCCAGGGGCTGCTCAAAGAGGATATTATTGATCTACGCCAGCAGCCGTCTTCTCTGTGGTCGGAGATTTTACACACGCCTTCGGCCGCTCTGGGCTCGTGCCGCTATAAGCTGCAGGAACACGATCCTAAGCGGACAATAGAGATATTGAAGCGCCACGACATTCGCTATATGCTCTACATCGGGGGCAACGATTCGGCGGATACGGCACACCGCTTATCTCAAGCGGCCCAGCAGATGAATTACGAATTGTTCATTGTAAGCGTTCCTAAGACGATCGATAATGATCTTCCGTTCACTGATCATTGTCCAGGTTACGGTAGTGCGGCTCGCTTCCTGGCGCAGGCGACACGGGATTCGACGATGAATACATTGTCCATCCCTGGACATTATCCCGTGAAGGTTATTGAGGCGATGGGGCGCGATGCAGGCTGGCTCACGGCTTCGGCCGCTCTGGGCAAGCACGAAGAGGATGACGCGCCACACATCCTGCTCATTCCTGAACAGCCTTTCATCGAGGATAAGTTTTTGACTCTGGTTGAGAGTGTTTATAAACGTCTTGGCTATGTTATTATTGTGGCAGCAGAAACTGTTCGCGATCCACAGGGCCAGGCGCTTGGAGCGGTCGGGCAGGTGGGAGTCGATGCTTTTCAGCATGCACTTCTCAGCGGCGCGGCCCAATACCTGGTGGATCTGGTGAAACGTAAGATGAACGTGAGGGCTCGTTTCGATAAACCCGGCGATCTACAGCGCATGGCATCGATGAGCATTTCTTTCACTGATCATGACGAGGCCTACCTGGTGGGCCAGATGGGCGTGCAGGCGGTTCTGGCAGGTGAAAGTGATAAGATGGTAACCCTGGTGCGGCACAATGATCCTGACTATCACTGCATTACAGGTCTGGCGGAACTATCCCAGGTGGCAAATGTGCAGCGCTTGCTACCAAACGAGTATTTGAATGCAGATAAGACGATGGTAACGCAGGCATTCTTTGACTACGCGTTACCATTAATTGGGGACCCACTTATCCATTATCCGCACCTGGAGATGACAAGGATAAAGTAATGACTCAACTTTCGCGGGCGATCCTGGTAGTTCTGGATGGCGTGGGGGCGGGGGCAAATCCTGATGCTGCTACCTATGGTGATGCGGGCGCTAGCTCGCTTGAACATTGCGCACAAGTTATTGGTGGGCTGGAGCTACCTAACCTGGGCCAACTCGGATTGGGCAATATTACTCCCATCCTGGGCACGCCTCCACGCGAAGATGTCATTGGCTCTTATGGACGCATGGCATCAGCTGCGGCCGGCAAGGATAGCACCACAGGACATTGGGAGATCACAGGCGTTGTTCTACAAAAACCCTTGCCGACCTACCCACACGGTTTCCCCACTGACCTCGTGGCTGAATTTGAGCAGGCTATCGGGCGCAAGGTGCTCGGGAACAAGGCAGCATCGGGCACAGAGATCATTAAAGAGCTGGGTGAGGAGCATGTACGCACAGGTTTTCCGATCCTTTATACCTCCGCAGATAGCGTCTTTCAGCTTGCCGCCCATCAGGAAATTATTCCGCTCGCGGAGTTGTACTCTATTTGCGAGATTGCTCGGAGCATGCTTACAGGCGATCATGCAGTGGGCCGCGTGATTGCACGTCCGTTTATTGGAAAACTCGGAGCATTCCAACGTACAGAGCACAGGCGCGATTTCTCGCTTGCGCCAACTGGCACGACCTTGCTGGATCGGCTCTCCGCCGCTGATAAAGAGGTCATAGCGATTGGGAAGATTGAAGATCTGTTCGCGGGACGTGGAGTGACGCAGCGCGATCACACTGAAACCAATCGCGATGGGATGGCTGCGACCCTCAAATGGCTCCAGCACGATTTTTCCGGCCTGCTCTTTGTCAATCTAGTAGAATTTGATATGTTATGGGGACATCGCCGCGACAGCCATGGCTATGCGCAGGCCCTACGGGACGTTGATCAATGGGTCCCCCAGGTTCAGCAGCTTATGCGACCAGGGGACGCACTTTTCTTTACAGCTGATCACGGCGTCGACCCAACCTATCGCGGCACTGATCACACACGCGAGTGCGTGCCATTGCTCGCCTACGGACCACATGTAGTATCGGGAAAAAACCTGGGCTTGCGCAAGACTTTTGCCGATCTAGGGCAAACACTCGCGGAAGCCTTTGGTGTCACATCGCTCGCGGCTGGTACCAGCTTTGCAAGCCAATTGGGGTTGTTATGACGGACATGCAACGTGAGAATAAGATAGAACAGGCACAGGAGACGCTTTTACAGGGCGAACGTGTGCGTCTGCGTCGTCCAACTATGAACGATGCGGATTATGTCTTTCATTGGGAACGTGATGACGAAGTGTGGCGTTATGATATCCATCGTCCATATTCGCGTACTATGGCGGAATTTCTGCCTGTGTTTGAGCGCAATTATGTACAAGGGAATGGGCGGCAATTCTGGTTTATCATCGAGGATGAGAACCGTTTACCTATTGGCACTATTACGTACTTCAATCAGGATCAGCGCCTGGGCCAGGTGGAACTAGGGTTGGGCCTTGGCAATAAAACACGCTGGGGACATGGCTACGGCCCGGAGGCGATTCGTACGCTTGTAGGCTACCTCTTTACCATTCCAGGCATCAGGCGCGTCTTCGCCGAGACCGCGTTGGCAAATAATCCCTCGCGCCGGGCCTTTTCTAAAGCAGGTTTCACTGAGGTTGGGCAGATTTATGATCCTCGCAGCACCGGCGATCCATGGATGCTGCTCGAAATATGGAAACCACAACCATTTTAGGCTGCCTATAAGAAAGGAGTGGGGCACTTTTCTCATTACATACAAAAGTGCCCACTAGCATCATGAACACAAATAGTTCTGTTGATCCATCCATTTTCAAAGCGTATGATATACGCGGTGTCTACGGCGAAACCTTGAACGAGGAGACAGCCTACCGCATTGGTCGTGCCGCAGCACAATATTTGAATGTCGAAGAGATCGCCGTTGGGCGGGACATGCGCGTTTCATCCCCCCAGATCGCCACTGCACTTATTCGTGGCATCACTGAGCAGGGGGTCAACGCAGTTGATCTCGGCCTGATAACCACCGATGGCCTTTATTTCGCAGTTGGCAAGTTTGACTATCCCGCTGGCGTGATGGTAACGGCCTCACACAATCCCGGTAAGTACAATGGTATTAAATTCTGCCGTGCGGAGGCCTTTCCCATCAGTCTGGATACCGGCCTGGCCGATATTCGCGACCTGGCGGTGAGCGGGAACTTTGCCCAACCATCTCGTACTGGACAGGTTACCAAACGTGATGTCATCGACGCCTACGTACAGCACGCCCTGACCTTTATCGATGTAAGCAAGCTCAAGCCGCTCAAGGTCGTTGTGGATGCGGGCAATGGTATGGCTGGTATAATGATGCCACGAGTCTTCCAACATCTGCCCTGCGAACTTGTGCCACTCTACTTCGAGCTGGATGGCACGTTTCCACATCATCCGGCCAGTCCGATTGAGCCTGAAAATATGGTTGATGTGCAGAAGAAGGTTCGCGAGGTGGGGGCCGATGTGGGCGCGGCCTTTGATGGCGATGCCGACCGCATGTTCCCAGTCGATGAGCACGGCGAGATTGTCGATGGCTCGATGGTGACGGCGATGGTCGCCAATAGCCTGTTGCACAAATTCCCTGGCTCGACCATTCTCTATAACCTGATCGTTTCCAAAAGCGTGCCAGAGCTGGTTGAGAGGCTGGGCGGCAAGGCAGTCCGCACCCGCGTAGGACACTCTTTCATCAAGGCTGAGATGCGCAAGGTCAATGGTATCTTCGGCGGCGAGCACTCCGGCCACTTCTATTTCCGCGATAACTGGTACGCCGACTCTGGCCTGATTGCACTGCTGATCCTGCTGGAATTGATCTCCGTTGAAAACAAGCCGCTCTCAGAGATCATTAAGCCGCTCGACAACTGGGTGCGCAGCGGCGAGATCAATAGCGAAGTACACGACGCGCAAGCTAAATTACAGGCCATTCAGGATCACTACGGTAAAGGCGCACAATCCGTCGATATCCTTGATGGCCTGACCATCGACTACGGCAACTGGTGGTTCAACGTCCGCCCCTCCAACACCGAACCCCTCCTACGCTTGAACCTGGAAGCCAAAGACAAAACCTTGCTCGATCAGAAACGCGACGAAGTCCTGGCCTTCATTCGCAGCTAGCCTGTTATGGTGGGTTAAATGACTCATCCCGAACTTTTAAAAAATGATGCACATTGTGTTTTTCCTGCCTTCGGCAGGAAAAACACAATGTGCATCATTTTTTAAAAGTTAGGGATGAGTCATTTTTGAATTTTCAATCTAGCCAGGGAAGAAAGAGCTACCCAAGTTGAGATCAGCTCTGGAATGGGCATACGAAGCGTGAATGCGGCTATGTAATCAGCACCTTTTCAGAGATGTGGCTCTATGAGCTTTTGCACGTGAAATGGTTCGCTTGTGCTTGTGTAGGCGGTGTCTATTTGAGCGCGTTGCAGTTTGCCACTGACATCGTCATTCACTCCATGCCAGTATGTGTAGTTTTCTAGTACCCAGATGCCGCTCTCGCGTGAGCCATTGCCCGAGCCTTTTATGCCTCCAAAGGGCATGTGCGCCTCGGCACCGGTAGTCGAGTTGTTGATGCTGGTCATACCTGCCTGGATACGCTCGCGAAATTGATATGCCCAGTGGCGGTTATTTGTGTAGATTGCTGAGCTTAGACCGTAATCAACACTGTTGGCGAATTCAATGGCTTCTTCAATCCCTTGTACGCGCACGAGGTTGATCGTGGGTCCAAAAATTTCTCGCTGGAAGAGGATATTATCTGGTGTGATCCCTTCCCATATGGTTGGCCAGCCATAATATCCGGCTTCGGGATCGCCAACAAAGCCTTCCGGTCGGTTGGTGGGGGTGATGCGGCCAGAGCCGTAGAGCAGGCGGGCTCCGCTGTCGTGTCCCCAGGCGTAGTGCTCTTGCCAGGCGGCAAAAAAGCGCTCGTTGATAAAGGGGCCGTAGAAGACATCTTGATAGTGCAGAGGATTGCCGATGCGTAATTTCCGCGTGGCTTCCAGGAGGCGTGCTTTAAATTCGTCATAGATGGGCGCGTCGATCAATAGGTTTCCGGCACTGGTGCAGCGTTGCCCTGCAGTGCCGAAGGAGGCCCACAGTGCTCCCGTAACGGCGCTCTCCATGTCAGCATCGCGCATTACTACCAGCGGATTCTTGCCTCCAAGTTCAAGCGTTGGGTGCAGGAGGTTGCGTCCGGCGATCGCCCCGATCTGGCGTCCGACTGCTGTACTGCCCGTGAACGCTATTTTGTCGAGCAGGCGCTCATCCATCATCTCGACCAGGAATTGTCCTGCCTCTTCTCTTCCGCTGCCGAAGACCACATTGACCACGCCCGCAGCTATGCCCGCCTCTTCTATTAGCTTGACGAAAGCGTACGATGTAAGGGGACAGTCTTCAGATGGTTTCCATACAATGGTATTGCCAGTGAGCAGGGCTGGGATGATCTTCCAGCTTGGAACGGCTATAGGAAAATTTCCCGCGGTGATGATGCCGACGACCCCTAGCGGGCGGCGGTAGGTGGTGAGGTCTTTGTCGGACATTTCTGAGGGGACGGTTTGTCCGTAGAGCCGGCGACCTTCGGATTGGAAGAAGTGGCAGGTGTCGATGGCCTCTTGTACGTCGCCCCGCGCCTCGGGCAGCGGCTTGCCGATCTCGCGGCACAGCAGATGGCTAAGCGCCTCTTTCTCGCGTTGCAATACATTGCCAAGGTTGCCTATCAATTCTCCTCGCAGTGGGGCAGGCACCGCCCGCCAGTTAAGGAAAGCATGCTTGGCAGACTGACATGCCTGTCGCACCTGCTCTTTGCTGGCCTGTGGGAACTCTCCCAACACGTCGTCGAATTGGCTGGCGTTCCTGGAGAAAAAGGTATGCTCGCTGTCAACATTTTCTCCATTAATCCGATGATAAAAGCGCTGAACCATGATTCCATACCCCTTATAGATATTTCTACCATAAACATCAGATGTTTCTGTATACTACTACATTACGAGGCCTGGCTACCAAGCACGTTTGATAGATCGCATATTCGATTGCCATAACATATGTAAGCATACCCGAAACTACACCTTTCTAAAAGAATCCTATAGTATTGCTACATCGAACTAATTCAACATATAAATTGTATGGAGGTATGTACTTAAAAGATACTCATTTTTGAGGTTTACACATGCCAGCATTTCAAGTATTCTCTACCTATAGAGGCTCGGCGCGTTTCACTTCCTTATCTGTCAACCTATTGATTCGCCGGAGGAAACATGAATCTTTCGACCACCTCTTACTGGAGAACTCTTGAAGAACTTGTAGCTATTGCTCTGCAGCGCTCACGGGTGGTTATGGTGAACGAGGCACACGATGCACTGCAACGTTGTATTCGCACTCGACTTGTGGGGCAGCAGATCCTTCTTCCAGCCCATCAAATGGGCGTGCGCTATCTGGCAATGGAGGCGCTCTGGACCGATATCAGCATCGAGGCAAATCGTACAAGGCAGCTATCAACAACGCTTGAAGGCGACTATCTCTCCCAACCTGAAATGCACACCTTTATTCAGAAGGCCCTTGATCTTGGTTGGACCCTGGTTCCGTATGACTTGCTGAACCTTACTGAACCACCTGAGGATACTTCAAGCAGAGAGTTTATCAACTGGCGCGAAGAAGAGGGAGCGCGTACTCTTAGTGATTTTGTGCAAGCCCTATCACCTGATGCGAAGATGCTGGTATGGTGCGGCTGGGCACATCCTTACAAAAATCATGTGGAGGATGATGGCGATGAAGCTTTGATAATGATGGGTTATCAGTTTCAGCAGATGAGTGGCATTGAGCC
>CAXTXB010000244.1:2289-8214 GCA_964247965.1 uncultured Dictyobacter sp. | reverse complement strand
GCCTAAAAAGTGTAGAAAAAACAAAAAGATAAAAAATAAACAAGCGCAGAACCAGAGGTAAAAATGATAAGAGGAGCTTCTAACATCTTGTTAGGGAAAAGGTGCTGGGAACTCTCTATTTTCCATATTAGAAAGGTAGATGGAAATCATGGCCGATTTTGATAGCGATCCTACTAGAACTCCACAGCTAAACTTTGTTCTACCCTCAGTCGTACGTCACGAAGGCGTGCTGTACGCACTGGTTGAGACGGAAGATGGAAGTCGGCGGCTCGCTATTGAGGTCCCGGCCCCGCTTCAACCTATGCCGCTTCTAAAAGATTTTGTGGGTGAGTCCTCTGTATCTGATAGTCACACTTTACTCCTGGCCCCGCTTATTCCAGAAAACGCGGTCGCGTTACGGGAAAAACTAGGCTGGCTGCGGCCATCTGTGCAGGGATTGCGTACAACCGTGGGCCTCGGCGATCGTCTGGGCCTCGCGACTCCTGGACATCTGCGAGCTGTGCGCGAGGCCAGCGAGGCTGGTGGTGCGCTGATGCCCTTTCCCGCGCAGCAATCGATCCGCGAGATGGGCCGTACGGGCCGCACGCCGCAGCAGGTGATGGATGATGCCATGTGGGGCGTCTTCGCCGAGGGTTGGCGCACAGGCTTTGGAGCCGACGCCGATCACTTGAAAACGCCAGCCGATATCGACTACTGTGTGGTCAGCGGTTATACTTTCTATACCTTTGATCCAGGTGAGTATGTTGATAGCGGGGTCGATCAGGCCTCGGTGTATGACCTGCAGCCTCGCTTAGAGGCGTTGCCATGGGAGCAACTGGAAGATAATCTGCGCGCCCTGAACACGCGTTACCTTGCTGCTCCCACCTCCTGCGAGGGACATATTATCGCCTTTGATGAGCATATTCTGGCGCGGGCGGCGGTGAAATATGGCCGGGCAGTGGCCCATGTCACTCGGATGTATCGCCATCTAGCGCAGGTGGCCGTGCCAGGCACCTGGGAGGTCGAGGTCTCGGTGGACGAGACTGAGACACCCACGACCCATGCCGAACATGTCTATATCGCGACCGAACTGCGCCGCCTGGGTGTGCGCTGGGTAAGTCTCGCCCCACGCTATATCGGCCAGTTTGAAAAGGGCGTTGACTATATCGGCGACATCGATGCCTTCGAGGCGGATATTGCTGTGCATGCCGCGATTGCTCGTACGCTTGGACCCTACAAGCTCAGCCTGCATTCTGGCTCGGACAAGTTTAGTGTCTATGAGCCCGCCGTTCGTCAGACGCGCGGCCAGATTCATCTAAAGACGGCGGGGACAAGCTACCTGGAGGCTCTACGCACGATATCGAAGCTCGAACCTGCCCTGCTGCGCTCCATCTACACCTATGCCTACAAGCACTATGAGACCGATCGTGCCAGCTATCACGTCTCAGCCCAGCTCTCACGCGCCCCCGAGCCAAGTTCTCTAAGTGATGATGCCCTGCCTTACCTGCTCGATCAGTTCGATGCTCGCGAGATTCTGCACGTGACCTTCGGCACCATTCTCACCGTACGTGACAACGCCGGTCATTTCCTATTCTACGATCGCCTCATGACCCTTTTGCGCACCCATCCCGAGGCCTACGCTGCTGACCTTAAGGCTCATTTTCTGCGACACTTACTCCCCTTTGCCATTGGAAGCACTGTTTAGCGACTTACAACCCCTTACTTTTTAAGAATATGCTTACAATTTGTATATTTCTACACACTCGCTTACATTTTTTCGACAGCTCCAGGAGAACTGGAAGCGTGCTTCTCAACGAGAGAAGTCATGTCGTACTGTACCTGACTTCCTCGCTGCCTGAACAGCTTGTCGAGATACGACTTGAGGCCATCCAGGTTCTCTGCATGACCACGGTACGCAATGTGTCCATCAGGACGAATGAGAAACAGGCTTGGGATGTGCGCCCCGTACCGTTTGTACAAATCCGGGTTGCCTACTGGCACAGTGTGCAGGTGAATGGGTACCTCATACGCGTCGAGCAGGAAATGCAGACGCTCTTCCAACCCGTGAAGGGCCGATACACGTCTGTCTCCAGCGAAGAGGAGCAGGTGATGATCCAGACCCTTGAGGAGAGGAAAGATGCTCTTTCCTGCGTCTGGCCCTATCTTAAAGAAGCCATAGGGAGCGCGGTCACCAGCTCTCGGTCTTTTCTTGCCTGTGCCCGACTCCGCGACCGCTGGACTGCTGCGGTAGCGGGTCCAGAGTTGGGAAAGGAGCCAGAAGGTTTGCCGCCTAAGAGGGGTTATACCTGTAACGAGGTGCAGGAGTAGCGGAAGCCCGAATATCTTGAGCCATTGAATGACCGGTTGAGACATTCCCTGCAATTGAAAGCCTTTGTCCGAGCCATTGAGGATGGCGCGGGCAAATGGCATGCGCTCGGCTTCGTAGGAGTCGAGAAGTGTTTCGTAAGCCTGGTCCTTGACGACAAGTGCGAGCTTCCAGGCAAGGTTGTAGGCGTCGCCGATCCCCGTGTTCATGCCCTGGCCACCAGCAGGACTATGAACGTGGGCAGCATCCCCGACGAGGAAGACGCGCTCAACACGGAAGTGCTCGCTCATACGATGATGGGTGCGGTACACCGAGATCCAGCGTGCTTTGGTGATGGTAACATGTATCCCCTTGTAGGTGTTGAGTATCTGCTGCACCTCGTCGACCGTAAGGGTATCTCGGTTTGTAAACTCCAGAGGCAGCGTACCAAGCGCGCGGAACCGGCGTTCTCCAGGCATGGGGAAGAAGGTGAAGAAGCCCAGGCGGGTGAATCCGCCGACGACCTCCCTCTCTTCAAGATCCCCCTCCTGGTCGATGTCCGCCAGGAACAGGGCTTGCTTGTAGCTCTCACCCGCAAACTTCAGAGAGAGGGCGTGCCGTACAGCACTGTGCGCGCCGTCGGCCGCAACGATCCACCCAGCCTCAATGGTCTCCTGGCTGCCATTGGCCCGCCGAATGGTGGCGCGGGTACCGATCGGCGTCTGCTCCATGTTTAGTAGTTCGGTGTTCCACTCGACCAATCCCCCAACCTCTGCAAGGCTCTGAATCAGCAGGTGCTCGGTCTGATCCTGAGTGTAGATCAACGGGAAAGGGTACGGAGTGCGTTCGCTCTCGCCTTGAAAGGAGAGCAATCCAGCACGTTTACCCTGGTTGATAAGTCGAAAGGCATCCATGCGCTGACCCTTCTCGACGACCTTGTCGGCGAGGTCAAGCTTGTCCAGCAGTTCCAGGGTCTTCGCCTGCATCACAATGGCACGAGTCTGCTCGGTGGGACCGACCTTCTTATCCACAATCCTGATTCGCACACCACTACGGGCCAGCAGGGTTGCCATCGTCAAGCCCGTGGGTCCCGCGCCAATCACGAGGACATCAGTTGTTATCATCTTTTATACCTCTCGTCCGTTTCCTAGAACGTGGATCGCAGCCGAAGGATCAGCCAGGACCCCGTGAAGAACAATACTCACGAGTTGTTCGCGTATATGATTTGTAGCCTCTGATGAAGGTAAATCTTGCTCCTTGAGCAGTTGTTGATACAACGGTAAAAAAGTCGGATATGAGAGGCAGGTACTAAAAACAAATGGTATAAGTGTAACAGGATCAACATCGTGCCTGAGAATATGCATATCGTGCGTCTTATAAAGAAGTGCTTTGATCCTGTCAATATCATGTGTATCAAACAGTACGATGATAGCTTTGAATGTCTTCCATTCCTCTGCTGCTTCCCAGGCAATGATACGCTGAAGATTAGGTTCTGCTTGCAGAAAATTGAAAACAGTTCGTACCACTGTAGCAAGTAAATTTTTGAACATCTGAGCATTAACGTTAGAAAAATCATCGGCTATCATACTCAGAACCTGCGTTCGCACAGTATTGACATGTGACTCAATGCGTTGAATGACTGCGGCATAGAGCCCGAGCTTATCACGATAATAATGAAAGAGAAGGCTCTTATTGTACCCTGCTGCTGTAGCAATTGCATCGATACGCGCTCCATCAAAACCATTGTGCGCAAACTCCTCCTCAGCAGCATTAAGAATAGCTGTACGACTTCCCTCCGCGTCGTATAGACGTCCTTTTCTCTGTTCTCCCATAGTATGTAACTCTTCGTTATAATCTAACCAGTTAGTTAATTTAACTAACTGGTTAGATTATAACGAGGGAACGTAAGTTTGTCAAGGCAATGACTCATCCCGAATGTTTGAAAAATGAGGAATAGCATTTTAAAAATTGCGGGATGATTCATTGACTAAATTATGTATGATTTCCTGACATGCCCGTGCTCCCTCTCTCGCGGCCCCTTCCATGAAGCCCTGGAACTCGACCGAGCAATGTTCGCCTGCGAAGTGGATAGGTCCCTGTTGCACACCCTCGTAGCCGCCGAAGCTGGTGTACTGCCCGACGCGCCAGCAAGCGTAGCTGCCTAGATGATAGGGGTCGCCGGTAGGATAGCTCAGCGCTGCCCTGCCAGTATAGTGGGCGCTGATGCCGGGGAAGACATGCTCCAATTGCTGCAGGCAGCTCTGGGCATAGTGCTGGATGTTCGCGTCGTTATCAGCAGTGGAATAGGCGGTTGTTGGTGCATAAGCAGCTCCTCTCCGTCCACTTGTATAATCGACGAGCAAACCGTTTGAGCCTTTTTGACCAATGGAGGTATCCCACAGTGTCTGAATATCGAGATCCGTGATGATAAAGCCACCGGTAGGTTGGGGCCAGGGACCGGCCTGGTACCAGTAGGGGATGTCGAACTGCAAGAATAGCTTGGAGATCGTGCCGTAGCCGAGCTGTTCAATGGCAACTCGCTTCAGAGAATCAAATCCGGCCCGCTGATAGTCGATGCGGCGTAAGGTACTGAATGGTAGGGCGAGAATGGCATGTTCGCATTGCACTTCCAGGGAGCCGGTAGCAGTGGCGAACGTCAAGGCGAGAGAAGAGTCGTCCTTTCGTTCAAGTGCCACCAGTCGATGGTTCAAGTGGAGACAATCTTCCGGCAAACTACGGGCCATGGCCTGCGGCAGTTGCTCGTTCCCGCCCACGATTTTGCTGCTTCCCTGCGTCGGCCTGGCGGTGGTCGGACCTTGCATAGAGTCTTGTGAGCCAAACATGTAGACAAGGTTGAGAGAACTCTGTTCGCTTGTATCCAGGCCATAGAAACCGGTACAGCCAGCATTGAGCATGCGACCTACCAGCGTATCGTGTCCACCTTCGACATACTGCTTGATCCAATCATACACGCTTAGATGATCGAGCTTGAAGCCAGCCTGGGTAAAGTGGGTGTGAGTCGTGGGAAAACCTGCTTCCTGCACCTGTTGCTGTAAGAGAGAAGCGAGTCCCTGGAGGTTCTCAGCCAGTTCTTCTGAGCCGTAATAGCGATTGAAGAAATACATAACGTTCTGGTCTGCTTTTCCCTGCCCTAAATCGACGGTGTTGAGGCCGAAGCGTTTGATAAGCTGGTGCATAGTCTCATGGTTGCTATCGATGAACTCGCCGCACCACTCGCTGACCATGCCATCTCCCCAGGTTGTGGTATCCGAGTGCATGCGACCACCGATGCGGTTGGACGCTTCATAGATGCTGCACGAGAGACCCGCATCCTGTAAGGTGAGGGCTGCGTTAAGTCCAGCAATTCCTGCTCCCACGATAGCGATTCGGGGCATTGTTCTTCTCCTATCCAGGTAATCGAGAGGTATGAAATCGACAACTCATTTTCTCAATTAGTGTACTACTCTGGCGCAACTCTTGTAGCGCAGCTGGCTCCGCTAGTGACAATCCTTGCGGTCACGCCGCGATCAAGCGGATCGGAGCTCTCGGCACTGAATGACTCATCCCGAATGTTTTAAAAAAGAGGCACAAAATGTTTTGGCGTCGGGTTTTTTTTTGGGAGGGGGGAAAAAGAGTCGGCG
>CAXTXB010000244.1:0-2279 GCA_964247965.1 uncultured Dictyobacter sp. | reverse complement strand
CTTGTTTGGCGTGTTATTTTAGGTCCCCATGCATTAAAAATTATCAGTAAAAACTTGTTTTTCCTGTTTTTTAAAACTTTCGGGATGAGTCATTTATATTTTCGCCGGCACGTCGTAAAGTGGAAAACTATTCTACTTCTGGCTCTGATTCTCTGACTGGGAGTGCAGGATGGCAACGTATGTAACGGTATCCCACGAGTTGTGGATGCCGATGAACAGGAGCAGCACGGTCACAGCGCCGATGACAAACAGCGCCGGCACTGGATTGCCCGGGAGCACAATCGCTGCAACGACGAGTGATGTGTACGAGACGAACGGAAATATCGTGTTCCACAGCCAGTCTTCCAGCACCGGTTGATAGACAGACTGGCGGCGCGTCCGCCGCATAATGATTATGACGTATATAACCCCTCCTAGACCGGAGAGACCAAGCAGAAGACCAGGTTGCCAGAGCACCCCCCATGGTGCGCTGAGAGTCGCGGCCACGAGGAGCGCGGCACAAAAATGCACGACGGTCGGTGTGCTGAATGCACCAATCCCCTCATTTGCTCCTTGCTGCCGAAGCCCCGCGACCAATGTGATTACCACAAACATCAATCCAGTCAGTGCTCCAGCAGAGGAGCCTATGATGACGTAAAAGTTTTCCCAATCGGTGAGTAGCGACACCGTAGCCTCTTGCACGATGAATCCTCTCCTTGATGCATACGAACGTAAGACAGCTCATACAACTTCTTGATATGTATAAGACGAGATTAGGCGCTTCGAATTAAAGAGAAACATGTGGATCTGGTATAACCTGGCCCACGTTTCTAAGCAAGAAAATGTATGCTCTCCTCATGCTATCACATCTTCAACCAGCAGGTAAGCCCGACTTTGTACAATTTTAAGAATGTGGGCTCGAAAGTGCATCATGTTCGCCCTTTTTCTCAAGCTCAAAAGTCCAAAATTGTACAAAGTTGAGGTAAGAGAGTGTTTGATCTGCATCGTCCCCGCTTTCCTGCGCTCTGCGAATTCGTAGCTTCGCAACTCGAGCGTGCTGCTATGGGTCATCCCGAACTTTTGAAAAATGACGAAAATCGTGTTTTACCTGCTCTTTAAAGTTCGGGATGACCCATAGCAGCACGCTCGAAAATTTATGGTTCAAATTGTGCCGCTTCAAACGTCTATAAAGTAGGAAGGTGTCCCTATCATTATTATTCGTATTCGGGACTTGCATTTCCTTTAATTACGCGGAGGTGGTATATGTTTGGTTCTAATGTCCTTGAGGTCGTTATTAGTGTCATTTTTGTCTACATACTTTTAAGTCTCATCTGTTCTACTATTAATGAGCAGGTAATAGTACGCCTCCTCTCGTTACGTGCGAAAGTGCTGCAGGAGGGCATTACCAACATGCTAAACAATCCGATGTTGGCGGAGCAACTCTACAATCATCCGCTGATCCGGGCGCTGTCTCAGGATACGCTCTATACAAAATCCGCTAAATCTCAGGCAAAGCTCACTGCTTCTCCTACTCAAACAAACGCGTTTAAAGTCCGTAAGCCATCCTACATCCCGTCTGACATCTTCGCACTTGCCCTGAAAGACGTTCTGCAGCAGCAGCGAGAGGCTGGAGATGTCATAAATTTCACCGTGCCAGCAGGCGTGCAAGTGAGTTTAGAGAAGATTAATATTGACCTGGAAAAAGATCTGCTCGGCATGGAAGCCTGGTTTAACAGTACGATGGACCGCGTCTCCGGCTGGTATAAACGGCGAGTGCAGATCTTCATCTTTCTGCTGGGACTTCTTATAGCCGTTGGCCTGAATATAGACACCATCTCCCTCATCATCACAGTTTCGCACAACGAGACCGTGCGCGCCACCCTCGTCTCTGCCGCCCAGGGCTACACAACCCAGCACAGTCCAGACCTGGGTCTCCTGCAAAACGATATCAACCAGGTGCAGCCAATGGTCGGCTGGTATAGCCTGCCCACAAATTTTCAGGCCTGGCTCTTAAAAATCGTTGGACTTCTGACAACGACGTTCGCCGTATCACTGGGCGCGCCATTCTGGTTCGACGTGCTCAACAAGTTCGTCTCGTTCCGCTCCTCGGGCCCCCCACCATCTTCGTCGAGTTCAGACACATCCTCGCTAACAGACCCTTCTCCACTGGTAGTTGTCAAGAACGATGCACCACCCACTACGCCTGTGCCTCAGGATGCGCGTGTGAATGGGGTGGATCTTAAGGTATAACGGGTCATCCCGAATTTATGAAAAATAATGCACATTGTATTTTCACTTGC
>CAXTXB010000243.1:0-8232 GCA_964247965.1 uncultured Dictyobacter sp. | reverse complement strand
AAAAACACGATGTTCATCATTTTTCAAAAGCTTGGAATAACCCATTCTTAAAGAACTTTCTAAAGAGCAACGCTAACATGCAGGGCGGTGAGGACGCGTTCGGGCGTCATGGGTAGTTGATTGAGCCACGCGCCGGTGGCGTCGTGGATGGCGTTAGCGACGGCGGGTGCGAAGGGGATCAGAGGCATCTCCGCGACTCCTCGCGCGCCGTAGGGACCGTGTGGATCGGCCAGTTCCAGCACGATGGGGACGATCTCGGTCGGCATGTCCAGGACGGTGGGCAGGAGATAGGTGCTGAAATGGGTGGTCAGGATATGGCCGTTTTTGGCCTGGAAGTTTTCCATGAGCGAGTAGCCCAGCGCCTGGGCCAGGCAGCCCTCGATCTGTCCCGTCACTTGCTGCATGTTGATGGCCTTGCCTACGTCGTGGACGCTGATAATGCCCAGCACCTGCACCTGGCCCGTGAGTAGATTGACCTCGACCTGCACGGCCTGCGCGGAATAACCATAGCAGTAGTTGGGGACACCAGTGTGGGTCACGGGATCGATCACCGTCGTCTTTGGAGCGCGATACTGAATTGTTGCCTTCGCGTTATCGTCATCGGTAAAGCTCCACTTCTCGCGCGCGGCCGTGGCGGCATCGTGTACGGCGCGGCCACCCATGAAGGTCATGCGCGAGGCTGAGGCGCTGCCGGCGTTGGGCGATTCAGAGCTATCGGTACAGATCATGTTGACCTTTGCGAGCGGCAGGCCCAGTGCCTCAGATGCGATCTGGCGCAGTGCGAGATGCGAGCCCTGGCCCACGTCGGCCGCGCCTATACGCACGTCGGCACGTTCTAGCTCGGCAGTTCCGAAGACTTCTACGCTGGCGGTCGCTTGCTCGGGGAAGCCGAAGGAGTAGCCGACGTTTTTGATGCCACAGGCGATGCCGATGCCGCGGCGCAGATGCGAGGCAAGTTGAGCAGGTTGTTGGCTTGCCGTAGCGTATCCCCAGCGTGAGATGGCCTCTTCTGCGCAGCGTTCGAGGACGGGCAGGGCGCTCACGCCTTCGGGCAGGGGTCGGTTGGTTGGCTCGATGCTGCCCTCGCGATAGATATTGCGCCGCCGCACTTCGACAGGATCGAGTCCAAGCTGGTGTGCGAGGCGGGTAACCATGATCTCGCTTGAGAACTGGGCCTGGGGCGCGCCGAAGCCGCGAAAAGCTCCGCTGGGGATGTTGTTGGTGTAGACGGCATAGCCATCCACCGCCAGGTTGGGAATATCATAGCAGCCGCTGGTGAACAGGGCGATGTCTTTGACGACCTCGACGCTGGTCGAGGCGTAGGCTCCGCCGTCGGCGATTACTTCGGCGGCGAGTGCGGTAATGGTGCCGTCCTTGCGTGCGCCCCAGCGACAGTGGATGGAGACGGGATGGCGCTTGTGGTGGCCGATCATGGATTCCTCGCGGCTCCAGACGAGTGCGACGGGCCGCCTGAGGGTCCAGGCGGCGAGGGCCAGGACGTGCTGCATCGAGAGATCTTCGCGGCCACCGAAGGCTCCTCCGATGGCGGCGTAGCGTACAACGACCTGCTCCTCCGGCAGCTTGAGCATTTGGGCGATCTGGCGGCGATCCTCGTGCAGCCACTGGCCGGCGGTCTCCAGGACCAGGCGTTCCTGCTCGTCTATATATGCGATGCCGGCCTCCGGCTGCAGAAACGCGTGCTCCTGCCAGGTTGTGGTGAAGGTATCTTCTAGCACGACATCGGCCTCTGCGAGGGCCTGGACGGCATCGCCTCTGCGCAAAGGAAAATGGCAGAGCTGATTGGTGCGTAGATGCTCATGGACCAGCGGCGCGTCGGCGGCCAGGGCGGCACGTGGATCGCTCACAGCCGGCAGATCCTCATACTTGACCGCTACCAGGCGCGCTCCTTCTAAAGCTGCCTGCTTGCTCTCAGCGGCCACCAGGGCAACCTTATCGCCTTCGAAGCGTACTTTATTACTGCAGAGAACTGGCTGATCGGCGTCGATCAGGCCAAAGGCGTTGTAGGGTACGTCCTGCGCGGTCAAGACGGCGACTACGCCAGGATGTTGCAGGGCGACGGCGCTGTCGATTGAGAGGATGCGCGCGTGCGGATGCATGGCAAACACGACCTGCAGATGTAGCATGCCCGGCTGAACGAGGTCAGCGGGGTAGCGTGCGGCCCCGGTTACCTTGTCCAGGGCGTCGGGACGCGGTAAAGATGCTCCTATGAGTTCGCTCATGACTTTCCTCCAACGCTTAGTACGGCGTCGATGATCTTGCGATACCCGGTGCAGCGGCAGATGTTGCCGCTGAGGGCGACCTGGACTTGCTCGGTGGTGGGGTGCGGATTCTCTTCTAAGAGTTTGGCACCCGCCATTAGCATTCCTGGAATGCAGAAGCCGCACTGGACGGCGGCGCAATCAATAAAGGCTTGCTGCAAAGGATGCAGTTGTTCGTTGCTCGCATTGTTTTGATTGACTTGAGCGGCATCTGGCAGATTTTTGTTTTCCCCGGCAGTTTGTGTAGGCGTTGAGGGACTGTTCAGGGAGGCCAGGCCCTCTATAGTAGTGATCGAGGCATGATGGGCCTGGGGCGCGGGCACGAGGCAGGACATTACGGCCTTTCCATTGATCCAGACGGTACAGGCACCACACTCGCCCTCTGCACAGCCCTCCTTCGCTCCCGTCAGGCCAACATTTTCGCGCAGGGCGTTGAGCAGCGTTTTCTGCTGCGCGTCGGCCAGTTGATAGGGCTGTCCGTTGATGGTTGTGTCGATGATATCGGTGAACTCGGCGCTTGCTTCGCTGACTATGGTTGCTTCGGCTGCTTCGATGGATCGCGGATAGGCCGTTTCGAGGAAGATGGGATAGCGCATAAGCATGTCTGAGTGCTCGCCCATGAAATCAATTGAGCCGGTGGAGAGGCGCTGCAGACCGTTTGCGACCAGTGCGCCCAGCGTTTCTTGTCTATAAGAAGCGGAGGCGCGGATATCGCTGATTGGCCGGGCGTCTTGCTCGACCAGGCGACCGGCTTCCTGACAGACGGCGAGGGTGAGGGGCTTGCCTTGTAGATAGTTCTCGACATTGCCGGCGTGGATAACGGTGGGGGCGAGCGAGCCAAGGGTGATGCTGGCGGCCTGAACGGCCTCTCCAGAGAAGGTAAGGACCATGGTGACGTTAATGACCGAGATGGCCTGGGCGCGCCTCAGGCCGAGCTTGAGGAAGAGGCCGCGCTGCTCAGGAGTAAGCGCGGGAATGCGGATCTCGCGCACCAGTTCGCTGGGTTTGAGGACGGTGCGGCGCACGCCCAGGTAGAAGTCGCTGAGCGGGACGATGCGTTCGCCCTCGCCACTACTGAGAACGAGCTCGGCACACAGGGCCATCAGGGGCGAGATAGTATCGTTCGCCGGCGAGGCGGTAACGACATTGCCAACCAGGGTGGCGCGGGTGCGAATCTGCGGCGCGCCGACCTCCCAGCAGGCCTGAACTAGCGGCAGGGCATACTGTCTACACTCCGATGAGCGCACAACATCGTTATGTGTGGTGAGCGCGCCCAGGTAGAGCCAGCCATCGGCATGGCGGATATACTTGAGATCGCGCAGCGCACTGACATCGATCAGCGTGGAAGTGAGCTTGATGCCACGTTGCAGCTCGATCAGGATATCGGTGCCGCCCGCCACCAGTCGCGCCCGCCCGTCATACTCGCGCAGGAGGCTGAGCGTCTCGTCTAACGTTGTCGGTTGTCGGTATGTTTGCCACATAGCTATCTGCTTTCCATTTGTTGTTGATGAAGATAAGGTTGAGGGGTGAGCAGGCGACCCGCAGGTTTCGCGACGATTGAGCCGGCCCGGTAAACGGTTGTGCCGCGTACAAGTGTGCGCTGTATAGTTGCGCGCATCGTTCTTCCCACATAGGGACTGTGCTGGTGCCGGTACAGGAGATCCTGGGCTTCGAGTCTGACGCCCTGCTGGAGGTCGACCAGCGTTATATCTGCTTCAGCGCCTACAGCCAGTTGACCCTTACGCGGGAACAGTTTGAAGCGCCGCGCCACATATTCGGCAGTGAGCGAGGCGATGACGGGCAATGGCAGGTTTCGTTGATGATAGCCTTCTGTCAGTAGCAGCGAGAATAGGGACTGGCAGCCAGAGATGCCACCCCAGACGCTGAAGAAGTTGACGGAGGTCTTCATGCTGGCCGGGGCGGGCGAATGGTCAGAGGCCACCATCGGCAAGCTGCCCGCGAAGATATGTTCCCACAGCTCGTCTTGCTCAACTTTTGGGCGCAGGGGAGGCGCGCACTTCGCCACCGCCCCCAGAGCCTCGACATCTTCTTCCGTAAGCACCAGATAGTGCGGACACGTCTCACAGCTCACATCCACTCCCCGTGCCAGAGCTTCGGCCACCAGCCGCACGCCACGGCCAGTGCTCACATGCACAATATGCAGCGCGCAGCCCGTCTCCTGCGCAAACAAGATCGCACGCTCAATCGCCTCCAGCTCGGCAAGCACGGGCCGCGAGCGCAAATAATCGCGCACGCCTATCTTGTTCTGCGTCAGAGCCAGGTTTGCCAGGGCGCGGGTAATCTGATCGTTTTCCGCGTGGACGGCGACGAGTCCACCCAATGGAGCAATGCGGCGCATCCCCTCATATAAAGTGTAGTCATCAACACACGAAAAATCGTCGATGCCACTATTGCTCATAAAAGCCTTGAAGCCAATTACGCCACATTCTGCCAGCGCTTCAAGCTGATCCAGATTTTCAGGCACCAGGCCACCCCAGAGCGCGAAATCGACGTATGTAGCGGCCTGCGCGGCCTCACGCTTGAGCTGAAAGCTTTCCGCGTCGAGGGTAGGCGGATGGGCATTGAGCGGCATGTCGAAAAACGCGGTCGCGCCGCCCGCCGCAAGGGCCTGCGAACCTGTGCTGATTCCCTCCCAATCGGTGCGGCCCGGCTCGTTAAAATGAACATGCGCATCGATCACCCCTGGAAAGACATGCAGCATCCGCGCATCGATCTCCTCCCGACTCGTTCCAGCAAGTCCAGGGCCAAGGGCAACGATACGCTCATCCGCGATAGCCACGTCCGCCTGCTGAGTGCCAGTCACAGTAACCAATGTTCCATTGCGTATAACAAGATCGTAGAGACTCATGTCACCCTCGCATTCATACTTGATGGCGGAGAAGCGGGGGGGGGGGGGGGGGGGGGGAGGGGGGGGGGGGGGGGGGGCGGGGGGGGGGGGGGGGGCCGCGACAACCGCAAGGGATTGTCGCTACGCGGCTTCTCCGCATTTCTACGTGGCTCGGCTGCTCATTCATAGCGGTCTGCTCCCATTTCTAATTCGCCTCGGAGGGATTGCAAAAATTGGTCCATGACACTGAGTGCCACTTCCACGTCTTCGACGGCCACGGACTCTTCGGGATGATGACTGATGCCGCCTTTGCAGCGCACGAAGAGCATGGCGATATCGGTGATTTCGCTGAGTGAGACGCCGTCGTGGCCAGCACCACTGGGTAATATAAAGGCAGGGTAGCCGACCTGTTTGATCGCTTGCGCCAACAAATTTGCCAGGCGTGGAGCGCAGTAGATCGTAGAGTCTGTTTGTACCGTTTGCCAGTTGAGCGCCACGCTTCGCCTCTGGCTGATCTGATCGCCCTTTGTACGCAATTCGCTGCATGCTTGCTCAAGTACAGGACCATTTTTGTGGCGTACATCCAGGCTGAGTACGACAGAACCGGGTATGACGTTGCTGGCACCCGGCCGGACGGTAATCTTGCCCACCGTTGCGACCAGGCCAGGAGTGCTGCGGGCCAACGCTTCAGTTGCGAGAATAAACTCAGAGGCCGCGCAGAGCGCGTCTTGCCGCAGATCCATCGGAACGGTGCCGGCGTGACCGGCTCTGCCAGTAAAGGTCAGTGCATAGCGGTTCTGCCCCGAGATCGCTGGTACCCAACCGACGGGCAGATTGCGCTCTTCAAGGACCGGCCCCTGCTCGATATGTACCTCGCAGTAGCCGAGCAGCTCATCGCGCTGCCAGCGCGGAGTACGCAGCACATCGGGATCGGGATTGCCGCCAGATTGACGGATCGCCTCGGAGAGAGAAATGCCATCCTCGTCGCGCAGTTCTAGTGTTGAGACATCAAAGATACCTGCAGCCGCCCGGCTACCAATATATGCCGTGTGATAGCGCACCCCCTCTTCGTCCGCAAAGCCTAGCACCTCGATGGCAAACGGCAGGCGCTCTCCCCGCTGGTGCAGACGCTCAACGCAGGCCAGCGCGACCATCACGCCCAGTGGACCATCGTACTTTCCAGCGTCACGAACGGTATCTAGATGAGATCCAAGCAAGAGCGTTTTTGCAGCCAAACCTGCGGCCGGTTCATAGCGACCGATGATATTGCCGATGGCATCGACCTGCACTGTCATCCCCGCCGCGCGCATCCAGGCTGCGACGGTCGCGTTGACCTCGCGCATGGCAGGAGTTGCGAAGCGCCTGGTCAGGACATCAGACTCCTCGCTGAAACGGGATAGAAATTCGCAGCGCTCCATTACGGTGCGGGCAGAGAGATCAAGCGGCATCGTTCAACTCCCTCGATAGGTACTGTAGGCCCAGGGCGAAATGAGTAGCGGCACGTGATAATGCGCCTCGCTGTCCGCCAGGCCGAAGCGTACAGGCACTTCGTCCAAAAATGGCGGGATGCTGATGGGAGCCTTCAGGGCGGCAAAATAGGCTCCAATGGCAAAGACCAGTTCATAACTGCCAACAACAAGCTCGGTCCCGGTTAACAATGGCTCTTCGGTGCGTCCATTTGTATTTGTGCGTACCGTCTTCAGCAGTTCGCGCCCCTCGCCCTCGCCGGGTACGTGTAGCCGCCATAGTTGAATGGTAACATCGGCGGCGGGGCATCCGTGCATAGTGTCCAGCACATGGGTCGTCAAGCGGCCAGCCATACTTTCCCTTCCCCTTCCTGGCTATTCCGATTTAGCTATTCCGATTTACGGTCAACTTAATGATACCGTATGCGGAGAAGGGATCGCTATAGACCTTGACCTTCTCATCACTGGAGGAGGCGACGACGAGGTCGCGCGTCCGATTCTGGGCATCAAACGAAACCTCGACCAGTTGCGGGAAGCGAGCGAGCAAGCGATTGCCTATCTCATGCACCAGATGCTGAATCGACTCACTGACAAACTCGGAGAAGACAACCTGGATCAGGTCGCGCACCTGCTCGGCGGGCACGTAGCGCCCATGGTCGGGCGAGAGTAGCGCCTGGGGATCGCTGTATTTCCAGTAGACATCGAGATAGATAAAAAGCGGTCGGTCAACACGCTCCTGGAGGGTGGTGTATTCATCGCGCACAAAGCGTGAAAAGGCACTGCCGGTGACCTTAAAGAGTTCCATGTTCACGCGTCCGCAGGTATGCGATGTAAGCATAGGAGAACCTTCTTTACGCTCAAAGTCCAGCACGGCAGTCGCGTAGTCACCATGCGAACGACTAAACAAGACCGTGCTCTCCGCGAAACGTGCGGGATCGGATTGTGGAACGGGCACGGTCGCAAAGGGAAGTTCGCGCGCACCCAGGCGTACGCGCTGCATCTGCGGATATGTCTCTAGGAAGTGGCGTCCCAGCATGTCCAGATACTCTTCTAGCGTCGAGCCTGCGAAGTCCAACGCCTGACGCAGCACAAAGTTCTTCATACTATCAGTCGCCACCACGTTCGAATTATCACCGTGTGTATAAGCCGGCAGAAAATTGTCGCCAAGCACCTCAACATCCACCTCACAGGCAAACAAGATATTCTCACGACCCCTGAACTGCGATTCCGGAATCGCCGCAATCCTCGTCAATGGGCTCGCATACACACGATAGACCGGGACCCGCAGTTTCCCATAGCTGATCGTCAACGAATGTTCAGCGCTCATTTGTTTCCCTCTCCCATGAAATGATACTACCTCGCGTAGCGACAATCCCTCGTGCTTGTCCCACCTTTTCATCTTTTTTTCTTTTGATACTATTTTTTCATTTTTCCATTTCTACAATCTTTTGCACGTTGTGCAAAAGATTGTAGAAATGGAAAAATGAAAAAATAGTATCAAAAGAATTTTTCGGGCGCACGCACTAGATCGTGCAGGCGGAGCAAACAGATCTTCGCCACCTCACCCAGCGCCGTCTCGATCTCCTGCTCGCGAGTATTCTGCAGCCGCGTCTCGAAGCCAGCCAGAATGCTTTCTTTC
>CAXTXB010000242.1:0-8262 GCA_964247965.1 uncultured Dictyobacter sp. | reverse complement strand
GCCCTGCGCAAATCAGATCCCATCTTCGCCGCCGACCACCCCACTCGCTGGCTAAACCCCAACAACAACCATCTCCTCCTCTTCGCCCGCGGGCAAGGCCAGCAGTCCATATATATCGCCGTCAACTTCACCGCCCACCCGCAACCCCTCAATCTGAGCCATGTCATCACCAGCCAGCGTGTAACTGACCTGCTTACTAAAACATCCTACGACAGAGATCAACCATTGATTCTCCCACCTTATGGTATGGTCTGGCTGCAATAGCAAAGGCAAATTAGAATCAAGCATCAGCAAGCTTCCACTCTATGCGCTTTCCTATGCTCGCTGCATAGCGCTGTAGCGTGGAGAGCCGGGGATCGATGCTACCAGCCTCTAAGCGTGCGATGGCCGGTTGTGAAGTTTTTGTGCGTTTCGCTATTTCGCTTTGTGAAAGCCGTGAGCGACTTCGGATGTCTGCCAGAGCAGCCAGCAATGCACGTCGTTGGCGCGCCTCCTCCATTAAAGAGAGAAACTCTGGGTCCCCCTTAAATTTTTTACCCTCGGTTGCCTCCCCCCACCTAAAATAAAAATTAGTGGTGGAGTAAGGCAAGCGAGGCTAAAAAATCCACAAATACTTTCTTGCTCCGAGTCACTATCAGGCCCGGAGCAAGAAAGTATTTATACTTAACTCAGAAGGTGATGATCTCTATATCGAGAGATGACGTTTAAACCACTCTACGGCGGGAGGGGCAGACTGGGATAGTCCGGGTTCGGTATAAGCGTCAAAGTGATGTCCCCGCATAATCACGAGGGACTTAGGCTCCAGGGCCCGTTCGTAGGCGGCAACCGCGAGGTCCGTTGGAGTTAACGTATCGTTGCTTGCAACGAGCATCAGTAGTGGGGTGGGGGAGATCAGGTGAATGTTCGCGCCCGGATTGTACTCTAGAAACTTCTCTAACGACTCTAGCGTTATCTGGTTGCGCCAGTTGGGCGCGACCGTCTTGCCCGTGGAGGTAAACCATTCGTAGGACTCGGGAGTGGGCAGCGCCGAAGGCTCGCCCTCTGGCGCTACCACCGCCGCGTAGTTGACCGTCCCATCTGTATAGCGCTGAGCACGATCCTGGGATAGTGCCTCAACAAACTGTGCAAAGATATCAGGGCGCATCAGCCGCTGCCCATTCTCCCAACCATTGACCAGCGGAACCTGCGCCACCGCAGCCTTGATCCGCTTATCGAAGGCTGCCAGGTGGAGCACATGTCCACCACTGTAGGAAGATCCCCACACGCCAATGCGTGCAGTGTCAACCTCCGGCTGGAGCGACACCCAGCTAATCGCATTCTGGTAGTCCTCAATCTGCTCAGCCGGAATGAGACGTCCACGCGGCTCACCTTCCGAATCGCCAAAATAGCGGTAGTCGAAGACCAGGACCACGAAACCAGCCCCCACAAACTTCTCCGCAAAGTTTGCCAGGTACATCTCCTTAACGGCGCTAAATCCATGCGCCATAACAACTGCTGGCCGCCGCTCGCCACTGCCCAGACCATCCGGCACATACAACCAGCCCACACACTTAAGTCCCTGACTAACAAAGGTAACATCTCGCCTCATCGCGACACCCCTTTAAGAAATACTAATTGAACGTTAGCCTACAATATATCCGTCATCAATGACGCCGCCTTGTTCCAGACCTTTTAAGCCTCAGTATATATGAATCCTGAGAAAATAGTTAACCCTCTATAAGTATAAGAACCAAGCTATGAAAGTCAAGGACATACCCATGAATGAATTTGTAATAATTGCTTTCTTGTAATCCATCGATCAGTAATTCTTCTTGTTATCTGATTGTACTATTAAGGTAATTGAAGTAGTGCTATATACTTTACTTTGTGAGGGATATTTGAGATAATCTGTCTAAACGTGTTAAGATTAATAAATCGGGTACGAGAGAAAGCGTAAAATTAAATGTAGCAATTTGTGGTAAAGCTATGGAAGTAAATATCTTTTACTGAATAGTGACGATAAGTTTTGTAGAAATGGAATTGTATGAAAGCGACGGAAACTAATTTTTTAAAGTTTTTACAGGGCACTAAACAATTTATCATTCCAATTTATCAGCGTACATATAGTTGGCGTCTCAGCGATTGCCAACAACTCTGGGATGATATTCTCAGGGTTGCGCAAGATGAACAGATACCAGCCCACTTTCTGGGATCTGTCGTATATGTAGGGAAAGACATCTACCATATCAGTTCAATTACACAAATGTTAGTGATTGATGGACAACAACGTCTAGCTACACTATTTCTCCTGCTAGCTGCTCTAGGTGAGGCGTTGGAGGTGCAGGGAAGCGAACAAGGCAGCACAATTACGCGCAGGAAAATTTGTAACTACTATCTTTTTAATGCTGACGAAAACGATCTAGCTCACTATAAGCTTTTGCTCACACAGAATGACAAAAACACACTAATCTCCATTCTAGAGGGGAGCGAAATGCCGGAAAATGTCTCGTTGCGTCTCAAAGAGAATTATCAATTCTTCAAGGACCAGATCAGTCAAAATCATGTTAGCCTCTCAACCCTTTATGAAGGAATCAGTAAACTGATTATTGTGGATATCTCATTAGAGCAGAAGGATAATCCCCAATTGATTTTCGAGAGCCTCAACTCTACTGGTATGGATCTCTCGCAGGCTGATCTCATTCGCAACTATGTTCTGATGGGGTTAGATAATGAAGAACAAATTAGCTTTATAAAAAATACTGGTATCCTATGGAGCAGAGTTTTGGACAGACTCAAAATGTTGCCCTTTTCAACCGCTTTATGCGTGACTATTTGACTATCCGTATGGGTGACATTCCTAATATGGACAAAGTGTACGCCACTTTCAAGGTCTATCATCAGAAAAAAACTCACGTGCCGATGGAAGAAGTTGTAGCGGACATTTATCGTTACTCTAAGCATTTCACATGCATGTTGCTCGCACGTGAAAAAGATGGCGAAATCAAGCACTATTTTGATGATATTAAAACATTAGAAGTAAATGTTGTGTATCCATTTTTATTGGAAGTTTACGAAGATTATGAACAGCAGCAGCTATCGAGAACTGACTTTATTATGATTCTCAATTTGATCGAAAGCTATGTCTTTCGTAGGCTAATTTGTGGTATTCCCACACATGGTTTAAACAAAGTGTTTGCTACTTTAGCCAAAGAGATTGATAAAGAACATTACTTGGAGAGCGTGCAGGCAATCTTCCTTCAAAGGGGAGCCGGTGCCCGCATGCCACGCGATGAAGAGGTTCAGGCAGCATTTGTTGTGAAGGATATCTATAACTCTCCCAGCCGTATTCGTCATTACTTACTTAGCAAACTTGAAAACCACAAACGCAAAGAGCGTGTAATTATGGACGATTTTACAATCGAGCATATTTTGCCGCAAAACCCTGCCCTTTCAGCAGAATGGCAGGACGAACTTGGCCCTAATTGGCGAGAAGTGCAGGAGAAGTATCTTCATACTATAGGCAATCTAACCCTCACAGCATATAATGCTGAAATGAGCGATCACTCATTTCGAGAGAAGCGTGACAAGGCAGAGACAGGCTTAAAGTATAGTCCATTACACTTGAATGCTGGTCTGGGTCACGTGGAGCGCTGGAATGCAGAAGCTATTGAGAAACGTGCGCAGCGACTGGCTGAGCGTGCGCTCGAAATCTGGGCATTGCCAGCATTGCCAACTGAAGATATCAACAGGTATGGCTTGCGCACTCAGAAAGCTCCATTAGTCGAGATCATCGGACCTGCTGAGCATCCTCTAGCTGGTTTTGTGCCAGCTGGTTATAAAATTGTGCCACTGAATGAGAAAAGGTTTAATTATTATGGACTTGTTGGTGGTGAATGGATTCCGTATGGCAATGGTAAAGTAGCTTGGTATGCCATTTCCTGGAAGAGTGTTGGCAAAAATATTCGTGATTTGGCAAAAAAGAATGAGAAGCCATTTGGTGTTGGGGGAGAAATTGATCCACGCTATGTTAAAATAGCTAACGGAGACGCTGTTGGGCATGATCAAAATGGTGACGATGCAGATGAGCAAACTGTATACACACTCGATCATTATGTCTATCTACAGGGTTCCACTCGTACCTTGTTTGAAAGCTTACGCAAGCGTATTCTCAACCTCGATCCTTCTGTAAGAGAAGAATACAAAAAGCAGTATATTGCTTATAAAACAGAAACTAACTTCGTTGATATAGAGCCACACAAGAGCTATTTGAAATTATATTTGAACATGCCATTTAGCGATATAGACGATCCAAAGAATCTTTGTAGAGATATAACAACAGTGGGGCATCATGGTAACGGAGACATCGAGGTTCGTTTACTGTCACTGAATCAGCTTGATGATGTAATGGAGTTGATCCGCCAGGCATTTGGGGAGCGCTGGGAAGAGGGAGTTGTATAAACTTAGTCTTAAGAAGGTAATATTTGATTCCTTAGGCCGGGACTGTTTGGGTCTTCTTGTGTGGCGAAGTTCACCCAGTAGGACATGATCGTTTCGGAAAGGGCGCGATCGGCTTCGGCCAACTCCTTTGCCTGGGCATCGCTCTCAGCTGGGTAGAGTTGGAGGAACTCGGTGAGCCTGTCTTTTCCGAACATCCTTCGAGCAGCCTGGCGGAAGTCCTGCGCCGTCTGGTGTGGTAGGGCAAGAGGGAGGAACGGTCATTGTTCTCCCTTTCATTCGTATCTTGCCCAAAAACTCTTTCAGCACAGGATCAGGCGTTTTCACCTAGATCCAATGCTAGATATCCTGCGCTGATAATATCGTTTACGCTGATCCCTGCGTATTGATAGAGGTCTGCTTGTGAGCCGGATTGCCCAAAGCGGTCGACGCCGAGTGGGATGGTGGGAACTCCATGCAGGCTACCCAGAAAGGCTAGACTGTGCGCGGAGGCATCCTGTACGGTCACGATGGGAGCATGGCGTTCTTCTGGTGGGAACAGCGTGTCCAGGTGACTGCCTGGGACCAACGCCATCGGGTTGTGGAGGCGATGATGGCGTTCTTTGGTGAAAAGAGAGAAGAGCTTTTGTGGACTCGTTACGTGCAGAACGTTTGCTGCGACTCCTTCCCGCGACAGGCGTCGTGCCGCTTCGACTGCTTCAGGTACCATTGCACCTGTGGTGACAATATGCACCACTTCAGTTGCCGTTGCGTCTGGCACGTAATCGCGTCCCTCAACTAAACGATATCCTCCAGCAAGAACCTGCTGACGCAATTCTTCTTTTCCTAGACGCTGTACAGCTGGCTCTAGCACCTGTTGGTCAATCTTTTTCGTCGAGAGGCGAAGATAGGTTGAGCGACCGTGTGTTCGGTCGCAACATTCGCGTAACGCGTCGAGGAGAATCCATTCCACCTCACGCGCGAACGCTGGCTCGTAGTAGTTGAGGTCAGGAAGTTCAATTCCCAGGGATGCAGTGACAGTAGATTGGTGGGCTCCTCCTTCGGGACTGAGGCTCACACCCGAGGGAGTACCGGCAAAGACGAACTTTGCCCCACAGTAGAGACCGTAGATCAGAGCATCCAAACCTCGGCAGACAAAGGGATCATAGACCGTTCCAATGGGAAAGAGCTGCTGTCCACACAGTTCGTAGCTCATGCCCAGTTGCCCAAGCAACATGAACAGGTTCATTTCAGAAATGCCTAACTCAATATGCTGACCAGTAGGACCGGGCTGCCATCGTAAGAGGCGCTGCGTCTCCTCTTGATAGTCGGGGTGCGTGGTTGATGAGAAGACACCGACCTTGCTCACCCAGTTACTCAAGTGGGTTGAGACGGCGACATCAGGGGCCGCAGTCACGATGCGCTCGCCGAGCTGAGGAAGGTCCGCAAGTTTCGGTAACACACGACCGAAGGCCTCTTGTGTAGAAAGCCTGCCGGGATAAGAGAGGTCAATGCTGGGAGGAACCAATTGCGGGTCGAGCAGCGAATGGCGTTGCTCATTTCCACGCTGCAATCGCTCAGCAGCTCTTTGGCACCAGCGGCCCTCCGGCGAATCAGGGGGAAACGTTTCCCACTCTTGCCCGTTGGGAATACCCAGTTCTTGCTGGAGGCGTTCCATCTGCTCAACACTGAGAAGCATCGAGTGGTTGAGCGCTTCACCCGCAAAAGGCAATCCCCAGCCTTTGATAGTATAGGCAAAGACAACCGTCGGCACTTCCTGGTTCTGGTCAGCGAGCGAGAAGGTATGCAGTAAACTGTTGAGGTCATGGCCACCCAGGTTGCTCAGGAGTGAGGAAAGCTGGTCATCCGGTGTCTCTTGCAGTGCAAGCGTGATATCCTGATCCTCTACATCCTGGGGGCCAAACGGGTGGAGAAGACGAGTACGTATGTCAGCGCCACGGCGGCGTAGGAGGCTCTGGTACTCCTCATTGCTCATCTCATCAAGACGTCGCCGGAGTGCTTCTCCACCTGGACGCGCGAAGACATGCTGCAACTGTTGCCCATATTTTGCCTCTAAGACTTGCCAGTTTGCGGCCTGAAACAGTCGTTTCAATTGCTTTGCGCGAATGCCGGGTATAACGCGATCCAGGCTTTGCCGGTTCAAATCGACAATCAGAAGGACGTTTCCTAATCCTTGCAACGCTTCATCGAAGGTTGCCTCCCAGACACTTCCTTCATCGAGTTCCGCATCACCAATCACGGCAACAAAACGATGTGAAGTCACCTGACCGAAGTGATTGTGCGCGTAGCGATGAGCGACAGCCGCAAAGGCGGGAGCCACAGCTCCTAGACCAACGGAGCCCGTGCTAAAATCAACTGGATCAGGGTCTTTTGTCCGACTTGGATACGCTTGGAGGCCATTGAATGCACGGAGTGTACGCAAGTACTGTTGATCTAAATTTCCTAACAGATACTGTATCGCATGGTACGCCGGTGAGGCATGGGGTTTCACACTCACTCTATCACCTGCATCCAGATAGTGAAAATACAGGGCCGTGAGGATGGAAACCATAGAGGCCGACGATGCCTGATGTCCTCCCACCTTGAGATCATCGGTGTTCGATCGTACATGATTTGCATGGTGAATCATGAGCGTGCAGAGCCAGAGCACACGGCGCTGAATGGCGTCGAGCGTCTGATAGTCTTCAGGCGATAACAACGGGAGACCACTTGTATCTGATAGCGTAGCTTCCTGCTTGTGTCGCATAGCTTCGTCGGTTTCGTTCGTCTCAGTTGAATAAGCATCCTTTGACATAAGAGTCGCTCCTTCAGAAGTAGATAGACTGCTCAAAGAACGTTGCTTTCAGCCTTCTCACTCATGCGTTTCCACCCGTTCAAGCACGTTCTTGACATGCACGATGGTTTGTTGAATATGCTGGCGCACAGCGTTGGCGGCACGAACCGGATCGTTCGCCTGGCAGGCGGCAAGAATCTCTCGATGTTCCCTGTCGAGACGCTCGGCATCTCTGGGAATGTCGGCTGCTGCATAGAGATGATTATAGGCTATAGAGGCATTGCGCAATTCCTCAATCATTGCAAGCAGTCGTGGACTCCCTGCAAGGCTGTACAACTTCAAATGGAATTGTTGATTTCGCTCAACGTAAAAAGTAGCATCGCTGGTAGTGTGCATCTCATCAAGGATAGCAATAAGGGGAGGAGCATCCTGAGGTTGGAAGCACGCAGCGGCTTCCTCGGCGGCTAGCATCTCCAGTGCTATACGAATTTTGTAGTGCTCGACCAGGTCCTGGACGGTCGGCAAGAAAACCGTAACGCCTCGACGGGAGTCGATCTGCACCAGGCCATCACGTTGCAGCAGTCCAAAAGCCTCACGGACGGGAGTCGTACTCACTCCAAAGCGTTGCGCGGTCTCAATCTGGGGCAACTTCGTTCCCGCTGGCAGTTGTCCTGTTATGATTTCGTATCGCAGAGTAGCCGCAATTTGCTCCGCTATCGTAAGTTTTGTGAGGCTGGGAGTTGCACTGCCCTTTCCCTGTGGTGTTGTCCCATTCATATAGCCACGTTCTCTCCCTCTTGACAAATGTCGTATGCATAGTGCATACTTTACGATATTCTAGCATACTTTGTCTAGATGGTGATGAAGGATTATAGCACGACACGAATCTATCACTTATTTTGTTACATAAAGGACACCCATAATCGTCAGCCGTCAAAGGTCCTGTAGAGCAGAACTGCTTTATTAATCTTCATTTCAACCCGAAAATCGGGGAGGCAACCCAAGCAAGCGGGGGGGGGGGCCGCGGGCGCGCGCAGCGACACCAAGGTGGGGGG
>CAXTXB010000241.1:6223-8285 GCA_964247965.1 uncultured Dictyobacter sp. | reverse complement strand
GGATTGGCGCTGCGCGAAGCAGTTGGTTGTTAGTAACACCATGTCCCATTATATATTCTGGTTACGTAATTTAACAATAGCTTCATACATATGAAATACTATAGTGTATCTGTTACATTTATATTTTGAATGGAAGCAAGAGAAGATGGTGTCCTTAGAACCGCTCAGTTGAAATCTGGAGATAGAAATAATGCAAGACAGTCAAGCTCTGAAATTTTATGGATTAGATGGAGATAGAATAGGGAGTGCGGTGGAAACATATATAGTGAAAAACGAAATAGATATGCTTTCTACGTTCAGTCGCAATGTCTCTACAGTCCTGGAAGCAATCAGGGCTGATGTGCTGCAGAAAAATGGTTCGGTGGTATTTTGTGCTGGCGATAGTATTCTATTCAAGGGTCAATTTGACGCGGCCTGGTGTAAGCAGATATTGAGCACCTTTGTTGCCGTCACTGGACGAACGGCGTCTCTAGGGGTGGGTGATACAGCGATGGCGTCGTACCTGGCTTTGAAGCTAGCCAAGGCTATGGGAGGTGGAATAGTTCTGCAACTTCCACCTCTCTATCTACCTGATCATTTATGATCGATAGCGATCGAGCTGATTTTGCCATGACCGGACAAGGCGAGGATCGACGTAGACGAGGATATACATTTCTTCATCGTCCTCTACGCCATCCTGCTGGAAACCAAGCGCCGGCTCCTGCTGCTCATCATCGGTGAAGCGGTAGAGGAGATCGAGGCTCCCCTCAGGTTGACTCGCTGTATTCTTGAAGAATTCAGGAAGCTGGCCCTGTTTAGGAATGAGGGGAGCAGTATCTATAAGATTGCGCTGGCTTGAAACAAACTCATTAATGATGGAACGTGCGTAACGTTCATTTTGATATGAATATGTCATACTGTGCTCCTTCCTTCTGCTTTGTTGTTATCCTTGCTGCTGCATCAGTTCCATAATACTGGCAGCGGTCGGGAAGCCTGCGAAGGCCCCTTTTTTGGTTGCGGTAAGCGCGCCGGCAGCGTTGGCACGGCGCAGCAAGTCGTACATAGAGTCAGCTTGCAGGTGGTTCCGCCATTGTCCATCGGTGCCTAGAAGCTGGATAAGCAGCGTTGCCATGAATGCATCTCCGCTGCCGGTTGGCTCGACGGCTTGCACTATAAAGGGGGGCACAAGTTCGCTCTTGCCTCTGCTCTGATAGGCGCTCCCTTGCGGACCCAATGTGACCGCGCACAGTTCCGGCCCTAGCTTCTCCAGTTTTTTGAGCGCCGTCGCCAGATCGCTACTCCCTGTGAGCAGCACAACCTCGTCCTCGTTGAGTTTCAAGACATTGACAGCGGGAAGCATCGCAAGCATCTGCTCGCGTGCGGCCTCCGCGCTGGTCCATAGCCCTGGTCGATAGTTCACATCGAATGCGATCAGCGCCCCGGCCTCTTTGGCGATGCGCAGAGCTTCCTGCGTCGCGGAGCGGCTGGGTTCCTGGATAAGGCTGATCGAGCCAAAATAATAGGTACGCGTGGAGCGCAGCAGCTCGCCGTCCAGTTCTGCGCTGGTGAGCCGCATGTCTGCGCTAGGATTGCGATAAAAGAGATGGGTTGCCGTATTCTCGTCTACCTGTGCGTGAAAATTGAGCCCCGTGCGTGCCTCTTCGTCGAAGCGCATGCCGCGCGTCTCCACCCCCTGTTGCGCCAGCATTGCGGCCAGGTGTCGTCCAAAAGGATCGTCCCCGACCTTGCCAATAAAAGCGCTGCTCGCTCCCAGGCGCGCCACCGCCACGGCCAGATTCGCCGGTGCTCCACCCGGCATAGGATAAAACGCTGATACCTCGGTCAGAGGCCGCCCCACCTCAACCGAAAACATATCAATTAACGCTTCACCCAGGCACGTCACATCAATCATAGACACAACCTTTCTTTCACCTATCCAGCAAACGGATGTAGCATTGCATCCGACCCGCTTCTCTACTCTCCTGCTCTTCTCAATGCGGGCGCTGACTCGTCCTTAAAGGTGACAATGTTATTGTATACCGTAGCAGGGTCGATATTACTATGATTATAGCAGGTATATCAC
>CAXTXB010000241.1:4941-6213 GCA_964247965.1 uncultured Dictyobacter sp. | reverse complement strand
CTTCTTTTTCTCGCGATCGCGAGAAAAAGAAGCTCACAAAAAAAGTTTCCCAACGGGATCAAAATTTGGGATGAGTCAATCCATACCGTAATGGAAGTCAAACACTCTCTCACAAACGCCGGCAACTGGCGCGTTCGATGAGCTCCACTGGGAATATGGTGTGGTGTGGTGGCTTCTCTGGTTGCTGGATACGGGCGAGCAGTTGTGTGATACTTTCCTGCCCCATGGCTGCGATCGGTTGCGCTATTGTGGTGAGGCCGGGTTCAAATGCGGATGCGTAGAAGATGTTGTCGAAGCCGATGACGGAGACATCGCCAGGAACTTGTTTTCCCTGCACACGAAGTGCGTTCATGGCTCCAAGGGCCATTAAGTCGTTGAAGACGAAGATGGCGGTCAGGTCGGGATGACGTTGGATAAGTTCTTGCGTGGCCTTGTAGCCGCTGTCGTGGCGCCCATTGCCGGTAGTAAAGAAGTCCGGAGTTAAATTTATTCCTCCCTCGGCCAGGGCCTGGCGAAAGCCGACAATACGCTCTATTCCATAAAAGTTTGGCTGCGCAAAAGAGATGCATCCAATGTGCCGGTGATTGAGATTGATCAGATATTGTCCTGCTAGATAGCCGCCCTGGCGATTGTCCACCATGATCTGGTCGGCGTTGGGTATACGCGTATCAATATTCATGTGTACGACGGGGATATGTTCGGCCAGGAGAAGCTCAAGGCCTTGAGGAGGGGCATCTTCGACATCGATCAGGATCACTCCGTCCACTTTATGCGATACGAGTACTTCCAGGTAGGCCTGCTGCCTCTCTTTCGAGAGATCCGTGTTACAGAGGATTACGCTATAGCCGGCGGCAAATCCCGTGTCCTCGACGGCGCGCGCCACCTCAGCATAAAAGGGATTAGAGTTGTCAGGAGTTATCAGGCCAATCATACATGTGCTGCTCTGGCGTAGTCCTCGTGCCAGATAGTTTGGTCGATAGTTAAGCTCCTCTACCGCTTTCAACACGCGCTCGCGTATGGCTGGATGAACCGGGCGATTACCATTGACGACGCGTGAGACCGTCGCAATCGAGACCTCAGCTTTGCTTGCTACATCACGGATAGTTATCATATTCCTTCTTTCAACCACGCTCTCAAGCCTACAAAACAGCAGTTTTCCTACCCATTCTATCATAGGCACATTTGTGGGTCATGCCGAGCTTTTGAAAAATGACCAACAGCGTGGGTTCCCTGCTCTTTTTCTTGCCCGGGGCAAGAAAAAGAGCAGGGAAC
>CAXTXB010000241.1:3648-4931 GCA_964247965.1 uncultured Dictyobacter sp. | reverse complement strand
ATGGCGGGGTAAAAAACGTTTGTTGTTATTTTTTAAAATGCTGGGCATGACCCATAGCGTAATTATTCCCGTAATGCATTTATGATCATTGAGAAGAGGTCGAGGTCGTGCAAGAAATCTTCGGCGGAGGTTTTGGGGTGGATGTTATGGCTAACAACCTCGTGGAAGTGTTGCAGCTCGATGGTGTAGGCGTCGATGAAGGTTGGTCGGATCTCGCGCTCCTCGAATGCCTCGCCATGAGTCTCTCTTAAAAAGAGCCGGGTGGGTAGGTGGCGAATATAGGGGGTGTCGTATTGGATGCGAATCTCGCTGGTCTCGCCGTAGACCTGGATGTGTGCGTCGAAGCGGCGGTTGTGATCTACGCCGGTTTCGAACGAGACTGTGAAGTCTTCATACTCAAAGAGGGCGGTCAGGAAGCGGCCCCACTGCCGCGCGGCAAGCACACGATGGGGCATGCCCAGAAGCTCGCGCATGGCGGACAGATCATGGCTACTCAGACCGCACAGCAGCCGATAAGTGGACACGAGCGGACTGGGAACATCGCCGATCGCGGCCTTGACCAGCTTACTGGCACGCTCGGCACGCTCGCGCATAGCATCCTGCGGAATATCCTTTGGACGCAATACGACGCTAGATTGCTCCACAAACTGAGCATTCTGCCCAATAATATCGCGCACCCGGGCATAGTTGATCTTCTCCAGGCCGCGTACATATTCGCCGGCCTGAACAAAGGCGGGGGCGTAGCGGCGCATGTAGCCCACCATGACCTGAACGCCCGCCTCGTCCCGCGCCTTGATGATCGCCTCCGCCTCCTGCCGCGTCAGGCACATTGGCTTCTCAATGAGCACGTGTTTTCTCTGCTCAAGAGCGGCGAGGGCCGTGTCGGTATGATATTCATCGCTATTCAGGACCAGAACTGCATCCAGATCCTCCTGCATGGCGATGTTATGATAGTCGGTATAACGGTGCTCAGGGGAAACGTTGTAACGCTCTCCCAGTGCGTTCAGCAGCTCATTTGAGATATCGCAGATAGCGGCAATCTCAAACAGGTCTGAGTGCTCCTGTAGAATCGGTAAGTGGATAACCTGGGCAACCTCACCCAATCCCACTACTCCTACTTTCAGCTTCGTCATTGTTAATCCTCCAATCCTCTGCTTACCAGATCCGTGTAGCGACAATCCCTTGCGGTTGTCGTACTGCTTTGTCAATCTTCGTCGCGCTCCATATCGTAGCACTGGCGGGAGACGCGCGACGCCGGCGGCCCGACGCGTGGGGGGCCGGCC
>CAXTXB010000241.1:0-3638 GCA_964247965.1 uncultured Dictyobacter sp. | reverse complement strand
TCAGAGACCAGCTACCACGACAACCGCAAGGGAGTGTCGCTGCGCGGAGCGAGTCTCTCGCCAATGAAGGGGGTCGGTCCAATACGCCTGGATAAGCTAGCCTTTGACTGCTCCCGCCACAACGCCCTGGACCATGTATTTTTGTACAAACAGGAAGAAGACAATTGTGGGAATCGACGCCAGGCAGGCCGCCGCCATCAAGCTGCCCCAATCGGTCGAATACTGCTGCATAAACATCTGGATACCAACCGGGATGGTCATGGTATCAGGGTCGCGCAAAAAGATGCTGGCTATAAGAAACTCATTGTAGCACAATAAGAAGGTAAAGATCGTTACCGCCGCTGTGCCCGGTCCGGAGAGCGGCAGGATGATCCGGATGAGGGCTCGAAGGCGCGAACATCCGTCTACGTAGGCCGCCTCCTCCAGCTCTCGTGGGATCGCATCGAAGAAACCCTCGAACATCCAGGTCGCGAAGGGCAGGTTGAGGACCGTATAGATCAGGATGACCGACCAGTAGGTATTGACCAGCCCCGCGTCGTGAAAGATGATGAAGAGCGGGATCAAGGCCAGGATCAGTGGGAACATTTGCACTATCATCAAGGCTCGTGAGTAATTTCTCACAGGTTTCAAGAAGTGATAGCGCGAGAGGGCGTAGCCGGCCGCGGCCGCACAGAGAATGCTGATGATCGTGCCAATAACGGATACGCTGATACTGCTGAAGAAGAAGCCCCAGAAGTTGGTCCGGTCATTAAGATAAACAAAATTCGCCAGAGTCGGATGCTGAGGAATGATGCTCGTAGTGGACAGAATCTCTGACGTTGTGCGGAATGCGTTCAGGAAGATGGTAAAGATGGGATAGTCGAGGATCAATACCAGAATCAGCATGAGCAGGGACAGCGACCACTTTTTAATCACTGCATTTCTGAGCGCGGCCCTCCCCGTTCGTGTTGCAATTCCACTCTTTTTAGACTGTGGATTACTAAGAGCCTGTTGCATGGCTTTGCATCCTTTCTCTCTTGCTACTCTTTATTTCTAAAGCGCATCATTACGATGGCGAGGATCATCAAGATAATCAATGAAATGAATGCAACTGTCGCGCCAGCTCCAACCGAATTGCGCGCAAATGTATCTCTGTAGGCCAGGATCATCAAGCTCTCCGTGGCATTAGAGGGACCGCCCTGCGTGAGCAGCCAGGGAGTCTCGAAGTCATTGACGCTCCAGATCGTCATCAAAATCCAAAGGATGATCGAGATATTCTGGATACCAGGAAAGGTCACGCTGCGGAAGGCGGCCCAGCGGCCGGCACCGTCAATACGCGCCGCCTCGTAGAGGTTCCCATCGATGGTCTGCAGGGCAGCGATCAGCGAGATCATCATAAAGGGAAAACTGCGCCAGATTTTAATGACGATGACGGAGACTATAGCCCAGCGCGAGTCGCTCAAGAAAAAGATGGGGCCCAGGTGGAACCAGCCAAGCAGCACATTCACCGTGCCGTGCTGGTCCTGAATCAGCCAGCGCCAGCTAACAATCGTCACGATAGAAGAAAGTATCCACGGAATGATCAGCAAGACGCGGAACAGGCCGCGCAACGGGAAATTCTGGACGAGCAAGAGCGCCAGGCCCAATCCCAGCAGATAACTGCCGATGACGCTGAAGAGGGCAAAGATCGCGCTGAACTGCAGCGCGTAGAGAAACTCGGCATCCGTGAAGGTTGCCAGATAGTTTTCCAGCCCAACGAAGGTCCCTGGAGCCAGCAGCGACCCATTCTGGAAGCTATACACCAGGCCGGTCAAGAACGGATAGAGCTCAATTAAGACAATTAGTAAAATAGACGGCAGCAGCAGCAGATAGGGTAGCATATCAATGCGCTGCAAAGTACGCCGAGATGGTCGGGAATCGGTCTCTAAACCTTGAGATTTCCCGGCCAGTGGAGTAACACTCATACGAACTCCTTTCTTTTTTATATTCTTTGCTTTTTCTACATCTTTCGGTCTACGTCCGAAAGATGTAGAAAAAGCAAAGAATATAAAAAAGAGTGAATCACACAGCTTCACCGCGTAAGCTCATGCGCTGGAAGACGGTAGTAACCGAGATCCAACACCCTCTAGCAAAACAGTATTTAGCCGGGGTTGCTATTCACCACCTTTTGCAGGCCTGCCTGCGCCGTCTGAACTGAGGTATTAAAATCTTTCTTACCCAGCAAGTTCTGCCCCAGAGTCAACACTGTGCCATCACCATCAAGAGGATTGAGAGCAGGGAAGACGCTCGTCGCCTGCGCATTGGCCGACTTGGCGATCGGAACATACTGTGACTTGATCATATTAATGATCGGTGTGTTGAGGACCGCCTCTTGATAGAAAGAGGAGCGAATAGGAATAGGCGAGCAGCCTCCATGCGTCCACAGCGGCTTGTTATTCTGGCTCCACCACTGCAGAAACGCCTTCGTCTCGTTCGGATGCTTGGTCCCCGCATACACAATAATGTTGTTGACCCAGAAGATTGTTCCCTTGTTACCGTGTGGGCTTGCTATGGGCGGTATGATGCCAATATTCTTCGCAATATTCGGGTCCACCTGCGCGGCAAAGCCTGGGCCACCGACCAGCATTGCCGCATCACCACGGCTAAGGGCCCGGATAGCGTCGGTATTTTGATAGCCAGTGCTTGCGGGATCAAAAGAGCCATCCTGCACCATATCGGCGAAGAATCGTAGAGCCTCGATATTACGCGGATTGGTCGCGAAGTCCAACTTCCCATCAGGCGTGAACAGGCCAGCGCCGTTATTAATCATCAGCATTTCCAGCATCTGCTCGGTGACATTATCGACACCCGAGTTTACCTGCCCATACTTCCCATTACCGGTGAGCTTCTTAGAAACTGCCCTCCACTCATCCCAGGTGGTCGGCACCTGCACCCCTGCTTGCTGGAATATGTCCATACGATAGAGAGGAACGCGGATATCGATTGCCCAGGGCCAGGTAATGGTATGACCCTGATACTGCATCGGCGCAAAGGAATTGGGCAAGAAGTCGTCATACTGCCCATTCTTCTTCACCTCACTCACAACATCATCAAGCGGAAGGACATTATGAGTGGAGTAGAATTGCGCACCCATAAAAGCAGCGCCAGTACTGATGTCAGGTTGTGTGCCCGAACCAATTGCAGTTGTAAACGTCTGATACCAGTTCGCCCAGGGAGTGCCACGGTAGACAACATTGATACCCTTGTGGCTGCTGTTGAACTGATTTACCAACTGCTTGCCGACATCAAAATACGAACTATTTCCCCACGCCATATCCCAGAAATTGAGGGTGACCACCAGCACTACAAGCAGCGAGGAGACCAGAAACGCCCGTCGCACCCACCACGCCCGCTGAATACTTAAGAAAGCCTCGACGCGAAATGCCGCTTCGCTTGTCATCGCTCGCAGCAATATTGGAACTAACATCAAGGGCATCGTTCACATAGGGCTCTTGAGACATGGTAATCCCTCCTGAAGGCTACATAGCCTTCACATAGAGCTTCCCCAATCACTAGAGGAAGGCATCGCGAAAGATGACAGCGACATCACCCTGATAAAGCCACTTCAGCGTGACGTACGCGACTACAGAATTTGCCTCCATTGACAAAAAAAGAGAGAG
>CAXTXB010000240.1:0-8325 GCA_964247965.1 uncultured Dictyobacter sp. | reverse complement strand
CCTTTTTCTGCCTGAGGCAGAAAAAGGGGCCTGGAACACACGATGGTCCTCATTTTTCAAAAATTTGGGATGAGTTATTAGGCTGCAACAGCCACCTGGCCACTTCACAACAAGGGGCACACCAGACGGTACCGTCATACACAAGATTGTGAAGTTCTTCCAGCGTGGAACGCATGACCTCGAAGTATTCAGCCTTTTCTTCCACAAAAGGATGGAAAAGCAAGGATAAGTACCTTCGCTCCTGCACAGCCTTCTTTAATACAGAGCGTACCCTCGCTTGAAAATGAGTAGGGGATAATGGCTCAGGTGAATCACCAAGCCTCTCTCGAAGACGACTAAAGCGTGGAAGATACGCATACGCATCAACTATCGGCCACTCAAACGGCAGAAAGACCAAACCACCGGAGAGAGAAGTCATAGAACCAACTGGTGAACAATAGGTAAAACCCAGAGCGCTCAGAATTTTGACCGATGAGCCTGTCAGGACTCCTCCAGGGGGACGGAAGCCGTATAGCCTGACCTTCAGTTTATCCAGAACACGCACTCCGCGTTCAAGAATCTCATTCTCCTCCTCATAACCAAGATGCTGCCACTCTTCGTGACGCCATGCGTGGTAACCAATCTCATGTCCAGCATCCACAATCCTCATCAAGGCGTCTGGATACATTTCAGCGTTGAGTCCTTCCACGAAGAATGTGGCGGAAAGAGCCAGTTCATCAAGCATCTTCAAAATGGCTGGAAGAACATATAGTACTGAGGGATGCTGACCAAGGGGCACAGCCTTTGACCAGGTACCACGCTCTAGTTCAACTGCTTCACCAAGGTTATCAAACGTGATACTTACGGCGGCAGCGCAGCCATCAGGTCCCCAACGATCTGGTACCAGAGATGGGCTATTCATCTTTCTGCTCCTTCGTGAATCCGGGCGTGAGTCGGGTGCAAACCCCCTTCATCTTCTCGCATTGTTGCAACATTCAGAGGAGAGAGTCTTTCTCTCGTTCCTCACTATCTTTGAGAAGAGACTCCTCGCTCCAGTCTGAATTTGGATAGTTGTCGTTCTACATCGTAGAATACTATCTTTGAAGTTTTTCTGCAAAACCATCGGTATAATCACATGTGCTGCCATTAATATTTTGTGTCTGATGCGTTTCCGCTTCAGGAGGGTCTGAAAAGAATAGATGGTTAGTGAAGCTATAAACCTCAAGTGTCACCGAACAGAGGAGGAAATGCATGGCTACTACCCATCGATCCGTCAATCCAGACATGCTCCAGCGCCGATGGCGGGAGCGCTGCCAGCAAGGAAATTTTAGTCCTGCTGTCCTTGGAGTTGGTACTATTCGTGTCTTTGGTCGCTCAGGCGATACTCCCGTTACCTTTCCTCGTATTGAATCACTCGCGGCATTGAATACCCTGGAAGCAGACGAGCGCTGGGCTGTTGAGGTCGCTCAGGAGATCGTCACTGCCGCCAAAGATCAGAGCAGGCCGGTCATGGCAACACAGCCGCCACAGCCTGGCACAACTCTCAGCCCCACAGCCATCGATGTGTTTGACCCTCAAATAGAGAATATTCTTATTCTCAGCTTGACACGAGGTGGCTAAAAGCGCTAGATAAAATCCGGCCCCGGGGCGGTCCGTTATGGGTCGCCCCTACTCTGCATGGCTGGTTCCCTCAATGTGACGATAGGCGAGGATGAAGGAAAGGAGTCCCTCTATGCCACGCAGCCTGGCACATGGTGAATATCGCCTGGTGATGGCGGTTGAATCGGCCTCGCGCGCTAATTCCTGGTATCGTGTCCTGATCGATCACCATTCAAAACAGCTTTCCTGCGATTGCCCATCCTGGACCTTTCGCCAGGATACCGGGTCATCAGACACAGGACGCTCCTGCAAACATACCCGCATCGCGCAGCTTTTGATGAACTCCGAAGGGGGGGTAAATGCCCGACTCGTCGGTCTGCCAGTGGAGCGGGCCAGTGGAGCAGCCGCCGAAGCCCATCACCTGGTACAGGCCACACGCCAGCAATGGCCGGGGTTGGGGGGAAGATGGTCTTTTGAACAACGCACCAGCGCTATCGATAATCAGCCCTATCATTTTGTTCTCTTACATCTAACAACTGGCAATGGGGCGACCGCGACCGGATTGGTGGCCTTCGCCCGGTGCTACCATCCCACTACGGAAAGTATGGTGGCAGGAGTCGCAGGCTGGGCTGGCTATGCCATTGCTGCCGATATCGCCAGGTCCGCCGGTTACGCACTCGCGGGCCAGCCACCGGAACATTTTAAGGTCACACGGCGCGCAGCATCCGCAAACGGCCGACGCCTGGGACTGGCCGATATCCTTCGCGTCGGCGATCAGACAGATATTGGGGATGGCTCTACTCCAGTTCAACGCGCCGAAAATACCCTGCGCCTCTTTCTGGGAGACTCACTCTATACCCAACTGGAACGAGAGCACTTTCTGGATATCTCCAGTGTGCGCTACGCGCGTGAAAGACGGGTCTATCGCGTCAGGCGCGATCCTGCTAAACGGCACGACCGTCGTGTACGGCTGTTTACCAATGGCCAGTACGTTCAGGATCTCTGCATTGTGCGCGGACAGGACGTACCGGAGGCGGATCACTGGCTCACCGTTTTCCTTAGCTTGATTTCCGACGAGGAACGCACGCTCTCTGTTGTACAGCAGTATAATATCTTCCCTCCTCACTCTGATGACTATTATCAGAGAGAAGAAGAAACCATTCCAGCAGTTTGGCAGGCAATTTCAGCGTAGAAGTCCGGTCGATCCAACAGGTTGCCGAAAGGAGGCAAGCACGATGACAGAAGAAGCGGTCTACCTTGAATTATCGGAGGAGGGTGAGGGATCGCACAAATTCTATGAACTTATAGTCACCAACACCCAGGTACGCATTCGTTTTGGACGGATTGGTGATGTGGGGCAAACACTGGAAAGCACCTATGCGACCGCCGCACTGGCACAGAAATTTGCTGATAAAAAGATTCGCGAGAAGCTGAATAAAGGTTATGAGCGGGCAGTAATAGGACTGAGGCAGAAACGACCGGTAACCAGACGCGTTATTGTGAGCAATCGATCGACAGCCAGCCAGGCTCCCGTGCTCTGGAAATTTGCCTCCGGTAGCGTCGCCTTCGGCATTTTTGTTGACGAAGAGCGCTGCTGGGTTGGCAATCAAGCTGGGAATGTCTTTGGGCTTGATCACAACGGCCAGATGCAGGCGCACTATCAGCTCCCAGAGGGCGTCAAGTGCCTGGTTGCCGACGATATCTGGCTCTACGCAGGATGTGATGATGGCAATGTCTATGATCTCTCTGGAAAAATTCCCCGCATCTCCTATCAAATTGCCGAGGACGTAGACATCTACTGGCTGGATATCAGAAATGGCGCGCTGGCCGTTTCCGATGCCGGTGGACGGGTGGCGCGGATCAATCACGAAGACGAGTCGGAGTGGCTCAAATCAAGTATGGCCTCTTCCGGATGGATGGTGCGTTGTGGAGAAGAGGGAATTTATCATGGCCATTCCGCTGGTGTCACCATGTATAACAACCTGGATGGCCAGGTGGTCTGGAAGCAGCGTACACGCGGGTCGGTCCTCTTTGGTTGGCAATCAGAGAACCGGGTCTATGCTGGCACCAGCGATCACCAAGTCTACAGCTTCAGTAAACAGGGGGAGCCGGGAGCTGTCTATGCCTGTGATGCCGCCGTCTTTTCATGCGCAACGGCAGAGCACGGCCGCTACGTCTTCGCTGGAGATAACTACTCCTCCGTCTACTGCTTCGACCAGGATGGGCAGCGGCTCTGGAAATTGGGGACAGGCTGTGGCTCTGCTTTCTCCATGCAGTACCTGAATGAACGGCTCTACCTCGTGACTACTTCTGGGGCGCTTGCCTGTCTTGATGTAAGTGAAGCGGCCATCCAGGCAGCAAAAGAGGGAAGGTTGCCTCAAGCTATAGATTTCAAGGCTCCGCCAGTTGGTGCCACTCCTTCTCCAACCACCCTTGAGACAACGACTGATGCGAGCCAGGGGGTTATTCTGGAATGCTTCCGCGAAGGGGGCCGATTACGCATGCGCGTGCTTTCCCCCGGTTATAACACAAACCTGCGGGTCCAGTTTCCACAAAACATTCGGGAGGAGCACGCGTGCTACCTCGTTGATGCGGTACAGCTGGCCTCGTATGGAGATTTCTACCGGGTCCACGGGAATATCAAGAAACTCGTCTAGCCCTTCCTGATCTATCATATCGAAAAAGAATATGTTTATAGAGTATAAAATGCTACTACTATCGAGAAAGGACTTCACTGCATGGAACTGACTACCAACCCCATTGATGTTGTGATCAGCTTTGATACAACGGGAAGCATGGCCTCTGTCCTCGCTCAGGTTCGTCGTACAATCAAACAAACAGTCGAGCGACTGATGGGTGAATTGCCGGATATCCATATTGGTATTATCGTGCATGGAGACTATTGCGATGAACATTCAACATACGTCACGCAGCACCTCGATCTGACGCAGGATACGGTAAGCATTACAAACTTCGTTGAACATACTCCGCCCACAGGTGGGGGTGACGCTCCGGAATGCTACGAGCTGGTCCTGCACGAAGCACAGGAGCTTTCCTGGCGTCCTGATGCGAAGCGTGTCCTTGTTCTGATCGGCGACGATGTTGCCCATACTCCGGAAGATAATCCCCAGCATCTGAACTGGCGTACTGAAGTCGTGGCGCTGGCAGCTCATGGCATCAGCATCTACGCGGTTCAGGCGCTCAACAAAAGGTCCGCAATGGCGTTCTATAAAGAGATGGCTGCTACATCCGGTGGATTCCACCTGAGCCTGGGCCAATTCTCTGAAATCACCGCTATGCTGATAGCGATCTGCTATCGACAGCATACTGATATGAAGCTCCTGGCGTATGAGCAAGAGCTTCAGCGTGAGGGACGTATGAGTCGTTCTCTCAAGCGCACCTTCACTACTATGAAGGAACACGATCCTGCGGTAGAGGAAGAGTCGATAGAGCTGCGCGCCGTATCTGCCGGTCGCTTCCAGGTCCTGGAAGTTGAGGAGCCGGAGGCAATCAAGGCATTTATACAGCGCAAGGGGTTGATCTTCAAAACAGGCAAAGGGTTCTGTGAATTTAAAAGAACGGAGACGATTCAAGCCAACAAGCAAATCATCTTGCAGCACATTGGGACAGGTGATTTCTTTACGGGAAGTCGGGCACGCATCATGCTAGGTCTGCCCCTGGACGAAACTGTGCGCATTCGGCCAGCTCGCCTGGATGGATACCGTGTCTTTATACAGAACAAGTCCCACAACCGTAAGTTGCGCGGCAGAACTCAATTGCTCTACGAGGTCGCGGACGCCGCTCTCGGAGTAGCAGCATAACTTGACCACTTACAAACAGAGAATTGCGGGCATTTCTAGTATTTCGGAATGCCCGTCGTTTTTTCGAGGGCGGCAAACAGGGAGTGGGAAAAATGACATTGATTTCCATTATCATCACGTTCTTAGCTCATGAGCTTATGAGTCTTCGCTGCAACCTGCATTCAACGTATCCAGCCATTGTTGAACAGTCGTCGCCTCGTGATCCTCAATTGCTGTGAAGATCGCTAAGCTTTCCTCTGCCAGGCGGCGTGCCTGAGCGACAGCGCCTTGAGCGGCAGCCACGCGGGCGATACCGTATTGAGCATGTGCCAGGAGGTCCTGACTGTCTAGCGCGTCAGTGTTGAGGGTAAGGACCTCATCAAAGGCGGCGGCGGCAACATCCAGATGCTGGTGGACAAGATGGATTTCGCCCCAATCATTCAAGAGTACGGCAATCAGCCAGGGGTGACCGATTTGACGGGCTAAGGCTAACCCTTCTTGAAAGTACTCATTCGCCTGCGGATAGTCTCCCTGCCTGCTTGCTTGAATACCACAAGTGCCCAGCAGAGCACTTGTGCGTTCATGATGACTGATCTGACGAGCGAGGGCTAGCCCTTCCTGCAAGTAGCCCCTTGCCTGCTCATACTTGCCCTGCTCAACAGCCAGCCTTCCTTGAATCTGGAGCAAGAAACTGATCAGTTCGAGATGATTGATCTGACGAGCGAGGAGTAGTCCTTCGTGCAGATAATCCCTGGCCCGTACATACTTGCCCTGCTTCACTGCCACCTCGCCCAGCACTCCCAATAGAACGGTCATGCGTTCCCGATGACCAAGGCGGCGGGCGAGGAGCAGGCCCTCGCGTGCGTTTCCTTTGGCACCTGCATAGTTCCCCCTTTTAAAAGCGAGTGCCGCCAGACCGGTGAGCAAACGACACGTCAATTCGCTGTGATCAAGCTGACGGGCAAGAATCAGGCCCTCCTGCAGATAGTCTTCCGCCCGCAAAAAGTTGCCCTTCTCAGTTGTCACCCACCCCAGGTTTCTGAGTAGAGTACCGATGCGTTCGCGCTGGTCCAATTGCTGGGCGAGGGTGAGCCCCTCCCGCAGGAATGCTTCCGCCCGAGTGTAGTCTCCTTGCTCAACTGCGACTGCTCCCAGCTGCGCCAGCAGGGCACTAACAGGCTCAGGGCCTTCAAGATCGCGGGCAAGGGCCAGGCCTTCCTGTAGGAATACTTCCGCCCGGGTGTAGTCTCCTTGCATTTGTGCGACTTCCCCCTGGTACAACAACATACTTACAATAGCAGGAACGTCCTCCTGCGCTACTGCTGCTTGATGGGCACGCTGTAGATGCATCTCTGCCCAGGAATATTGACCACGCAGACAGAGAAAGGGTGCGATAACAAGGACTCCCTGCACCAGTTCGATCTGTCTTCCCAAGGTATATGCAGCTTCAAGGGCTGCCAGGATTGTGGCGATGTCTTGCCCCAGAATGTCGTAGTCGATCGAATGCCCCTGCAACTGACTGAGGCAGTAGGTAATAAGTCGCTCATGTGGACCTGGGTCACTCAAATAAGTTCGTGCGTAGTCGCTGATCGTCTGATGTACCGCATAGCGTCCTGGCCCCCCACTCTCTAGCAGGCCCGCGTCATATAAGACATCGAGCGTCTCCACAGGCACCTGACTGACTGCCAGGGCTGCATCTTCAGAGAAACTGTTCGGCTTGGTCGGCAGAATGGAGAGAGCCCGCAGGGCCGCGCGCGCCTGTTCGTCAAGCTGCTGGTCACTTACGGCGATCACGGACTGCAACGATACAGGTGTTTCCAGTGGAAGATGTGCAGGTAGATCTGCGGCAGGAGACAGAGTGGAGAGACGTAGGCGATGTTCTGCATCATGTAACCACTCCACCGCGTGATGGAGACGGCGTGGTTGCCCACTATGGGCTTGCACGCGCAGATACCTTCCCATAAGCGTGAGGGCCAGAGGGAGTCCCCCAACAGAGCGCACCAGGGTGTGCGCCGTTGCTAGATCATCCGTGACAACCTGAGGGGCGAAGTGCTTGAGCAGCTCGATGCTATCGTCGTCGCTCAATTCGGGAACCGCGAGGGTTCCAGCAACAGTCACTTGCACGGCAAGGTGAGGAAAGCGGGTCGTGCGCAGATATCGACAGTGTGGACCTCCTACCTGGAAGGCCAATGCCTCCTCGGCCCGCCATACATCGTCAATTACCAGGAGCATGCGGCGTCCGCCAATCGCCTCACGCAAAGCCCTGCTCCAGGCCTGTCGTCCCCTCAGTGCCTTCATTTCAGCGGGAGCCATGCCCAGTACCTTCCCCCAGTGGCTCAGCAAGTCCAGCACGTTGGGCTGAAGTCCTAATCCTGCCCAGAGCACTCCATCACGGAAATGAGCGAGGATGTCACGATCATATGCCACCTGGACAGCCAATACCGTCTTTCCAACACCAGGTAAACCGCTCAAGGCAGTGAGCCCTACACTTTCACCTGTAAGCAGCCTGTCCTTGAGCTGCTGCAGCAGGTCGTCACGACCAACAATCCCTTTCGTTGGAAGAGGGATCGAAGGGTCAGAAGGTGGTGTCGGAGTGTGATAGACCTCATCTTCACTGTCGCCCATTCCTTCTATCAGTCCCAACTCATATGCGTTCTTTCCAAAGAGCTCGCACAGCTTCTCACGAAAATAAGGATAAGGGGACGAGCCTCCTCGCTCCCACCGGCTGATTGAGGCTGGATCGGCTCCCACCGCTTCGGCAACCTTAGTCTGGGACCATCCGCGTCGCTCTCGCTCCATCTTTAATCGTTGATTCGCTTGCATTGCTTGCTCTTCCTCAGTAACGCTCAGGTAGCACTTTTATTTGGTGTCAGGATGAGATACCAACCCGCCATCCAGGATTGCCCCGCGTAGAGTCTGGAACCCGGAAGACCATGCAGAAATTGGG
>CAXTXB010000239.1:0-8326 GCA_964247965.1 uncultured Dictyobacter sp. | reverse complement strand
ACAGTGTGCTCTCAAGCCGTTTGAGGAACGTGCACTAATTTGGCCTAAAATTAGGCATTGCGCAAAAATTAGAAAAATGCAAAAAATGCAAAAAGTTTCCTTAAGACATTCGATGCACTTACATTTTTCATATCATTTGCTCTTTCTACAGATTTCTAGTGGAGCCAGAAATCTGTAGAAAGAGCAAATGATATGAAAAATGTAAATTCAATCGCTTAATTCTGGTTCTGCTTGCTTCGGCTCCTGTGGTAGTGGTTGAGGGGAAGTTTTTTGCTCGTCAAATTGGTCGGGGTGCTGATCCTCCCAGCGTTTCCAGCTTGCGACGACGACCTCTTGTAGTACGCCGGCAATGGGTACGGAGAAGAAGCCGCCCAGCACGCCAAAGAGCTGGCTGCCGGCGAGAAGTGCGAAGAGGGCGACAATAGGATGCAGTCCAATCGACTGGCTGTAGACGCGCGGGGCCAGTATCTGTCCCAGGACAATCTGCTGCAGCAAAACCGTAAAGGCAATGACGATAAGTACCGTCACCAGGCCCTGTGGAATTGCAGCCAGGATCGTCAATAATCCGCTTATATATCCGCCAATCATAGGGATGAAGAAGAGCAGGAAGAAAAGCAATGAGAGCAAAGCGGCATAGGGCACATGCAGAAGAGTAAGTACAATGCCTGTACTCACCGCCCCAATTGCGGCAAGCAGTAGTAGCCCACGGAAGTAGCCGCCAACGCTGCGATCAAGCGTGTGCATAAGAAAATTGATATTCTCTCGTTCCGCTCGCGGCGATTTATTCCGCATCCAGCGAATAATGCGTGGTCCATCCAGCACGAAGTAGATGCTGAGCGTAATGATGATAATAAATGTAATAAAGTTGCTAAACAGTCCGCTCAGAAAAGGGATGAGCCCGGTAACAAAGCCCTGCAGCTGCGCGAGCACCTGATCCCTATAGGCATTGATCTGCTGCTGCGTAATACCGAATCTTTCAAGCAAGTCTATAATTGGCTGCAACTGCTTATTTCCCTGTGGGCCAAAGAGCGCTTGCAGTGCCTGCGCAGACGAGACCGCCTGTCGCACAAGAGAGTCTGCCACAAAATAGAGGACGCCGCCCAATAGAATCACCACAACAAGATAGGCCACGGTGATCGCCAGTGCTGCCGGCATGTAGCGCCGCAGCAGTTGCGTAAAGGGATAAATCATATAAGCAAGCAGGGCTGAGATGAGCAGGACGATAAGTGCATTTGAGATAAGCGATAATGCATACAGGACAAAACCAGCAATCACTATAAATGCAATCACCGTCAATGCAATAATCAGCCGTCTCGTCCAATTATAGCGAGTAGGCGTTGGAGGAGATGCGCCTCGTGTTGGGACAGTATTTGTAGACATTAATTATACGCAGCCTTTCTTCAAAGTCTTTCTTCTATCTATAAGTGAAAGCGTAAGCCCAATGAATCCAGCCTGATTCTAACATACAGCAGATATGATAGATAGTATGAGGAAAAAACGTTAAGGGGAAAATTTTGTATGGCAATGATTATAGACACTTGACATTTCTGCACATCGTGCAAAAATGTCAAGTGTCTATAATCATTGCCATACAAAATCTACCTTGATGGCTGGCAATGAGGTCGGGCTTGCTCGCTTTTAGCGTATCGGATGTGAGACAATGAGCAAGGATAGAGCCTCTTGGGCGATGACGTTGTTTGCTAACGAAAGTGAGTTTTTTTGTTATGTCCACGACTACGGGTTCACAAAAGATGGGTGCTAGTACGGGAAGGACGCTCGCGACGACATGGCAGGGTCGGCTGTTGATTCTCCAGGTGTTTGTGGCTGGGGCGACCTCGCTGGCATTAGAGCTGTCTGCATCGCGCTTGCTGGCCCCTTATTTTGGTACCTCGCTTTTCGTCTGGGCTAATCTTATCGGGCTTATTCTGCTTTATCTCACCGTCGGCTACTTTCTAGGTGGCCGCCTGGCTGATCGCTATCCGCGACCGGGTGTATTCTATGCCCTGATCGTTGCGGCCGCTTTCTTGATCAGCATTATTCCGTTAATCTCGCGCCCGATCCTGCGCTGGTCTTTGAGCTCGTTCTCGACCTATTCGGTGAGTGTGTTCTATGGCTCGTTGGTCGCGGTAATTCTGCTTTTTGCTGCGCCGATCATCTTGCTTGGCTGTGTCTCGCCCTTCGCGATCCGCCTGCGTGTGCGGCAGGTGGGGAGGTTGGGGCGTACCGCTGGTATGCTCTATGCCCTCTCGACGGCTGGAAGCATTCTGGGTACTTTTCTGCCGGTCTTCTGGCTTGTTCCTACCTATGGCACCTATGGAACGTTTGTGATCTGTGGCGTCGTGCTCTTCCTGGTCGCGGTGGCTGGCCTGATATTCTCGCAGGTGGAGAATGTTCAGGCTCCGAGACTGAGTGTGAATAGACGCGTATTTGCTGTCCTGCTTCTTATTCCTATGCTCTTGAGCCTGGCTGGCCTGCAGGGACCGATCAAGCAGCCCAGCGGCACAAATGGTGGGGGGAAGATGCTGGCTGAGCGTGAGTCGGTCTACAATTACATCCAGGTTGTGCGTTCGGGTGAAGAGACTCAACTTATTCTAAATGAAGGGGTTGGAATTCACTCTATTTATAATCCTGATCAAGTGCTGACACGGGGGCCGTGGGATTATTTCTCGATTGCTCCCTACTTTAATAATCCTCCATTTACTCCAAGTCAGGTGCGCAATGCCTGCATCATTGGCCTTGGCGCGGGCACTATTCCGCGTGAGCTCAATGCTATCTACGGCCACCTGCCCATCGATGGTGTTGAGATCGATGGCGAGATCGTGAATCTGGCGCGCCAATACTTTCATATGAACGAGCCAAACTTAAATGTTGTGGTCCAGGATGGACGTTACTTTTTACAGAATACGCCGCAGAAGTATGATTTAATCGGCATCGATGCCTATCAGCAGCCCTACGTTCCCTTCCAGTTTACGACTAATGAGTTCTTCCACCTGGTTCGCTCCCACCTGACTCCAACTGGAGTGGCGGTTATTAACGCTGGTCGCACTGGTAAAGACTTTCGTCTCGTCGAGGCGTTGGCGCAAACGATGCATTCCGTTTTCCCCAACGTCTATATCATTGATAGTGCGCGCTTCGCCAATAGCATGGTAATCGGCACTAATGCGCCCACTAAAAAGGCGAATTTCGCTGTAAATGTTGCCCGCCTGACGAATCCATTGTTACAGACCGTGGCTTCCAATAGTATAAATTATGGGAATGTGCGCGAGGAACAGAGCTCAAAGGTCTTCTTCACCGATGACCGCGCTCCTGTCGAGCAACTCATCGATGCAATTATCTTTAATGAGGTTGAAACCGGGAAAAAGTAGAGTACCAATAGCCTCTTCTGTATCTCCAGGTCTGGTCTTTTCGTACTAAATGTCAGGAAGATGGAAGCGTCCCAATTTTGAAAGAGGTACCGGATGGCGGCATTATTTATCTTTAGTCAACTTGTTGGCAAGCCCATTGAAGACCCTCGCGGGGAAAAAGTGGCGATTCTCAAGGATGTGATTGTGCACATAGATCCACAGGAGGGCAAGAGCGAGGAAGTTTATCCTCCCCTGGCGGGATTATTGGTGCATACAGCTGGCCGCGACGTATGGATTCCGGCTGCCCAGGTTGCGGCTTTTGAGGAGCGCTCTATTCGCCTGGCATCGGCTCAGATGAACCTGCAGCGCTTTATTCGTCGAGACGGAGAGATTCTGCTAGGCAAGGATGTGCTGGATAAACAGCTTGTGGATATTGAAGGGCGGCGGGTGGTGCGAGTAAATGATCTTGCTCTGGGCCAGGTGCCCGGCGAGTTAGAGTTGCGCCTGCTTGCTGTTGATATCTCGCTGCGCGCACTCTCCCGCCGTGTGCTCTTTTCTTTGAGCGGTGAGCATCCACGCGGCAAGGAAAAATTGCTCGATTGGGCGGACGTGCAATACTTTGCGAGTAACGCGCCCGCCGTCCAGCTTCACGTTTCCCATGAGCGTCTGGGCAAGCTGCATCCGGCAGACCTCGCGCGCATTCTCGATGATCTCTCGCATCAGCAGCGCGACGAGTTGATGCGCACACTCGATGATGAGATGGTTGCGGATACTCTGGAAGAGCTTTCTTCAGATGAGGCGGCCGATATTCTAGAGGGGATCGAGGAGGAGCGGGCATCCGATATTCTAGAAGAGATGAATCCGGATGCAGCGGCCGATATCGTGGCAGACCTGGACCAGGAGAAGGCTGACAAGCTCTTGAGCCTCATGGATTTTGAGGAATCGGAGGACGTGCGCGAACTGCTTGTCTATCCGAAAGATAGTGCGGGCGGGATGATGACCAATGATTTTGTGTTTCTGCCCGCCCACCTGGAGGCGGCTGAAGCCCTACGTCACATTCGTGCAATGGAGGAGCAGCCCCAGTTTGTCGATTATCTGTATGTGTCTGAACCTGGAACAGAGCGTGTGATTGGAGCTGCCTCACTGCGCGATGTCGTATTCTGTTTTGATCGCACAACTCCATTAGAGCAATTGATGGAACAGGATCTGGTAAGCGTCCACCCGACAACACCAGCGAAAGAGGCGGCGGCGCTCCTCACAGCCTATGGCCTGCGTGCCCTGCCTGTGCTTGATGATGAGGGCATTATGCTTGGCATTATTACGTTTGACGACGCCCTCGATGTACTCTTGCCCGATGAACTACGTGAGCGCGTCGGACACATCTTTGTCTATCGTCGTGGTCGCAGAGGACGCAGCGAAATAACTAACTAAACTTTGTACTCTCTTCTGATATATTCTCTTTAGAAAGAGGCCCTATGACAGAAAAACTACATACGGGCATTGTGTCATCCCCGCTCAAGGATACGCACGCGGGAACGGGAAAGTTATCACGTTCTCGCAATCGCCGACGTACTCGCTGGCTTGTTTACCTGGGCATTCTCGGGCCAGGACTGGTCGCGGCGAGCGCAGGGAATGATGCGGGCGGTATCGCAACATATAGTAGTATGGGCTCACAATTCGGTTACTCTATGCTCTGGGTGATGGTCGTGCTCACCCTGGGCATGGCCATCGTGCAGGAGATGTGTACCCGTATGGGAGCCGTCACGGGCAAAGGTCTCTCAGATCTCATTCGCGAGAACTTCCCCATACGCCTCACCGCCGTTGTGATGTTCACGTTTCTGCTCGCTAATGGAGGAGTAATTATCTCCGAATTTATTGGTATCGCGGCTGCCCTCAATCTCTTTGGCATTCCTTCCTGGATCGGTTCGCCCATAGCCGGCTTCGTTCTGTGGTGGTTGGTTGCACGTGGATCATATGCACGAGTGGAGAAGGTCTTTCTGGTGCTTACCTTTGCCTTTTTTGCCTATTTTGTTGCCGCTTTTCTGGCTCACCCTGACTGGAGCATGGTGGCGACCGGCTCGTTCGTGCCTACGATTCAGTTCAATAGTGCCTTTCTTCTAACCCTGGTGGCGGCGGTGGGTACCACCATCAGTCCCTATATGCAGATGTATGTGCAGAGCGCCGTGGTGGAGCGTGGACTCAGTATGCGCGAGTATAAACATGAACGAATCGATGTGTATAGCGCGGCAGTTTTTTCTAATCTCGTGGCAGCATTTATTATTATTGCGACGGCCGCGACCCTGTTTGTACACAGTGGCGGCAAAGGAGTGGCGTTGGGTTCTGCCGCTGACGCCGCGCAGGCGCTGACCCCTTTCCTGGGCCGCTTCGCCACCAATATATTTGCCCTGGGCCTGTTAGGCGCTTCTTTCCTGGCTGCCGGTGTCCTACCTTTATCCACCTGCTACTCGATTACCGAGGCGTTGGGCCTGGAAAACGGCGTCAGTAAGCGCTGGAACGAAGCGCCCGTCTTCTGGGGGCTCTTCACCGCCCTGATTGTGATCGGAGTGGTAATCGCGATGCTGCCGAACCTGCCTGTCGTGCAGATTCTGCTTAACCTTTATTTGCTGAATGGAATTGTACTTCCTATCATTCTCTTTTCTATCCTGTACCTGGTCAACAATAAGCGTCTTATGGGACAGTATACCAATGGACCTGTATTCAACATTACGGCTTACACAATTACATTGCTCATTAGTGTTCTTGCCATAGCCTATGTTGTGCTTCAGGGTCTCAGTCTGTTTGGTATCAATCTTCTTCATTAGCTAGATATTCCGAAGGAGGAAGTTTTCTTGAGCAAATGGGATGGCCTGGCCGAAATGGCGCAGGCAATTGAAACGTCTCGTTTGCTCCTGCGTCGGCCGGAGCAAGCAGACGCTGAGATTCTCAGCAACCTTTGGCGCGATGAGCGGGTTCAGCAATTTATGGGCGGTGTCCTATCGCAACAAGATGCGGATGCGCGTGTCGCCGACATTCTACAGTCCTGGAAGGATCACAAGGCCGGTCTCTGGGCTGTCTACGAGCGTGAAGATAATACACTGGTCGGGCTCTGCGGCCTGAGCATATTTGAGGTGGAAATCGAGATCATCTACAAGTTCTTTTCAACCTATTGGGGATGTGGATACGCAACGGAGGCTGTCGCTGCCAGTCTGGCTTACGGCTTCCAGATACTACAGATAGACCGCATCATAGGAGTTACCCAGGAAGCTAATTCTGCTTCTCAACACATCCTTGAAAAAGTCGGGATGCACCACATACATAGTTTATGGAAATGGGATGCTCCTCAGCGGATCTACGAATTAACGCGCGCAGAGTGGCTTGCTCAGCAAGAGCATTAGCTTGCCTGCTTTCCACAGTGGAGGGAACCGTGAATATTTTTCTGGACCGAGACAATCGTCTCTTTCAATTAGCTCGTATGGGCAAAAGAAAACCGTACTGGTTTGTGGCTATTCCTATGGCAGCCGTTTTTCTTTTGGTCCCCAACATTCTTGTAAGCCTTCTCATTATAGTTTTAAGGTTAGCCCCTTTCCTTCGATCATTGACCACTAATGTCAATCCATTGCTAGCGGCAGTAGGACAGATCATTATTTTAGTCGCTTCCTTTGTGCCGGTATTGCTCGCGATCTGGGCATGGGTGCGATTTGTAGAGCGGCGGCCGTTCTGGACGCTGGGCATAGAGCGTGCTGGTGCTGTCTCAAAGTATTTGCGCGGTGTGCTGGCTGGATTTGTTATGTTTGCCGCCTCGATCGGCACCCTCGCTATCTTCGGCACTATCTCTACAGCTATTGGAGATCCGCGTCAAGAAGGCTTAAACGCGCTGGGTGGCGTCTTGCTCGTCTACCTCGGCTGGGCCATACAGGGTCCTACTGAGGAAGTGCTTTGCCGGGGCTGGCTCTTGCAGACGCAGGGCGCACGCTACCGTCCGTGGGTTGGCATCGTCATCTCCTCCCTTGTCTTTGCCCTCCTGCACTCGCTCAACAGCGGCTTTAGTGCCTTCGCAGCCGTCAATCTCCTCTTGTTTGGCCTATTCGCCGCCCTCTACGTCCTCTACGAGGGAAGTCTGTGGGGAATATTTGGCTGGCACGCTGCCTGGAACTGGGCGGAGGGCAACGTCTTTGGCACCCAGGTCAGCGGCTCGCATCCCATCGGTGGCGTCCTGTTCAACCTGCGTACTCTCGGCCCCAGTTGGATGACTGGCGGCGCTTTCGGGCCAGAGGGCGGATTAATCGTGACATTCGTTCTCTTTATTGGCATCGCCCTTCTACTTGTGCTAGGCAATCGTAAGAGGCGAGAGTCTCAAATGCAAGAGGAGATTTCCCGTGAAGGTCGCATGCGTCGACAAGGAAATGAGAGCTATTCTTGAGACTGGCTACCATCGCATACTTCGCTGATCAGCTTTTACTCGCAACTCATTTAGTGATTATTAGAAACGAGCAACTAATGTCAGCAGACGATAATTTCCAGCTTCCCACAAGCTTCGACGCAAATTTTCTCAACTGGTTCCGCGAGCGCACTGAGGCGACCTGGAGCAGGTACAAAGCCAGAACTTTCGAAGAATTTAAGAACTCAGGGGCTGGGGGCGTGGATTGGCAGCGCGGAACTAGCTGGCTACATGGTCTTTCCGCAGAGGAAATCTCGTCTATCGAGCTGCACTGGCAGCTGTGCTTCCCTCCCGACTACCACCTCTTTCTCACGCTGCTGCATTTCTCACTCTGTAACTTCAATGGAGATGAGGGGACCCCTAGACAGAGAGCTTTGAGGCCTTTTCTGGGCGTTGTAGAATAGTTTTAAATGTTTCTGTCTCGCTAAGTATAAAGCTTGGTTTTGGTAGTCCACAACTTTTCATGAAATAGCGCATGCGCGATATTCCCGAGCCGACTTCCTCAATGTTACCCATCAGGTAAAAAATGAGTGCAATCTGATGG
>CAXTXB010000238.1:0-8407 GCA_964247965.1 uncultured Dictyobacter sp. | reverse complement strand
AAGCTTCCTCCCCCCCAATTCCCGCCTCAAACTCCACAGGGTAAAGAAGGCCTCATTGTTTATCATGATGATAAGCAACGGTCGTAACCCGCAAGCTCTCAATCTCCTGGCTCATTGGCTGTTGTTTGCTGATAACTTACCTACTATTTCCTGGCGTAGAGGCCACACACTAAAATAGAATTTAGAGTATGACCTCTTCTTCCTAAGAAAGGGAAGTATTATTTTTGTCAGAAGCCGTTATCCCGGCAAGTCTTGTCGCAGAATTATGCAATCTGATCAGTAAGTTTGCCCGTTGATACAAGCCAGCGAATAAATTCTAAGCGCCGGCTGGCTAGCTGCTTTTGAGACGTTTCTCTCGCATTATAATCCATACGAAGCTTGTTTAATTGAATAACCTCATTCTCAGCAAATCCACCCTTACGCAAGATTTCACGATCTTCTTTGCGGTCCATATGAGTCTCCTTTGGGAATGAGCACAAACTAGTAAAGAGGCGGTAACATGCGCTTTACGCGTTTAAGAAGCGTCTGCATAGGATAAGGTTTTGGTAAATGATCCAGAGTGAGTCGAGTCTCTTCACGCATATATTTGCGAGCAGTTGTTGCTGAACTGGAGGTAATGAGAACCGGTATGCTTGCGAGAGTGCGCAACTCCTGTAAAACATCCCAGCCTTGAATGTTACCTGTAAGTTCAAGATCGAGCACTACAAGATCAGGAATAGAGCGACGAAGTGTTGTGACTGCCAGTTCACCACTGTGTACAGTGACGACGGCGTAGCTATGGGCTGCCAAAAAATCTGCTTCCAGGCTGGCAAGCGTAGGGTCGTCTTCGACCAGTAGAATGCGCCGGGCTGATTTTCCACCTGCTTGAGACGTGGCAGACACTTCTTGCTCTGTCTGCTCCTTTCCCTCGTTTAACAAGTTCACAATATCGCCATCCGGCGTCGTCTGTGCAGCCTGATTATCGTGCATGACTGACATCCTACTTCCGCTGTGCTTAACGTGTTGTCTTGCCTGCGGTTTCGTCGCCGGGCGACGGAGAGAACTGTTTCCATACATAGCTTACCTACTCAACAGTGAGTATTGCGTGAATATTAAATGAAAGGTGTGAAGATTGTGTGAAATTTGAACATTCTTGCTCGATTCGTTAGCAGTCAAAGCCGCTGACTGCTTATAACGAAGTATCAGTATCAGGCGAAGGAACATAATAGCCAACACCCGGTTCATTGCGTAGAAATCGTGGCTGCGAGGGGTCGGGCTCAAGCTTACGACGCAGATGGCGCACAAACGTACGCAAATAGGTATTCTCTCCGCTGTACTCTGGACCCCAGACTCTTTGTAGAAGCTCGCGGTGCGTCAAAACTTTTCCTGCATTACGTGTAAGTTCGCTTAGTAGATCGTATTCAGTTGGTGTAAGATGAACATCACTGCCGTTTGCTTGTACACTGCGGTGGGCAAAATTGACGAGTAAGCCGTTCTCTCCTCCAAACTTATAAAGTGAACGCTGCCCATCGCTTCCCGCGACGGTGCTGAGCAGACGCCCTATCTCATCGGCACGTCGTAAGGCAACACGGATGCGCGCTAGCAATTCATTCAAGCTGAAAGGTTTAGTCAAATAATCATCGGCTCCCTGATCGAGGGCTTTTATTTTCACAGGCTCTTCGTCATGGGCGGAGAGGACTATAACGGGTGCATTGCTCCATTCGCGGAGCCGCCTTAGAAATGTTAGCCCATCGAGTGAAGGTAGAGAAAGGTCGAGAAGAACGAGCTGAGGTTGAAAAATTGCAGCAACATCAACTGCCTGTGCTCCATCGCGCGCTGCCTGCGCGTGAAAGCCGCGTGCTTTTAACTGTGCCAGGAGAAATGTACTCATTTGCGCGTCATCTTCAACACAGAGGATACGGATCTTTTTATCTGATGGAGTAGACATCCTATAACCTCCCGCTAAAAGGTGCACTAACCTCCGAGTCTTTCTTTTGTTTGTGTTGTCGCTTGAAGATAGGCAATATAAAGCTGAAGATTGCTCCTTGACCCGGGCTGCTGTTGAGCGTCAACTGACTCTCGTGCGCTTCTATGATCCCGCGGCTGATATAGAGGCCTAAACCGGTGGCGGGACTCCAGCGTGTCGCTTTCTCTCTTCTCTCAAGGGTTGGTTGCCCTGGACGATCAATAGATGGGCGGCTCATAGCGGCGAATGTGCTAAAACGTGTGAAAAGAACTTTTTGCAGTTCTTCGCTGATGCCTGGTCCGTGGTCTGCAACGCTAAATTTGATCCCGGCTGGTTTTATTTGTCCTGCTTCTCGTACTGCTTCTACTTTCAGTATGACAGCATCTCCTTCGGGTGTGTAGCGGAATGCGTTGCTCAAGAGATTTGTGAGGACGTTTGTGATGAGCTCATAATCGCCTCTGACTGCTGGCAAGCCGGGTTCTATATGTAACTGTAACTGCCTCTGTGAATTACTGATAAGTGCTTCCAGGCGATCTTGCAAGTCTTCACATAACTCGGATACAAGGATGGGTTCAATCTCAATTCGTAGTGCGCCTGCTTCAACCCGTGATGCGTCGAGAAAATGGTTGATCATTCCTACCAGCCGCTCTACTTGTTCGTCCGCTGTTTGTAGGAAGTCATATTTCTCTTCATTTGACCATTCCAGATCCTTTGCCAGCAATGCACTCAGATGCGCTCGAATATTTGCTAACGGCGTTTTGAGTTCATGGGCCATGGTGGTGAAGAAGTCTTCTCGCGATCTCTCAAGATTCTTGATCCTGGTGATCTCTTGATAAACGAGAATTGCGCTTGTGATACTTCCATCTACGCTTACTAGCGGGGCAGCATTCACCAGCAGGTGTATGTCTTGTCCATCCTTCTTTTGTGTGTGTAGTTCCGCTTCACTGCTTTGACCATATAGAAGTGCTTTGTATAAGGGTGTTTCTTCATAAGGCATAGGAGTGTTTGCTGCCCCATATACCTGAATTGAGCGCAGGAGCTGCTCACAGTTACGTCCAATGGCTTGTTTAGCCGCTTCATTCGGGTCGTCTATGGGATCTAAGGAGATGCCCATCTGTTGCAGAAGTTGTACGGCCTGTTGATTTATGATTCTGATGTTACTGTCCTGTGCGGAAACGAGCATAACTCCTGAGGGAAGACGCTCAAGCAGCAGAGACATGCGTGCGTTGGTCATTTCCAGTGCTTCCTGTGCCGTCTGTAGGGCTACGTTACGCTGCTTTAGTTCTGCTGTGCGGGCGATGACTTCGGCCTCTACGCTCTCACGTGCGGCTACCTGTTCAGTAACGTCGTGGTAGATGATAATAAAGGCAAAGATATCGCCCAGTTCGTCTTGTATAGGAGTGTAGGTAGTGCGAATGCTATATGTCTTACCATCGGCTCCAACCATTTTCGTCTCATCAAATCTTCCTTCCAGCGCCTGTAGCTCTAAGTGTTCAGTAAACTCATCATGTTTGTATCGCCTGCTCTCATCGTCCTGGAAGGTTGCGGAACTGGCAGTAAGCGCCCGGCTAATAGGTAGACCAATTACCTGTTCAGTCCAGCCCATCAGTTGTCGCGCGGCCTGGTTGACATCTGCTATGCGCCAGCGAGGATCGCAGATGACAACGCCATCAGGGATAGCTTGCATGACATTTTCTTGCTGCCGCGCATGACGGCTGGCCGTCCGTGCCAGTCGATTAATGCTATGAAAGAGACGTGCGTTTTGGATTGCCAGCCCGGCCTGTTGCGCGAATTGTTCGAGCAGCCGCACTTCTTCAGCCGGAAAGCCGCGAGCGCGCCGGTGATAAACTTCAATCGTGCCCAGTACCGTATCTGTATGGGCCATATTCTGTGCGCTGGAATCATGGGGAGATGCTCGTCGGCTGACGGGACTCGGCTCGAAGATGGGCACACTTAGCACCGAGCCAGGGCGGCTGGGCCTATCTTTATGATTGATGAGGGGTAGCTCTATCTCTGGTATCAGGCTGGTGTCGGTGATGATCAGGCTTCGCCTCTCGCGGACGACACGGCCTGGTAGCACTTTGTCGTTGACCTGTGGATTCCAATCGTGCGATGCTTGATGTAAGCCTTTTTGTGCTGCTACTCGCGCAGTATATAGCGTATTCAGGCTCATATGTGGTAGTTCTTCACCTCCTATTTGCCGCATCGCTTCTATATCTGCTAGGGAGGAATCTATTAAAAAGATCGCGCAGCGCTTCGAGCCAAACATATCCTGCAGTACTTGTAGAATGCGGTCAAGAACGAGATGCAACGATGAAGGTCCTGCGATTGCTGACGAGATGTAGTGAATGGCATTTAGATGTAAGCGCGAGCGCACGCTTTCAGTGACATCTTCTACTGTGATAAGCAGTATATATTTTACTAACTCGTTCTGCTGCTCTCCGTTTGCTAAGCTCTCCTCACGCTTGCGCTCGATGGAGATGCGCCAGTATGTACGCCCCCTACTCTCTAAAAAGCCTTCAAATGGTGCTTCCGCATATTGTATGCTTTGTCCTGTTTTGGCCACATGCTGCAAGAGCGATAAGACATTGCCTGGTAGATTTGCTGGCAGTACCTCTCTCACGGTCCGGCCGGTGACATCCTGATTGCGCCATGGTTGCTTAAGAAGTGCGTGGAGATATGGATTAATGTACTGAATACATAAACTGTTAGCGTCCAGAATGGCGACACCAACTGCAACGCTGCTCAGGATATACTCTAGTGGCTTGACCTGTCCTGTTTCCATACCTTTTAGCAATTTTCTAGGTGCATCAAGGGCACACAACTCTTCTACAATCTTTCGTCTCGCTGTCTCTATTTAGTGGAGAGACAGAAATCCTCTTAATAATGCGACTACTTCTGTGTAGTCGCAGAAAAATTAGCTACAGACTTATTATAGCTCTTTTTTGTACGCATGTGCTTCTTATCGTTGCAAAATTGTGTGGGCGACACACAACTCTCTATCTCTAGACGCTTCTAGCTTCTTTTTAGGTAGCTAACTACGTTCCGTTTGCGTCTGCTCTCTTCCATATCAAATCTCTCATGGGAGGAACTGTTTAGATTAACTATGACTTATCAATCTGTCCCGTAAAACCCCTGCCTTTGGGCATGGGGATAGAAGGGCCGTTCCTTGTTTGGGGCTTGGGTCGGGTGAATGATAATTAGCTCTTGTACAAACTACTATTTCTTGCTATAATGCGTGCATGAGCACAGTAGTTCAGAGCAACACAACTATTGTTTACCATTGCCACTACCATGTGGTGTGGTGTCCCAAATATCGGCGCAAGGTGTTTGTTCCTCCCATCGATGAGCGCTTAAAGGTCCTCATCCAAGAGTGTGTCGAGAAGTGGGGGCAAGAATTTGTGCAGGTGGAGGTCATGCTTGATCACGTCCATTTGCTAGTCGGCTGTGACCCCCAATTTGGAATACATCGACTGGTCAAATTCGTCAAGGGTGCTACAGCCCATCAGTTGAGACAGGAGTTCCCACAACTCAAGAAAAAGCTTCCGAGCTTGTGGACGAATAGTTACTATGTCGGAACGACTGGGGGCGTCACCATCGAAACCGTGAAACGCTATGTAGAAAGTCAAAAAGGGAAGTAGAAACGTGGTCAAGCGAGCATATAGGTACAGGTTTTACCCAACGCCAGAACAGGCGCGTAACCTTGCACAAACGTTCGGATGTTGTCGGTTCGTGTACAACGCTGCTCTCTCAACGCGCAAACGCGCCTACTTCGATCACGGGGTCAAGATCAAAACCAGTCAACTGAGTGCTGCAATCACCGCTCTCAAGAAAGAGGAGGGGACCGCGTGGCTGAGAGAGGTGAGCAGTGTACCCTTACAGCAGGCGCTTCGTCATCTCGACGCGGCCTTCACCAACTTCTTTGAGGGGCGTGCTGACTATCCCACCTTCAAGAAAAAGCGGAAGGGACAGAGCGCTACCTACACGGATAACGCCTTCACGTGGCGTCACGGGATGCTCACCCTTGCCAAACAAAAAGAACCCCTGAGCATAGTATGGTCGCGTCCCCTGCCAGAGGGAGCACGCATTTCTAGCGTGACCGTCTCCAAAGATCCATCTGGACGCTCCTTCATCTCCCTGCTGGTAGAGGAAGGCATTGGCGTGCTTCCCATGACGAAGCAGATGGTCGGGGTAGACCTGGGTCTCAAATCCCTGCTCATCACCTCCGATGGAGAAACGATCCCCAACCCCAAGCACCTCGCTCGCAAAGAAAAGAAGCTGGCAAAAGCACAGCGCAAACATGCCAAGAAGAAAAAAGGCAGTAAGAATCGAGACAAAGCTCGCAAGAAGGTTGCCCGGCTCCATGCCAAGGTAGCCGATACCAGAAGAGACTATCAGCACAAAGTCACCACCAAACTGATTCGCGAAAACCAAGTGATCTGTTTAGAAGACTTGCACGTTGCTGGGATGCTCAAAAACCATTGTCTAGCCAAAGCCATATCCGATGTAGGTTGGGGTGAAATGGTTCGCCAGTTGGAATACAAAGCCACGTGGTATGGGCGTACGGTTGTCAAAATCGACCGATGGGAACCCACGAGCAAGACCTGTAGTGCCTGTGAGTATAAACTGGACAGTCTCACACTTGATGTGCGGGAATGGGTGTGTCCAGAGTGCGGCGTCTGTCATGATCGAGACATCAACGCCGCCTGTAACATTTTGGCTGCGGGACTCGCAGTCGTATCAGCCTGCGGAGAGAGCGGAAGACCTGTTGCCTCGAAAGGGGTGCAGGCTGCCCTCGATGAAACAGGAAGGCTCTCTCGTGAGGGAGAGAATCCCCTGCCCATCAGGCATGGAGAGTAAGTCAATTGTATCTGTAAGCTAATTCTGTTATTATGACGGCAAGATAAGAGAGTGTTTGGTCCCCACCGCCTTAACGTTCTTAGCTGATTGGTTCTCGCACCTTCGGCGCTCATCCCGTATTTGATGGGAGTCGGGCACTCTCTAAGAACTTGTCGGGAATTGAGGCTGGTGACATGAATTTACAAGGGAAGCGTGTTTTAGTAATGGGTTTGGGGCTGCAGGGTTCTGGTATGGCAGCCGCGCGCTATGCTGTTCAGCAGGGGGCGCTGGTCCGGGTGACGGATATGAAGTCGGAGCAGGTATTAGCACCTAGCGTACAGACACTCTCGGGTCTTCCTATAGAATTTATCTTAGGTCAGCATCGCGAAGAGGACTTTCGCTGGGCCGAGATTGTAATTCGTAATCCTGGTGTGCCACGAAATTCGCCCTATCTGCGCCTGGCGCAAGCTCATGGGGCTCGCGTCGAGATGGAGATCGCGCTCTTCTTTCTCGCCTGTCCGGGCCGCATCATCGGAGTAACGGGAACACGTGGGAAGACGACGACGACTAGCCTGTTATATGGAATTCTGCGTGCCTCTGGTCTTCCGACTATCATTGGTGGCAATGTAGCAGGTGTGGAAACGCTCTCGTTGCTGCCGCAGATCAAGCCAGAGACGCAGGTGGTGCTAGAGCTGTCTAGCTGGCAGCTAGAAGGACTGGCCCCGCACAAAATAAGTCCATCTATCGCTGTGATGACGAATGTCTATCCCGATCACCTTAACACCTACGATGGAATGGAAGATTATGCCGAGGCAAAGGCAAATATCTTTCGCCACCAGACCTCTACCGATCTCGCCATCTTCAATTATGACAACGTCTGGACGCGCCGCTTTGGTGAGGAAGCTCTTGGCAAGACCTGGTTTACTAGCCTGCAACGCCAGGGCAGCTTCGAACGGGGCTCGACACAGGTCGACCCTTTTGTGTTCACCACAACACCTCTAGCGGGTCAGCACAACCTGGAAAATATTTTGCTCGCCACAACGACTGCCCGCCATCTAGGGGTTGCCGATGCTGTAATCGACGAGACGGTGCGGCGCTTTCATGGCGTGCCACATCGCCTGGAAGAGGTACGCGTGCTCAATGATGTGCGCTTTATTAACGATAGTACGAGCACAACGCCGGTGGCCGGGCGTGTCGCTTTAGAAGCTTTTGCGGCACCGATTGTGCTGGTCGCGGGTGGCAATACAAAGCACCTGCCGTTAGAGCAGTGGCCAGAACGCATTGTGCAGCGCTGCCGTGATGTGGTCCTGCTGCCCGGTAGTGGTACCGATGAGCTTCTTCCAGCTTTGCATGATGAGGTGAAGTTCCAGAATGTGGATGATCCGGTGCGCGGCGTATTTGGTGATTTTAAACAGGCCCTCGATGCTGCTGTACGTCTGACCCGTCCTGGCGACGTTCTCCTCTTCTCTCCTGGCTTTACTAGCTTCGGCATGTTCCTCAATGAGTTTGATCGCGGCGATAAATTCGTGGCCTACGTTCGGGCCTTATAAAAGTTCCACCGTATAACAATTTTTCTAATAATGGTGCATTCCGAATTTTTAAAAAATGAGAACCCTCATATGT
>CAXTXB010000237.1:5060-8424 GCA_964247965.1 uncultured Dictyobacter sp. | reverse complement strand
TCTTTGCGATTTATCGCAAGTAAACGTACGGACCAGATTGGAAGGCTATCATCAGTCATGCTATTCCCGCCTGTATCGCGTCCGTACCTTCCAATTGCTGCTTAGCTCGCTCCGAAATCCACCCAACTTCCCTTTTCGAGGCGCGCTGCCGTAATAAGTTGGAGTCAATGCCGCACGCGATGGTCGCTACGCGGGGGGAGCGGGTCGAAAGAAGCGGGGCAGAGCAATACGGCATAGACATGCTGGTTATGTAAGAAATGTTCTACTATCTTCTCGTTCTCGACAAGCTCATCGAGCTCAGATATAATATGAAGAGATTTTACTTTTAATAATAAGCGCAAGGAGCGTATTACACCTGGGCTACGGTGTAACGTATAAACGCTAAATTACGCCGCTTGGACTTTCACATGCAATAGCGTAGCCAGAAGAAAAATTGCGCCAGCCTTGTCCAGGGGCCGATTCTGGTTACCGCAGGAAGGGGATTGCACGCAGGCGTAGCAGCCAGTCTCACAGGGACAGGCTAGCAGCGCCTCATACGTCGCCTGGGCCAGGGCAGAAAACTGGCGGTACGCTTCCTCCGCGTAGCCTATTCCGCCCGGATAGCCGTCGTAGATGAAGATCGTCGCACGCTCCGTCTGCGGATGCGCGGGTAGAATCGAGACGCCGCCCACGTCGCGCCGGTCGCCCATCACGATTAGTGGCAGCAAGGCAATCATGCTGTGTTCAGCCGCGTGCAGTGCGCCAGCCGGATCATAATGTCTGTACAGCAGTTCATTGATGAGAGGGTCATCAATTGTCATCCAGAACGCCTTAGTTTCGAGTGGAATCTCTAGCTCCTCCGCCAGCTCTTCCCGCTTGAGAACACTATGATATGTCTGATGCTTTCTCACATAGCCACTGACGCGATGGGTTATCAACACACTGCCAACGTGCAGTTCCGAGTCCGCCTGCTTCGTCTGCTCCTGCGTCTCCAGAATCTGCACATCCGTCGTCCCAAATGGCTCAGTGTAGTAGGCTACATCGCGTGCCGCAACCTGGATCTCGCCCCGCTGCAGGTCCAACTGCTCCACCACATACGAGTTCCCCTGGCTGAAATAGACCGCGCCCGGGTAACACTCGTTGATAGCATGATGGATATCTGTATCCTCCAGCGTACGGCCGGCCTGTACAATTGTGAAGCGCTCGCCCACATGCCGGAGGTTAATGTCACGCGCGACACTGTCTGCGTCGCCTCGGATATAGTATTTGCCCTGATTCTGCTTGAGCTTCTCCTGCTCGATTAAACGCGCCACCGCTGCGTGTGCTGCCGGCCCAAATCTTTCTATCTCCTGCTCCAGCAGAGGCCGTTCGTGTGCCGCACATAGCAGATGGGCCGGCAGGATATAGGGATTGCTCACATTGATAAGCGCCTGCTCGGCCGGTTGTCCCAGCAGCTTCTCCGGGTGTAGGGCAAAATACTGGTCCAGGGCATCGTCGCGCAGGACCAGTATTGTCAACGCGCTACGCTCACGTCTGCCCGCTCGTCCAGCCTGCTGCCAGAACGAAGCGATCGTCCCCGGAAAGCCATCCAGAATCGCCACATCCAGGTCGCCTACATCGATCCCCAATTCAAGCGCCGTCGTCGAGACCACGCCCAGCAGATCCTTGGTTGCCAGCTTGCGCTGAATAGCGTGTCGCTCCGCCGCCATGTATCCAGCTCGATAAGCCACCACCTGCTGACGCTGCACCGCCGGCAACTGCTGGCGCACCTTTCGTACAATACGCTCAACCGACTGGCGCTCCTGCCCAAAAAGGATCGTGCGCACGCCGCGCGCGAGGAAGAATGCCATCAGCCCCGCCGCCTCGTCGCTGTGGGTACGCTTGTCCGGCGGCTGCCATAGAACAATGCGGCGCCCTCCACTAGGCGCGCCATTCTGCGTGATCGCCTGCACCCGCTGATTCAGCAAGAGCGACGCATGCTCCGCTGGATTGCCTATCGTCGCCGAGGCAAAGAGGAAGGTCGGCGCGGCAACGCGGTAGTAGCGCAAGATACGCTGCAGCCGCCTGAGCAGATGGCCCATGTGGGAGCCGAACACACCGCGATAGATATGGCTTTCGTCGATGATCACGTCCTGCAGGCGCGAGAGGAAGTGCGACCACAGGCCATGATGAGCCAGCAGGGAGACATGCATCATATCCGGAGTCGTCACCAGGCACTGCACCTGCCGACGGATGGCTCCGCGCGCACTCTCCGGCGTATCCTGCGTATACGACTCCACCACCACCGATGCGTCCCATGCGCGCAGATACTCGCACCACTGCTCCACCAGCGCCCGCGTCGGCGCAACGCAGAGCACCGACGCCTCGCTATGTATTGTTCGTCTCAGCCGCGCCGGCAGTGCCAGTGCCAGCGTCTTCCCCGAAGCAGTCGCCGTCGCCAGCGTCACATGCTCTCTTCTCAACGCATGCTCAAGCGTCAGCCCCTGGTGCTCGTACAGATTGTGAATCTCCGCCGGCATCACCGCCCTCACCTCCTCCTCGACCTCAGCATACGTAACCTCGTGCGCAGGAGTTACATGCGACGAAACAATCTGCTCCTCACACTCATTCCACGCCTGCAGCTCGGCCAGCAAAACGTCCGCATACGACCACGCACGCTCTTCCATCATCATGCTCCGTATCTCCATCCCGTATCATACCGTGAGAGATAAAAATTTGAGAATAGCACTCTAGTCCATGACTACGTTTTTTCTTTTATCACCATATCCACTATATCTCACATTCAGTTCCTTCACAACCCGGAACGTCGCTAGCACTCCAATCCATTTTCGTCTATCATCGTCGAGGAGGCTTATAAGCAACCCTTCTATCTCAAGCGTATGCTTAATAGCTCAATCTCTAATATTCATAAAATTGATAATAATATGACAATTTATTTGTACAATTAATTTTTAGGCACATTGGGGAAAAGAATTTGTTCGTTTCGACTATCAGACTATCAAGCTATGGGAGATTCCGGTAGAAGCAATTCTTCATTCGGGACGTGAAGGTCTACTACCATTAGTACCCTTAACGAAAGGGGGACTAAGTCACGAAGTGATTGAGCAAGTGATTGAACACTTCGCCCCTATCGGAGGCAAGCCAAATATGAACGCGCTCTCGCTTACTTGTACGTTAGCCGCATTACAGTATACTAAACATGATGATTGGCTTTGGCTAGAAAGGAGCTTTGGTATGATTGATGAAATACTAGAGGAGATGATAAAGGATTCTTATATCTACAAGCAGCTAGCACGAAAGGTCACGTTGCGAGCTACCGAGCAAGGCATAGAGCGAGGTATGAAGCAAGGCATAGAGCGAGGTATGAAGCAAGGCATGGAGCAGG
>CAXTXB010000237.1:3389-4960 GCA_964247965.1 uncultured Dictyobacter sp. | reverse complement strand
GAGCGAGGTATGAAGCAAGGCATAGAGCGAGGTATGAAGCAAGGCATGGAGCAGGTGCTTGTTTCTGTGGTGCAGACTCGTTTTGCTTCGTTGTGGCCATTGTTGGAGGAGCGGAGCGCGCTACTGAAGACACCAGAGCAATTGCAGCAGCTACTAATTCAGATTGCGCAGGCGCAAAATGAGGAGGAGGCTCGGCGTTTCCTTCTTGCTGCGGGCTCTCAAGAGGTGATTTAAATTATAGCAATCCGGGTGCTAAGATTCCTACAGGTTATATCCTACTGGTTATAATAAGAAGAGAATGGGTGTGCATGCACTGCTAAAAATAGCCTGATGCACACCTGGGGAATCGTGTTCCCAACCATTTGCGTTTGCTTGCAAGCGCAGCTATAATAGGGCTACTGACGATAGTCTACTGCTTTGTCAATCGTGATCACGATCCGAAAAGGGGGTACGAGCGCTTCGGAGCGAATGGGCTGGCGATTCTCTGATTGAAGCCGGTCTGTGCATGCTAAAGCGGCACCAATGCACATCAACTTAAGCGTACAATGATACAACTCCTTTGATGGGTAAAAGTGACGCGGAGTGAGCCAGCCGAACGAAGTGGGTAGGTCCCGTTTCTCTGGTCCTCTCAGGTTGATGTGTATTGTACACGCTAAAGCGGCACCTCTTTCGTTGAGAGTTGGACTTGTGTTTGACAGAACACTACGAGAAAGCCAAGAATATTTTGAGAGCGCGTCGCCGTGTCGATTCTCCACCACCCTTGCCACCCGAGAAGTTCCGCTCGCGCTTGATTAGCAATGTTGAGCAGATGTGGACCGAGGGCGTGCTACAGCGCTCGCCCTACTCTGATCTTTTGCGCGTGATCGATGAGCCTGGGCCGCTGGCAAGGCTTGCTGATCCGTGGCGTTTTCGGTTGCAGGAGAATGATGGGTCCTCGACGTTGTTGTCATCCGACATGCCTGCATCTGACGCGTCTAGTGCATCTATGTCTAGTGCATCTATAAAGAATCTCTATGAGCAGTCATCTGGCTCACTGCTGCTTCTAGGCGGATCGGGCGCGGGCAAGACAACGTTGCTTTTGACGTTGGAGCAGGAATTGCTGAGTTGCGCCCGTGACGATGGGCAGCAGCCCATTCCCGTCGTCTTCAATCTCTCGACCTGGAGTGCGCGCCGGAGGACCCTGGATAGCTGGCTCTTCGCAGAGCTCTCGGCGAGATATGGCGTTGAGCGGTATCATGCCCGCCCGTGGCTGCGCGCGGACCTACTTGTGCTCTTGCTTGATGGCCTGGATGAACTGATTGAGGAGGACCGCTCTGCATGTATCGAGGCGATTAACGTCTATTGTCGAGAGCATCCTGGGGTTCGACTGGTGGTGTGCTGCCGCGAGGATGAGTATTTTTCTCAACTGGGACGCCTGGACGTACGCTACAGTGCGCAAATTCAGCCTCTCACTGGACAGCAGGTGGAGGAGTATTTCGACGCTATAGGGGAGCAGGGCGCAGATATCCGCCAGGCGTGGGGCCCCGGGGGCCCGGGGGGCCCCGGGGGCGGGGGGGCGCCACGTACGACGC
>CAXTXB010000237.1:2275-3379 GCA_964247965.1 uncultured Dictyobacter sp. | reverse complement strand
GCTGATTTGCGGGTGGGGTGGCAGCGGGGTGCCACGGGTGCCACGGGTGCCGGCTTGCAGACGCTTACGCAGACTCCGCTCTTGCTCTCCCTTCTACTACTGGTCTATCATACCAGAGATGCTCATCAATTTCCTATAGACATACCTATAGAGAAGCAGCGCGAGCAGATCCTTGGGGCCTACGTTGAGCATAAACTGCCGGCTGCTGATGAGAACAAGCCTTACTCGAATGAGCAGGTGCGGCGCTGGTTGGGGTGGACCGCGCGGCAGATGCAGGTGCGTAATCAGACTGTGTTCTACCTGGAAAATATGCAGCCTGATTGGCTTCCTGCTTCGCGTCGTTCTCTCTCTGCTTTGTGCGGGCTTATTGCAGGACTGCCCTTTGTGCCGCTTGTCGCTTTATTAGTTGGCGGAACGGGTGGATTGGGCATCGGGATCGTGGCCGGGCTGGTTGTGGGCCTGCTCTATGGGCTGTTTGTCTGGTCTCGTGGTGAGATTAAGCTGGTAGAAGATAGTATTATGATCTTGAGGGGGCTACGCAGGAACGTGCTTGTCTGGCTGCTTGGTGGATTACTGGCGGGCGTGTTGGGCGTATCGGTTGGTGGCTTGCTCTATGGATTGCTCATTCTGTTGCTGTATGGCCTGGTCGTCTGGGTGGTAGTTGGGCCTGATGATCAGAGTCAGTTGAATAGACCCGGCGGGAGGATATGGCGTTCGGGGCAGAATGGGTTGGTGATCGGCTTGCTTGCCGCGCTTGGCTTTGGGCTACTTGGAGTGCCTTTTGCCGCGCTTTATATCGGGTTGATCATCGGAGTTGTTGCGGGGCTGGTAGCTGGAGGTTCGGCATTTCTCCAACATTTCTTGCTGCGTTTTCTGCTCTCTCGCCCTCAAAATGCTGCTCTCCCCCGAAATTTACTGGCTTTTCTCCAATATGCCGCCCGGCACTCTCTTCTCTATAAAGTTGGTGCTGGCTACATCTTTCCTCATCGCTCTTTGCTGGACTACTTCGCTGAGCAACGTGACTTAGAAAGTGTTTGAAACAATGGCTAATACCGAAATTTTTTAAAAACGACATATTTGGTTTTGAAACAATAGGGGAGAGCC
>CAXTXB010000237.1:0-2265 GCA_964247965.1 uncultured Dictyobacter sp. | reverse complement strand
ATGTTTTTCAACCAATGCCTCAGCCCTAATGTTTTAAAAACTAGCTTCTTCTTTTTTCAAACATTCGGGATGAGCCATTGGTTCAAACACCCTCAGTACGTAGAGGGCGTTATCATTTTCTTATTATTGCTTGTACTTCTCTGTTCCGTTGGGTATACTTCTCTTGTCTAAAGGTATGAGCAACTTCTCAGTATTTGTCAATCAATGAAGCATAAAAACTGAACTCTTGCTTCTATGTAATTTATATGTATAGGTGTATGAGACAAGGGAGTGGGTTTCCCTGTTTCATAGACAAGGAAGTCAAATGTATGTTCTCGTCTCGCTACAACTTTTTGAAGATAACAATCGTTCGTAAGATGAAACTGTTCACGGGCTCTTTGAGTCGCTGGTTCTGGTTTGGTGTCGGGTCTATTGTGATTTTTGGCTTCTGGTCTGTAATGAGCTTGTTTGTGCGTGAAGACTCGCGCCACTTTGTTATAGGGGGGGATATAGTAAACAATCTGGGTTGGTTGCTGGGTGCGCTCTTTTGCCTCGGCCTTTTTCCAGGCTTGAGTCGTGGTTCTGCTTCTAAGGCCGCGCCTGATGCTAATGTACAGATAGTAAGGCGCTGGTTTCCCTTCTGGATTGCGCTTGTCTTCTTCGTCAATTTTGTTTGCTATGGGAGCCAGATTTTCTATGCAACAATCCTCCATCCCTCATTCTTACCCTGGTGGACACACGCTATTACCCTGTTACAGTTTCCATGTTTGCTGCTTGCTATTCTAGCATTCCCTGCCGGTCGTATTGCTTACATAACTCGCGTGCGTATTGTGCTCGACGGCTTGCTCATTCTCACCGCCCTCATAACATTTAGCTGGTACTTTATGCTTGGCCCGGCCGTTCTACAAAACAGGGCGATGGTCTTAGGGAAAATTATGGGTGGTGCTTATCCATCTATTGAGCTTTTTCTATGCTATTGCCTGGTACAGCTAGCTTTTCGTAAGAGTACAGCGAACTTCCGTAACGCCCACTGGCTACTCTTGCTTGGACTCATATGTATGATCATTTCGGATAGCGTCGATATCCCTAAATTCACGCTTCAGACGACCATTCCGGACTACTGGTTTAACTTAAGTGCAGCCTTCGGTTATCTATTTATTTCCTTGTCTGTTCAATCTGTGCGTATCGTTGCCAGACGACAGACAGATTCTACTCTCGCGGTGCAGGAAGCGACCCCTAAGTTTTCTAAAAATCCGTATTTCGCCTGGCGCACGCTGGTTCCTTATTTATTTTTGCCGGCGGTGCTTTTGCTTATGATCTATATCTGGCGCGCAAATAGTAGTGGTACTCTGGCTCTTGGGGTCTATATCGGTGGTATCGTGCTTATTATCCAGGTTCTGCTGCGTCAGATAGTTATTACGCAAGAGGCTTACTTCTATAACCAGAAACTGCAGAGGATGCAGCAGACGATGTATGAGAAGAATCTGGAGCTCTGTGCGGCTAACCGGCGCCTGGAGGAGCAGGCCAATGAGCTGGCACAGGCCTATGAGCATCAGCGCCAGATAAACGATCTCAAGGACCAGTTTTTGCTCAATGTTAACCATGAGTTGCGCACTCCATTGACGGAGATCTATGGATATCTTGATCTACTGTGTACTTATAAAGGCCGTCTTGATGAAGCTATACAGTCTACTTTCCTGGATCATGCATTGCATGGTAGCGAGGAATTGCTCCACCTGATAAATACAACCCTGGATGCTCTCCATAGTGGAAGTGAGGCCATAGCGTCGCCGCAAAGTGAAGACCTGGCTGTGGCGGCCGTTGTATGCGAGGTGCTCGGTCTCTTTGAGCTAACCATCCAGCAGAACTATTCTATAGAGCTGCTGGTTCCAGATACGCTATGTGTGCAAGCGGATCGCCAGTACTTGTGCCAGGTGTTGCGCAATCTGATCTCGAATGCGTTTAAGTATAGCCCGGCTCATACAAGGGTTGAGCTGGGGGCGCGGTGTGAACCTGTGCGGGACGGGACGGATGCTTCCCGGGTGCTTATCTGGGTTCAGGATGCTGGCCCGGGCATCCCTCCCGGCGATATTCCGCTACTCTTCGGCAAATTTGTGCGTTTGCAGCGTGACATGGCAAGCGCGATTCGTGGTACTGGTCTAGGATTGTACATCAGCAAGCAACTGGTGGAGGCAATGGGAGGGCATATCTGGGTAGAAAGTGCGGGCATTGTAGGCAAGGGAAGCCGCTTTTGCTTCACCTTGCCTGCCTCTCTTCCTCCTTTAC
>CAXTXB010000236.1:5994-8503 GCA_964247965.1 uncultured Dictyobacter sp. | reverse complement strand
ATCCCGCAGATAGATAATCTCGCAGCCCGCGATCAAGGCGAAGGCCAGCGCTCCAAGTAGGAGGATAAAGGCCAACCCCTGGTCCTGCACGTGATAGAGCAACAGAATGACGCCGAAGAGCGCAATATTCGTCATGATCATCAGCGTCAGACTGTTCGGCACAAGCAACAGGATGAGGATATCCAGTACGACGAGGCAACCAAGGCCGATCAATAGCCGCCGCATAATCCCACGCCGTCCCTGCTCATCAGGCTCACTGTCCTCGAATAGAGGTCGCCTCCACGCGCTCACGATTAGCAGTGAGAGAAAAATAAAGATAAATAGTCCATAGATTAGCAGTTCGTCACCTATGGGAGTACGGCTGCGCCCTGCGACGAGGCCGAAGCCGCTGGAAGGAGCGATGTAGTTGATGTAAAAGGGGAGAAAGAGCAGGAACGAGAGGGCAATGAGGCTGATGCCGGCTGAAGCCAGGTCAATCAGCAACGCGAACTGGATGCGCCGTCCATACGTCTGCCATTGCTGGACCGCGATACACACCAGGGCCAGGCCAAGATATGTAGGCAAGTCCCAGCCGTTCATGGTGAAGAGCCCCCCTATGACGATGGCCGTCATGCCGAGCGTGAAGGGCAACTGCCAGCCGCGCCCGAAGGCAAAGAGGCCAGTGCCATCCTTTTCCAATAGCAGGTTGAAGGCGAGCCCGATGGCGAGGATGGTAAAGGCGAGGGCGAGAACATGGGCATGGAAGCAGGAGAGCAGAAAGCTAAAAGCGGGAAACTCGTTGATTGTGTTAGGAACGACGCGCGAGGGCGAGAACCAGTCGTAGTGCGGCTGCTCGCCATGATCTAACCACCACTGCTGCGTGGCCGCAAGATTGCCCAGCACAATACCCATCGCCACCGCAACTAGCCCATACGGAACTGCGCCGAGTAGGGGTGGATAGACATGATTAGCCTGCCCCAATGGCTCACCTGGCTGTGTAGCGGCATGCACGCGTGAATGCTTCGCCCAGGCCACAACATTGCTCGCCACTCCAAATAAGTTCGCAGCTGTCAGCCCAAAGAAGATGCTGATTCCAGTGTTGAAGGCGATCGAGGGAGATTGTCCGAGCAGCTTTGCCAACGCAGCGATGACAAAATGCGCATAGTAATAGTAATTGATACTGTAGCCCGAGAACCACATATCATTGGGCGGCAGATGCGGACTGCGCATGATCGCGGCGATAAAGCCCTCGTCCATAAACATTTCCCAGCTGCGAATATCCGGCCGGAATGAGCGCAAGCCACCCAACAGCAGGACCATGCCAAAAAATATCACTTCGGTAATCACAATATAAGATATATTGCGCCGCACCACCTTGCTAATCACAGAATGAGTGCGCCAGAATCCCACTACACTGCCCGCAGCGAGCAGCACGCCCACACCCAATATAAACAACTGGCTAAACGGCAAGAAGTGCAAAGTGACCAGCGGCAGCCAGATACAAAACGCGAACAGCGCCACTGCTAGAGTCTTACTAAAAGCCCACCCACGATCCGGCAAATTATGAAAAACCGTCACGCTGAGCGGCAGACCCAGCAGCCCGATAACCTCGACCAGCGCCCACATCTGAAATAACTCAACCATACTATCCCTCTATCATAGCCAGAAATACTTATTCTCACTGCTCATTTCTTTCTGGCATCTCCCTATCCTATTGCTAGAACGAAAACATGTATCCGAACAATCACTGACGGAAAGAACTGTAAATCATCTCCCCACATTGAAATACGCCACTCAGTATACCAGTATACTCCATTTGTTCCTATCTGAATAGCAAAGCCCTTATCTCATCCCATTCAGGCTACAGCGTTCTATCATCAACGCGCGAGCAAAAGAAACCTTATTTTAGAATGGATCATCTCTAACGTTTCATAAATGATAAAAATTGTATTTTCCCTGCTCTTTTAACTGCTCCAGCAGTAAAAATAGCAGGTAAAATAAAATTTTTATAATTTCTCAAACGTTCGAGATGATCCATTCTAGTTACACAACCGCTCTGATTGTGATATGCTACTCTTAGCATGTAAAGTAAATGTTTACCTTGCTGATCGAACATCCCTTCGGTACTCATTACCCCCCAGGTTGAGGGAAGAAAGGACTGACGATGAAGTTCGGAATATGCACATCATTTCGGGAGATCCAGGCTCTCGACGAGATCACCTTCGACTACCTTGAAGAGAGCGTGCATCGTTTTCTGATTCCAGAGAAGCCGCACGAGGACTTCGCGGATCGCTTACGTGACGCACGCAATATATCCATCCCTATCGAGGCAGCCAATTCATTTCTACCCGCCGATCTCTTCCTTGTTGAAACTCCCCAGCAGCATATCGATCACCCCCGCATTGAACGCTACGTGCAAACGGCGCTGCAGCGTGCAGAGCAGGTGGGCATCCGCGTAATCGTTTTCGGGAGTGGGGGTGCACGCAAGAACCCTCCAGGCTATGATCGCGCCGCCGCCACCCAGCAGATC
>CAXTXB010000236.1:3462-5984 GCA_964247965.1 uncultured Dictyobacter sp. | reverse complement strand
CACCTGGCCACATGGAGCGAGTGGGCGCGCAACCACGGAGTCACTATCGTGCTTGAGCCCTTGCAATATGAAGAGACCAATACGCTCAATACTGTGGCGGAAAGTGGCGCGGCCGTCTCGACTATCATCGATTCGGGTGCCAGGCTGCTGGCCGATACCTATCATATGGCTTGCAACGGAGAAGATCCCGCGACTCTTCTCCCCGTAGGTTCGCTCCTGACCCATATTCACGTGGCCGAGAAGCAGGACCGGGCCGCTCCAGGCACGCACGGTGAAGATTTCCGCCCCTACTTCTCAGTCCTGCACCGAGTCGGCTATGATCAGCGCATCTCAATTGAATGTCGCTGGCGCAATTTTGTGGCTGAAGTTGCCCCTGCCATCGCCGTACTCAAAGAACAGTGGGCTGCAAGCGCCTGATGACTTCAAGGTAGGACAAGAGGCGAAAAGCGTCACCAACAACTATACCGCCCATCTTATTTATGCCAAAAGGAGATTGTATTTCATGCCTGAGAAATTTCGTTTCGGCATCGTGGGCTGCGGCGTCATCGGCCCAACCCATGCGGAAGCTATCACCAGCCTCCCTGATGCTGAGCTCGTTGCGGTCGCCGATATTGTGCCCGAGAAGGCTCAGAAGCTTGCCGATAAGTATTCAGCCAAAGCTTACACTGATCTGCAGACTATGCTCACGAGCGAGCAGCTTGATATCGTTGATGTATGCACGCCTAGCGGGATGCATGGCGACCACGCCTGCCAGGTGATGCGCTCGGGCCGGGATGTGATCGTCGAGAAGCCGATGGAGATTAAGCGCGAGCGTATGGATGAGATGCTGCGCGTGCAAAAAGAAACTGGCCGCAAGATGGGGGTGATCAGCCAGCATCGCTTCGACAAGGCCTCAATGCAGGTGCATGCACTCATCGCGGAGCAGGCGCTGGGACGCTTGGTCCTGGGCAATACGGCGGTTCCCTGGTGGCGCTCACAAAAATATTACGATAGTGGTGCGTGGCGCGGCACCTGGGAACTCGATGGTGGCGGCATCCTGATGAACCAGTCAATCCACTCCATCGATATCCTGCAATGGTTGATGGGTCCCGCTAAAACGGTTCAAGCGTATACAGATACGCTGGTCCACCGCATGGAGACGGAAGATGTCGCGGTAGCGATTCTGCGTTTCGCAAATGGCGCGTTGGGGACGATCTCGGCTACAACGGGCGGCTATCCAGGCGCGACGACGCGGATCGAGGTCTTCGGCGATCGTGGATCGGCGATTATCGAAAATGATCGCCTGGGCTACTTGCATCTTGCACGCGATGATAAAGAGGAGGTGGGTGCTTATGGTGGTGGGAAGAAAAAAAGTGCGTCGGAGCAGGAGAGCTCGACGGCCAGCAATCCTGCTGCCCTACAAGTTGCTACCCACGCGTTGCAGATTGCCGATTTTATGCGCGCCATTCGGGAAAACGGGAAGCCGCTCGTCGATGGCAATGAGGCACGCCGCCCGGTAGATATCATTCTCGGCGTCTACGAGTCCGCCCGCACAGGTAAGGAGGTTACCCTGCCATGATCCAACTTTCCGCCTTCGCAGATGAAATATCTGCCGATCTCAACGAACAGATCTCGGTTCTACAAAGTGAGCATGTGCGCTTCATCGATCTGCGCGGCGTCTGGAATACAAACGTCGTGGAGCTTTCAGATCAGCAGCTCTCTGATATCAAGCGAGCTTTGGATGCTGCCGGCATCGGAGTGGCCGCGATCGCCTCGCCAATTGGGAAAGTGCCTATCGATAGCTCTTTCGACGAGCATCTTGCACAATTTGAGCGTGCCATTACTGCAGCCAGGGCGCTCTCAAGCTCTTATATTCGCATCTTCTCTTTCTATCCTCCCGCGAGCACCCAGACGGCTGCGCCCGACCCGGCCTTTTACCGCGCAGAAGTGCTGCGTCGCTTGCGCGAGATGACTGCGCGTGCCCGCGCCGCCGGAGTGACACTTGTTCACGAGAATGAGAAGGGCATCTACGGTGATACGATTGCGCGCTGCGTCGATCTGCTCAAAAGTATCGACGATCCTCACTTCCGTTCGGCTCTCGATCCCGCCAATTTCCTGCAATGCGACCAGGTTCCCTATCCCGATGCCTACGAGGCCACGAAACCCTGGCTGGAATACGTTCACGTCAAAGACGTCCGTGCTGATGGGACGCTCGTCGTAGCTGGAGCCGGCGAGGCCCACTGGCCCCAGCTTCTTCAGCGCTTGCACCAGGACGGCTATGACGGCTTCATGGCCCTCGAACCTCACCTGGCTCACGCCGCCCAATATCAAGGCTTCAGCGGCCCCGACCTCTTCCGCCAGGCCTCGCAAGCCCTGCAGAAGCTTCTACATGACATGGATTGGGCCTACGCTTAATTCATAGTTAATGAGTCATCCCTCATTTTTCCAAAATTTGATACCGTTGGGGGGCAATTTTTTTTTTTTAAAATTTTTTTTTTTTTGGAAAAAAAAAAAAAGAAAAAAAAAAAAAAGAAAAAAGTTTA
>CAXTXB010000236.1:0-3452 GCA_964247965.1 uncultured Dictyobacter sp. | reverse complement strand
TGGCGTTTTTTGGTGCCCCCAAAAAAAAAACTCCTAAAAAAAAAAATTCCCCGCTAACGGTATCAAATTTGGAATGGCTCATTGTTTGTAGGGGGAATGACAATCCGTATCGGATGGACTACCCGGAGTGTCCCACACCATCCTTTATTCCCTTTGGCCCGAAGGCATTGGGGACTACTTTTCTCATAATATTGCTTGCGCCTGTTGAATAACTCCTATTGTGATCGATTTCACACTCAATCTGTGACCTCCATCCTACGAACTTTCTCCGATCCCAGCTATACTATGACCATCGAGAGAAAACAAAACGCACTTCTCTCACAAAAAGAAAAAAGTTACAAAATATAAAACAATTGCAAAGCACGAAAAGAGAAAGAGGAGAAAAACATCATGAAAAACATTTTCAGCGTATTTGGCAATCAGAGCAACAATTCCAACAACGAAAACGTAGCATTCGATCTCGATGAGCAGGACCTGGAGCAAGTCAACGGCGCGTGCGGCGATGATCATTATTATGACTATGACGATGATTGTGACTACGACGACGATGACTATTGCCACCGCCATCATCATCATCGCCACCACCACCACGGCTAATTTCGTCTTGCCGCCCTGCAACCCGCTACCCGAAATTTCGGGTAGCGGGTTGCATTTTATTTATGCCTGTAGGAAAAAATATATAGGTTACGAAACTTTTTTTCGGTAAATTGAGTATTTAATACTAAGGATTTTATCAGCGAATAGAGCTTATCTGGGGCAACGGTACAGAGCTGTTGTCGGCATCTGGCGGAAGGATCTTATTCTACAATATGGCAGAGAAACAAAAGACGAAGGTAGAGCAACAGGCTGAACGTATAAAACCAGGGATGGCGGTTGAGGCGACACGAGGGGATCTGGGCGAAGAAGATATCAGTAAACCAAAGGTAAAAGAGGTCATTCTTGATTCTGATGGCGAGGTTGAAAAAATTGTAATTGAGAAGGGAGCTCTTTTCAGGAAGGAACTGGATATTCCCGTTGATCGCATTCAAGATGTAGAGATTCCTTCAGGCAACGAGAAAGAAGGCAAGGTACTTATCGACGCCCGTGAAGCGGAGCTGGAGGCATTGAACACGATCGGCATCGAAGAACTTGTCCACGAGCAAGAGATTCGGCGACAGGAAGATGGCGGGCTCCTTCAAGAGGTAGAGGAAAATATACCAACGGTCGAAGGCGTGCGTGGGATGGAGCTGAGCAATGAATTGGATGCGGAGTTGCTGCCTGAGTCAGAAACCTCGCATGAGGAAACCTCTCAGCCAGAGAGCGAGCGAACTGGAGGCACAAACCAATTCCTCCGTCTACTGGGCCCCGGTTTTATCGCTGGCACCGCAGGCAACGATTCTTCAGCGGTCGCGGCATACTCCATCGATGGAGCTCAGAACGGCTATGGACACCTCTGGTTACTACTAATTTCAACCCCGATGTACTACGCAGTTCAATACACCTGTGCGAAAATAGGGCGTGTCACAAGAACGGGACTGGCCGAAGTGCTCCGCGAGCACTATGGCCGCCCGGTTGCCATGATCGCCACACTGGTGTTGATCGTCGCGAACCTTGCCCTCATCGCGGCCGACCTCGTCGCGATCGGGAGTGGCCTGGAATTGATGACCGGTATAAACTGGATCTGGTTTGTTGTCCCTGTTGCTGCGCTCCTCTGGTACTTTACGGTCTTCCGCAACTTTGAGACGCTCAAAAAGATCTTTCTTCTCATGAGCCTGGCCTTTGTCGTTTATATATTCACAGCGATCCTGTCACATCCGGATTGGGGCAGCATTCTCTTCAACACATTTGTGCCGCACGTCGATCTCAATTTTGGCAGTATCAGCGCCGCCGTGGCCCTGCTAGGAGCGACCATCTCTCCTTATAATATCTTCTGGCAGGTTCAAGGTGAAAAAGAGGAGAGGCGTCCGGGCACACTTGCTCAAAAGATACGCCTCGCCGCCGTGGATATCGCGGTAGGAGTTATCAGCGGCAACCTCGTCGCCTACGTTATTATTATCACCACAGCCACAACAATCTTTGGCAATCCGCATCATCACGGAGGTATTACCACCGCCGCAGACGCCGCCCAGGCGCTCGTCTATGTGCTCGGCCCATTCGCCAAATACCTGTTCTCCATCGGCCTGATCGGCGCAGGCCTGGTCGCAATCCCCGTCCTGCTTGCGAGCACATCCTACGCCGTCGCGGGCACATTCGGCTGGCCCGTCGGCCTCTCAAAGAAACCCTGGCAAAACGAAGGCTTCTACCTGATCCTGACCGCCGCCCTGCTGATCAGCCTGGGCATGGCCCTGCTGCGCCTGGACCCCATCAAGCTTATCTTCTGGGCCAACGTCATCTCAGGCGTCCTAGCGCCAATTCTAGTCGTCTACCTGATCATGATCGGCAATAACCGCAAAGTGATGCGCGACCAGGCCCTAAGCCGCCTCACAAACATCACCCTCATCATAACCGCACTAGTTATGATTGCCGCCGCCGTACTTCTATTCTACGGACTGTTTACAGGGCAGGGATAGTTCGAGCTTGTTATCTCCTCTTCAAAAAGTTGAGAAGATAGCAAGTGCCTAAACCTCTCAACACACCATCTTTCGTATCAACAAGTATGCACATTCAGTCAAAGGACCTCTTTGTCCTGCTCCGTCTCAGCCTTCCACTCCTTTACAAGAAGAATGCCTTCACAGGCAGGAAGATTTCCAGCTATACGTTCTTCAAAGAGTTTAAGCATATAATACGATTTAAGGTCACGCACAAGGGTACGTTCGAGGTTAAGCGCGTGGGCGAGATCCCGGGTATGGGAGCGGATGAGAGTGAGATTGAGAGTACCATCGAGGACAAGGGTGCGGGCACGAACACAATCGCGGGCAAGGATGTCGGCAAGGATGCGTGTGTCATTGCGAGAGAGGCTATCGGCGCGAGCAAGGTCGAGGTTGAGAGCAAAGGCAAGAGTATCAGCATGGGCGCGGGCACGAGCAAGAGTGTCAGCACGAGCGTGGACGAGACCGCGGTCGCGGGCGGGGATACGAGCGAGATCGGGGCCGAGGTCGAAGGCCTGGGCACGGGCGAGAGAAAATTGTTGCTGCAAATTACTCGAAGGTTTCCCTTGTGACCAAACGAAGAAGGGTTCATCTTCAACCCAATAACCTGTTTCCGCATCCAATTTGCTTTTTCTCATTCTCTCCTCCAGAGGCCATTCTTCAGCACGAGGCAAGCGATACTGCCATTCTTCTTTATCACGAGCGGTTAACCACTGGCAAAATGCCTGTGCATCTGATGGACGTACTCCTAGAACGGGTAGCTTCCCTGATCCTGCAGTAAAGGAAGTGTTCTCCCAGTGATCTGGCTGATAGTACTCGCTTTGTTTGCGTTTTTCATCAAGAAACATCTGGTATTCTGCACATGTAATGAGCGATGTGTCTATG
>CAXTXB010000235.1:0-8505 GCA_964247965.1 uncultured Dictyobacter sp. | reverse complement strand
CGAGTGGCAAATAGCCGCGCGTATGATTCCAGGTGATGCCATTAAGCGTGACGACAGCAGACATAAAGCTCCTCTGCAATCTGGTCGCACTTGTCCAAAAGGACGCGACGCGCTTTCTTTAGCTCTCAACATCAATGGGTTGTGCTACCAGTTGCAACGCTTCATAAAATGCGAGAACCAGAACGTATAGACGCGATAAAAGTTTTGTATATGAATATTGTACTCACGGATGAAAAATTGTCAAGGGAACGGATAGGCTTGACAAAATTTTACCTGTGAGTACAATATTCATATACAAATATTTTTATCACTTGTATGAGCTATGTAAGTTCACCTGATGAACTGTTGTTGTTACTAGTCTGCGACGCGCGATCCCACCTTTTGTTATCCTGGCGATGTTCAAGCGACATGCTCAAGTGAAGCAGGAAAGGGATGTGCTGATATGGGTAAAGATCCAATCGACAATGCTGTCCGCAACGACTGGCAGATAAGGGCAGAGCTGCCGTTGCCCAGGCATCATGATTATCCTATAGCCATCATAGGGGCTGGTGGTATAGTCAACGATGCCCATCTGCCGGCCTATCGCAAAGCTGGATTCAATGTTATTGGTATCTACGACGTGGAAGCTGAGAAGGCTGCAACCACAGCCGCGCACTATAATATTCCTACGATATACAGAAGTCTGGACGAGCTTATCTCTGGACCTGCACTTATCGTCGATGTCGCTGTTCCGGCACGAGAGAATTACAGTATTGCTACACGTGTTGCGCGAGCAGGAAAGGCGCTTTTGATACAAAAGCCGCTGGCTGAGGATATTGAAACGGCAGAAGCAATTGTTGCGAGTGTGGAGGAGGCAGGAATTGTAGCAGCGGTCAATCAGCAGGCACGCTGGATGCCGGCGGCCCTGGCAATGCGTGAGTTGATCGAGCGCGGCCTGCTGGGAGAAATCTACCAGATCTCTTTTCTCATCAACGTTTTGACCCCCTGGAACCTCTGGCCCTGGATAGTTGAGGGCAAGACAGTTGAAGTCATGTACCATTCGATCCATTATCTCGACACCATCCGCGCCGTGCTTGGTCGTGAGCCGCGCCTTGTCTTCGCTGATGGCAGTACCGTCCCTGGTTTTTCGACAAACGGAGAAACGCGCACGACGATCCAGTTGATATTTGATGGACAATTGCGCGCAACCGTCGTAGATACGCATCACAACATAGGTGGACTGACTGATCAATACGCCACATTTCGGGTCGAGGGCACGGAGGGCAGCGCCGTGGCCGAACTTGGTTTACTAAAAAACTATCCTACGGGTGTTCCTGATAGCTTTCGTTATATGAGTCAACGTTTGCAGCCCGGAACCTGGATTACTCCCAACCTCCCTGGCAGCTGGTTCCCCGATGCCTTTATTGGCACGATGGCCAGCGTGATGCGAGGTATTGAGGGTGTTCCAGGCGCGCCAGAAACATCTGTACGCGACAACCTGGGTACTTTGCGCATAGTCCTGGCGGCATATCGATCGATGGCCGAGCATCGCGCCATCGATCCCTGGTCGCTCTAGCGCAGAGAGCCCGTTTGTCAACGGGAAAGGAGGCAAAGTATGCCGGCAGGAGATAAGGTTGTACTGCATCTCGTTGGGCGCAGCTTCGTAGGCTTTGAGCAGGCCCTGGCGGCACAATCTGAGGTCTTCGAGCGAGCGTATCCAGAAGTAAAGGTTGTGCGCAGTTTCCGTGAACCTCAGAAGCTATATGAGAGCACAATTGCACAGGCTGAATTGACAAAAGGCACAATCGATGTGACGCTCACATTAACTGACTGGCTGCCTGAGGCAATTCAGCGTGGACTTCTGGAACCTCTTGATGCTTCGCTCGCTGCAGGTCCTCCGGAGGACTGGCCAGCCGGCTGGTCGCCGAGCTTACGCACCCTGCAGCGTGATGCAACTGGTCATACCTACGCCTTGCCCTACCATGATGGTCCTATGATGTTTATCTATCGCCGGGATCTGTTTGATGATCCGAGCGAGCAAGACAAATTTCAGGCTCGTTATGGGCTACCCCTGCATCCACCCGAAACATGGTCTGAGTATCTGCGCATCGCTCAATTCTTTACTCGTCCGGAGCAGAACCTTTATGGTGCAGTTGCTGCCGGTTTGAACGATGCACATAATAATGTCTACGACTTCATGATTCACACATGGAGCCGGGGAGGTCGGCTCCTTGATGATGAAGGGAAGCCAACTTTTCACGAACCGATCGCTATAGAAGCCCTGCAATATCACGTAGATTTATTCAATCGCTACAAGGTCATGCCGCCAGAGGCCAAAGGGTTTGACTCGGTCGTCTCGGGAGAGTACTACGCGAGTGGGCGAGCGGCCATGATGGTTAACTGGTGCGGATTTGCCACGATGGCCGAAGTGCCGGAGCAGTCGCAGGTTGTGGGGAAGAATGGCCTGGGCCTTGTTCCACGCGGTGATAGTGCCCAAGGTGTGCATACCTCCATAAACGTCTACTGGGTTCTGGCCATTGCCGCAGGCAGCGAGCAGAAAGAGCTAGCCTATGCATTTCTACGCTCAACTGCCAGTCCTCCGCTTGACCGTATTACCGCGCTAAATGGGTGCATCGCCACGCGTTACTCCACCTGGCGCGATCCCGAGATCCTACGGCAATTCCCTGTGTATGCCACCATCGAGGCCGTACACAAGAATGTGAACAGCCCACCGGCCATTCCTGAGTGGCCGGCGATCACCGAAGTTTTGAACGTCGCTGTGGATGACGCCTTGCATCAACGGAAGAGTGTCGAGGCCGCTCTTGATTGGGCTAGCGAGCAGGCACGACAGATAGTGCAGGAAAGGTGAGCATTGCTATGACAACTGCTGGAAATCCGCGACCACTATGGGTTGATCCGCGTTTCTATACCCGCACGAATCACCCCTGGCGCAAAGTTCATCTCGACTTTCATAATAGTGCATTTATGCCGGGAGTAGGTGAGGCTTTTGATGCCGAGGAATTCGGCGATCGTCTACTGCAGGCGCACGTCGATGCCATCGCTGTCTTTGCCAAAGACATGCACGGCTATTTCTATTATCCCAGCGCTTATGGTCCCGTTCACCCCAGTCTCACGCGTGATCTGCTTGGACAGCAAGTTGAGGCCTGCCGCAGCCGCAATATCAAAGTCTACGCATACTATTGTGTCACCTGGGACAACTACCTGGCCGAGCATCATCCAGAGTGGCTGGTGTTCAAACGAGATCGTACAACCTACCTGCCAAAGTTTGACGAGACACCAGCCTGGACCGCGCTCTGTCTGTCACACGGCGACTTCGTCAACCTTGTCCTGGAGCATTCTCGCGAGTTCCTTACAAAATACGACCTCGATGGCGTCTGGTATGATATGCCGCTCCCCATAGCCGGTGAATGCTTCTGCTCCGCCTGCCTCTCGACGCTGCGTCAAGCTAACCTGGACCCCTTCGATGTAGCCGTACAAAGAACCCATAAGCAGAATCTCCTCGTTGATTTTATGCAGAAGGCTTACGAGCAGGCCCATGAACTACGTCCCTCATGTCGGGTTGACCAGAATAATCAGACGCGGCTGGGCCTGGAGGCGCGTGCACGTTTCATGGACAATATTGATATCGAAGCCCTGCCAACCGCAATGTGGGGCTATCTCTACTTTCCCACCAATGTACGCTATGCGCGAAGTTTTGGCGTAAGTGTCTGTGGAATGACCGGGCGCTTCCATAGCTCCTGGGCAGATTTTGGGGGGCTCAAGCACCCTACCCAACTGCGCACCGAACTGGCACGCATTATTGCCCAGGGAGCACAGATCTGTATCGGCGATCAAATGCCTCCATCCGGTCGCCTGGACCCGGCAGTTTATAGCACTATTGGTAAAGCATATGCTGAAATCGCGCAATTGGAACCCTATCTTGTGGATGCCGCACCAGTTACCGAAGCAGCCATTATTGTTCGTGGACCACTCCTGGAAGATATCGGTCAACCTACGGGTTCAAAGGCAGGGGACGGCAGCCGACTTGCAGAGAGCGTGCTGGGCATGGTCAAGCTGCTCACAGAATTGCACATCCAGTTCGACATTGTCGAGGCCGATAGCGACTGGGAGCGCTATCGACTCCTCTTGTTGCCGGATACACTATCAGTAGATAGCTCGCTTGCCGAACGTCTACGCGCCTATCTGAAACAAGAGGGTGCACTGGTCGCGAGCCATGATGCGCTGCGCCTATCTGGAACAACTACAAGCTGGATTGAAGATCTCGGGCTCACATACGAAGGGGAATCGCCATTTACTCCGACCTATCTGAAATTTGAGCCTTCTCATCTCGCCGATCTTCCAGACTATGAGTATGCCCTCTACCAGAGCTCCGCACGCTGGCGGTTAGGAGAGCAGGAAACAGAGAAGACGTGGGCACGGCTTGGCGAGCCGCTGTTTCAACGCAGTGCCGCGCACTATACCAGTCATGCTCAAACACCGTTTGACCATATCACAAACTACGCGGCTGTGATACAAAGCGAGAGATTCGCCGCCACCGCCTTCCCAATTGGTGCAAGCTACTACCATCACGGCTACTGGATCTACCGTGAAATCTTTCAGCGCCTGGTTGGCACCGTACTGCCAGAGCGACTTATAGAGACAAATGCCTCAATCAGCACCGAGATAGGCGTAACACACCAGCAAGCCAATGCCCAACATCCAGAGCGCTGGCTGCTCCACATTATTAACTTTTCGCCGAACCCGCGTACACCAGCGCACGTCGAGTATTACGAAGACCCTGTCCCGCTACATGATCTGCGCATCGATCTGGCTATTGATACGCAGATCAGTCGGGCTTATACAGCGTTGGACGAAGTTCCAATCGCCCTTGAAGCGAGTCAGCATGGATGGCGTATTGTAGTACCCAGAGTTGAGGTAAGTACAGTGATTGTGCTAGAGCAAGAAAGGAAGTGATCTTCAGTTTAGAGGAGTGAGTGATTTGGCTACAAAGTTGTTCTGCCAGATAACCGGCATCTATGAATGCGCAACGTCAGATTTAATCCAAGGAGGGATTTAGAGTATGGAATATTTCAATCCGGAACACATCGCCCCCGAAATCGAACGTGAACTACTGAAACGTGGCTACAGCAGACGCGATATCATCAAGTTAGCAGGAGCCGTGGGTCTGACAGGACTGCTTGCTGCATGTGGCGGCAATGTCAAGCCTCAAACGGCTCAAGGTCAAGCGGCTGCAGGCTCTCCAGCTGCCCAGCAGGGCGCTTCAATCTACTCAATCGATGATGCAAAAGGTCTACAGTGGCCAAAGACTGCTGTAACTGAACCAACCTCGAAAGTTCAAATTAGTGCCTCTCATGCCTGGGATGCTACTTTTTGGACGCGTCAGGTCCAGTTTGACACGCTCTTTATGCAACGTCATCCTAATATCGTCGTTAAGGCAGAGAATACTCCTTTCGCCAACTACCTGCAAAAATATATTGCACAGGCCGCTGGCGGCACACTACCTGACGTAATGTATTGTCAGTTCGCCTGGGCGCAACAATTTATTACCCAGGGCGCGATTGCTCCACTCGATGACTACATCGCTAAGCAGCCCGATTTTAATCTCAGCGACTTTACAAAACCATCGATGGGTTTCTATCAGCGTGGTGGAAAGCAGTATGGTATTGCGTATGACTGCGGCCCAGGCTTGCTCTATTACAACAAGGATCTCTTCGACAAGGCGGGAGTGAAGTATCCAACAAATGATTGGACGCTTGATAATCTCAAGCAAGCTGCGATAAAACTGGCGAGCGGTAGCGGACGCAATAGAACATTCGGCATATCTGCCACACCCAATCCGTCTGATGGTGGCATAGGGCCGACTTATCTCGTTCCTTTTGGAGGACAATATGCTGACGAGCCAGCAGAGACGACGAGTCTAATCGATCGACCCGAGTCTGTCCAGGCGATGCAATGGTGGCTGGAGATACGGCTCAAGTATAATGCCGTACCATCTCCTGCTGAGGCACAGGGTTTCCAGATACAACAACTGGACCCATTTACGCTAGGCAGGTCGGCGATGATGCTAGGCGGCTCCTGGGCCACACCTGCGCTCAGTCAGAATGCACGCTTCAAATGGGACTTTGCCCTGTGGCCGCAGGGACCGAAAGGACGCACAACATTCGCCGAAGGCAGTGCTTATATGATCCCTGGGAAGAGCCAGCAAAAGGATGCCGCCTGGATCTACTTGAATGAATACCTCTCACCGGCAGGACAAATGTTTATGTGGGGCATGACGGGCCGGGGCAGTCCGGCACGTATATCAGCCTGGGACTCCTACTTCAAATCGAAGTTTGCTCCGCCAAGTGCGAAACTGGTACTAGAGTCGTTAGAAAAATACGGTACCAACGCAGTCCTCCATCAGCCAACGACGCCGAAGGTAACCAATACTGCGGCACCCATCTGGGACCGCGTTGAGGCGGGGCAGTTAGCTGTTGCCGACGCGTTGAAGCAGGTTTCTGACCAGATAACCCCGATATTGGCGCAGAACAAGGGTGCGGGGAGCTAATGTAGAAGTGGTTTTCGTGGCACAGGAGAAATCTATCATGCAACTGACAACTGAGAAAGTTGACCTGCGGAAGCAACCTCTGCAGAAGAAACAAATGCAGAAGGTATTAAACAGGCAGAGGAGGCGCGGAGAGTTACAGTTTTACCTGTTTATTCTTCCGTGGTTAATCGGGTTCATCTTTTTTGGTGGGGGGCCGATCATTGCTTCGGCCTTCCTCAGCTTTACAAACTGGTCGCTGCTGAGCAGTCCGCAATGGATCGGCTGGGGAAATTACCAGCGTCTCTTCCAGGACCCGCTCTTCTACGTGACCCTCAAGAACACTTTGTACTATGGAATCGGCAGTGTGCTACTAAGTGTGTTCGTCTCCTTTATGCTTGCGCTGCTGCTCAACCAAAAAGTTCGAGGAATCGCCTTCTTTCGAACGGTGTTTTATCTGCCGTCCGTCATCTCTGGCATCGCCACAGCGCTGCTCTGGGTCAATATCTTCCATCCTGATTTTGGGCTGGTCAACTTTGTGCTGTCCTGGTTTGGTATCCAGGGTCCTGGCTGGCTCTCATCAGAGGCGTGGGTGATTCCAGCGTTAATCATTATGAGTGCGTGGAGTGCTGGCAGCACAATGATCATCTACCTGGCTGGTCTGCAAGGAATTCCACCGCATCTATACGAAGCGGCAGCCATTGATGGCGCAGGCAGATTGTCGAAATTCTGGAATGTAACGATACCGATGATCTCGCCTGTAATTTTCTTTAATTTGATCACTGGTTTCATAGCCTCGCTGCAGGCCTTTGTCTTGATTCTGGTTATGACCAATGGTGGTCCAGCCAATGCCTCCCTGGTCTATGGACTCTACATATACCGTGAAGCCTTCCAGTACTTCGATATGGGCTATGCATCCTCTCTGGCATGGGTATTGTTTATTGTGATAATGGCTATCACGCTTTCCCAACTGGCCCTGGCGCGGCGCTGGGTTTATTACGAAGGTGAAATAAAAGGGAGATAGGCATATGAAAGTAGGCGCATCACGTTTTCCGTTTTCTTTGTCGAAGCGCGCACAGGAAGAGAAGCGTATTTCGCTATACCAGGTGGTTATCTATTGCTTGCTCGTGCTGGGAGTAGTAGTCTTCCTCTTGCCTTTTATGTGGATGGTTACCACATCTCTCAAGCCATCGCAACAGGTCTTCACCTTCCCGCCGCAGTTTTTCCCCAGCACCTTCCAATGGCAAAACTATATAGATGGCTGGACGGTTCTACCTTTTACACATTTTCTTATTAATACCGTGATTGTCACGGTAGCGAATGTATGTGGAAACTTGATCTCGTGCGCACTACCCGCTTACGCCTTTGCCCGCCTGCACGCCCGTGGTCGCAACGTCATGTTTATCCTCATGCTTGGCACAATGATGATTCCGGCAGAGGTAACACTGGTGCCGACGTTTATCTTCTTTAGCAAAGTCGGGCTGGTCAACACGCTCTGGCCGCTCATCCTACCTGCCTGGTTTGGCTATCCCTTTTCGATCTTCCTGCTGCGCCAATTCTTTATGAGTATTCCGCGCGAACTAGATGATGCTGCGCGCATCGAAGGGGCATCAAATCTGCGCATCCTTACCAGCATTATCCTGCCACTTTCCAGACCAGCACTTGCCACAGTAGCCGTTATTGCCTTTGTGGGTAACTGGAATAATCTATTAAGCCCATTGATCTACCTGCGCTCCAGCGATCAGTTTACCCTTGCACTTGGACTTAATCTCTTCTATGGCCAGTCGGTTACTGCATATAATCAGTTGATGGCAGTCTCTATCCTCACCATCCTACCGATAGTCATAACCTTCTTTTTCGCGCAGAAGTACTTCATTCGTGGTGTTGTACTGAGCGTAGGGGAGCGCTAGTGGATTGACTCACATCATTAATAATAGGTCATCCCAAACTTTTGAAAAATCGTAAACAGCGGGTTTTTACCT
>CAXTXB010000234.1:7195-8519 GCA_964247965.1 uncultured Dictyobacter sp. | reverse complement strand
GCTCCCAAAGAGGACCCTGTGCCGTTCCCTGAGTTACCCAGGTGATAATCTGCTGCCCAATACCTGTAGGCTGTCCCCAGAAGAAGGGATCGATCACCTTGGTACGTGCGCCGAGCTCCCAGCCGCCGACGATCACAATCAAAAATACCACACGTAAAATGTTGACGAGCAAGCGGCGTTGACGCAAGCGGGCCGTCGCCACCTGCACATCAGTATCCTCGGGAGTAGGCACCGGCGACTTAACTTCTTCGTTTGTTACGTTCATAACTAACTATTACCTCATCGCGAAGATCTTCCCAGATCTCTTGATACAATTGGACGAAGCGCGGCTCAAAGCGGATTTCTGATACATTGCGCGGGCGCGGCAGATCGATGGTGTAGATGCCCTTGACCGTTGCCGGTCCCGCGGTGAGGACAAAGACCCGGTCGGCCAGGGAGATAGCCTCCTCCAGATCATGGGTCACAAAGACAACGGAGGCCGAGATCGAAGACCACATATTGAGCAACTCGTCTTCCATCAGCGTGCGCGTCTGCACATCGAGGGCGCTAAACGGCTCATCCATCAGTAAGATCTGCGGCTCGTTGATAAAGGTCTGGGCCAGCGCCACACGCTTACGCATACCGCCGGAGAGCTGATGCGGATAACGGTCCTCGAAGCCAGTGAGCCCGACGCGCGCAATCCAGTCGCGCGCACGCTCGTACGCCTGCGCCTTTGGTTGACCACGAAAGAGCGGGCCAGTAGCTACGTTACGCAAAACATTCTTCCACGGAAATACAGCATCTGACTGAAAAACATAACCAATGCGTGGATCAATATCTTGCACCAGCTTGCCCATCACCTTCACCTCACCCACACTCGGACGATCCAGTCCCGAGATAAGGCTCAGCGTCGTGGACTTGCCTGAGCCCGTTGGACCAACCACCGCGCAAAACTCCCCTGGAGCAACGGTCATGCTAAGGTTGCGGATAGCCGTGTAAGGCTGACCCGTTGGCGTCATAAAACGCTTGGTCACATCGCGCAGTTCAATGGCCGCAGTCGCCTGACTCGGTACGCCTCCTATTACAGCTGATGAATCTTTCATAAGCAGTACTCACCAAACTCCTTTCTTGGGTCATCCTATTGCTTTGTCAAACGTCATCACGACCCCACATCACAATATTGAAAGCGGCGAAGCCGCGTAACGACCATCCCTTGCGGCATTAACTCCAACTTATTACGGCTGCGCGCCTCGAAAAGGGAAGCCGAGTGGATTTCGATGCGAGTTGGTGTCCCTTGCGGTCACGCCGCGATCAAGCGGATCGGAGTTCTCGCCCCGCTTCAGAG
>CAXTXB010000234.1:3530-7185 GCA_964247965.1 uncultured Dictyobacter sp. | reverse complement strand
CCCCCCCCCCCCCCCCCCCCCCCCCCCCCCCCCCCCCCCCCGGGCGCGCGGCCCCCCCCCCCCGCAAGGGTTTGTCGCGACGCGGCTCCGCCGCCGCCAGTCTCGCTTCCCCGATTTTCGGGGTGCAAGCACGCTTGCCAAAGCAATTATGTTCGAAATACATAGCTTCCATCCACCCTCACACGTGCGCAGGTTCGATAAGGAGAGCACATGCTATGGATTCGTATTAGAAGTATAATCGAGGAGGTATAAACGCAGCATAAACACAGTACTGTCCAGTATAAACAATGTATAAACATTCAGATTCTCGCCTCATGTTCTCTTTCCTCAATTCAGAAAACTCACTTTTATAGCTATAGCAGAAAGCAACCCTGCGGGTACTTGAGTAGAGATGCAAGATCGTGAATAAATAAGATCAGTGTATTCTCTTTTAAAGAAAGGTGAAATGAAAGAACAATGGAAAAATCACAAGAGGCCCAAAAGTATGAGAACCTTATCATAAGTATCACGGGAGAGAAAGTGGCCCTCGGTCCTATCCGACGTGATCTCGTGCCACTCTATCAGCGTTGGATAAATGACTTTGCAGTGCTACGTACACTGCGCATCCCACGACCTTCCACCTTCGAAGAAATTATGGCCCATTACGAGGCCGAGGTCGCGGAAGAACAAAAACGTCGCGTCGTCTACTTCACCATCTATGATCGTGCAACCTTACAACCCATTGGTAGAACTGAGCTGGACAATATTAACTATCGAGATCGCAGCGCAGATTTCGGGATCGAAATCTGCGAGGCCAATTATCGAGGACATGGCTATGGCACCGAGACAGCGCAGCTCATGCTCGATTACGCCTTCACCGCGCTCGGCCTACACAACATCGCTTTGGAAACGTGGGAATACAACCGGGCGGCGCAGCGTGCCTACGCAAAGGCCGGCTTTCGTGAAATAGGGCGCAGGCGGCAGGCAAAATTTATGAACGGCAAGCTTTGGGACATCGTGTATATGGATTGTCTGGCTACAGAGTTCGTCAGCCCGGTTCTTGACCAGATACTAGTGCCGGATGAACTGCGTCCGTCCACAGAATAAAAGCTTGATGAGAAAATTTTTGTGCAAATTTCTGTAAGATTTTGCGTCTGACCAGCGATATACAGGTGAGTATAGAATAGTTCATAGAAGGAAATCGCTTTATGATACAGCAAAGAGAGAAAACATACTCATTTGAATACGCTTTGTTGGCAGAACGAGAACGGCTGGTGCGCTTGTGTGCTCATCTGTCAAACAACACACAGAATGCAGAAGATCTCGCACAAGAGACATTGTTGGAGGCCTGGCGCAACAGACATAAGGTATATGATTATAACGGATTGAGCTCCTGGCTCTCAGCTATCGCGCGTATAGTATGTTTACGCTGGACGCACAAACACGCAAGTGAGAAACTGCAGCTTATCCAGCCTGAAGACGAAGAAGATACTTCTACACCAGGCACGGAAGGGGAATGGCTGATTGATGATGGAGCATCCATAGATTATGAGTTGGAACGCAGCGAGCTGGCGGATTTGCTGGATCGCGCTATGGCCCTTCTTCCGCCTGAAACGCGTACTGCGCTGGTCAACCACTACATTGAAGATCTACCACAAGCTGAGATTGCCAGTCGGCTCGGCATCAGCGAAGGCACGCTTGGAGTGCGATTGCACCGAGGGAGACTGGCCCTACAGCGCATTTTGAGCACTGAGTACAAACAAGAGCTTGATACTTATGATATGCACATAGCAACTTCTACAGGTTGGCAGCAAACACCTCTCTGGTGTTTTCAGTGTGGGCAGCAGCGCTTACTCGGTCGTCTATCCGCCTCCCAGCGTCAGTTTGTGCTGCGCTGCACACGCTGCGATTGCGAACCCGAGGGCTACACAATCAACCATGTCGCGTATCAAACGGATCAAGCCCAGATCTTCACTGGTAATCAAGGTTATAAGCGTGCGCTGAAGCAGCTCAGAAAATGGAGCCATTTGTATTACCAGCAAGGGCTTCAAGATCGCACGGTAGTATGTATGAAATGCGGCCGTATTGCGCCGCTTTACATGGGAATACCCGCTGATGCTCCCATTTCGGCTCAAGAGTCCTGCGGCGTGCACGTAGAGTGCGTCTGCCAGCCAATCAACTTTCAAACGCTCAGTAGCTTTGCGCTTGCATTACCCGAAGGAGAACGGTTTAGTCGCGCACACCCACGCATACGCACACTGCCCGAACTCTTAATTGAGCGAGATGGACGAGAGGTGCTGGTCAAGTGTTTTGAAAGCATCACAGAAGCAGCGGCACTGGATGTGCTATTTGTGCGCGATACGCTTGAAGTTGTATGCGCAATAACCCAGGGATACCAGGATTAGCAATGATAACGCAGAAAAAGAATACTTCATCGTTATGGCGCAACCGCGACTTTTTGCTGTTGTGGAGCGGCCAGACCGTATCTATGATTGGCAGCGGAGTCTCTGAACTGGCCTTTCCTCTGCTCATTCTAGCGCTCACGCACTCTCCAGCGCAAGCTGGACTGGTGGGAGCGTTGCGCACACTGCCCTACTTCATCTTCACGTTACCCGGTGGAGTGCTGGTTGATCGCTGGGATCGCAAGTGGATGATGATCATTTGCGATGCAGGGCGCGCGCTCAGCCTGTTCAGCATTCCTTTAGCGCTGGCATTGGGACAACTTTCCCTCTTACAAATCGGCCTGGTCGCTTTTATTGAGGGCACGCTCTTTGTGTTCTTTGACCTGGCAAATACCGCGAGCATACCGCAGGTTGTCGCAAAAGAGCATTTATCTGCTGCCATTGCTCAGAACCAGATGACCTTTGGGCTCACCTCGTTTCTCAGCCCACCGATTGGGACGCTACTCTATAGTATAAGTCGTCCACTGCCATTTCTCGCTGATGCAATTTCGTATATTGCCTCAGTTGTCTCCCTACTCTTCATACGCACACCGTTTCAGCAAGAGCGAACTGTCAGCACACGAAACGCATATGGTGAGATGGTTGAGGGCATACGCTGGCTGTGGCATCAGCCGCTCTTACGTCTGATGGCACTACTCAATTGTGGCCTGTCTGGCTTTTCCTGGGGACTGCCACTCTTACTTATCGTCATCTTGCAACAGTATCATGCCTCGGCAACCACAATCGGTATCCTCTTCGCACTGATAGGCATTGGTCACCTGCTAGGTTCACCACTGGCACCAATGGTACAGAAGCGATTCAGCTATGGATTGGCGGTCAGCGTGCTGTTCTGGCTGTATCCATTAACCACTATCCTCTTTACCCTAACGCCGAATGTGATTATAATGGGTACTATATTCTTGATGTTAGGCATCGTTGATTCGATCTACAATGTGGTGCAGTTTAGTTACCGATTAGCGATGATTCCCGATAAGTTGCAAGGACGGGCAAATAGTGCTTTTCGCCTGATATCATTCAGTACGCGGCCATTGGGCATAGGACTGACAGGGGTACTTATCCAGCAGATAAAAGCTGTTCCCACCCTATGGATTATAGCTGCAGCGCTGGCAGCCCTCGCACTGATCACAACACTGAGCCCGCATATACGCAAAGCGCCACCAGCAGGCATGAACATGTAACCGGCTCCCTCCCCGGTCCGCCCAAAAACATGGGCG
>CAXTXB010000234.1:0-3520 GCA_964247965.1 uncultured Dictyobacter sp. | reverse complement strand
GCTCCAGAGGCCAGCGAACACGACAACCGCAAGGGATTGTCGCTACGCGGAGGGAGCCGGTTACATGAGGGGGGTCGATCCAGTACCAATAAATAGAGCAAGATGGAGAGGCTTAGATGATGAGTATGAAACAGGAGAACGTTGAGCGCTATCTTCAAGTGCGGCGGGCGCATGGACCGGCCTGGTCGTCTGATGGCACGCAGATAGCTTTTGTGGCCGACATAAGCGGCCTCGATCAAGCCTGGCTTCTGACACTCGGCGAGCCTGCTCCCAGACAGCTGACTCGTTTTGAGGATCGCGTTGGGCAGGTTGCCTGGTCCGGAGAATATTTGTTGGCAACGGTTGATGCCGGCGGCAATGAGCGCGATCAACTTTATTTACTGGCGACAAAGAGCGGAGAGGCACGGGCACTGACGCAAGCGCCAGAGGTTATTCACAACTTTGGAGCCTGGTCGCCCGATGGACAGTCCATTTGTTACAGCAGCAATCAGCGCCACCCGGCCTTCTTCGATATATGGGTCATGAACGTCTTCACAGGCGAGACGCGCTGCATCCTACAACAGGACGCCAGCCTGATGCCGAACGCCTGGTCCCTCGACGGAACAGCCCTCATCGCCACACGGCTGCGAACCGAGATGGACATGGACCTTCTGCTCGTGTACCTGGATGGTCGCGAGCCCCGCGTGCTCACTGCCCATCAAGACGAGGCTGCTTACGAACACCCCTGCTTTTCGCCGGATGGAAAGACGCTTTATGTACTCAGCAACTACCAGCGTGAGTTTCTGGCTCCAGCCAGCCTGGATCTATCGACCCCTACAAAAGACGGCATCCACGCACCCATCACCTACCTGGTTGATCCAGCCTGGGACGCCGAGGGAGGCCTGGCGCTCTCGTCAGACGGCACAAAGCTAGCCTGGGCACTCAACGAGAACGGACGCTCGCGCCTGGTCTTTTACGACTGCGAGCAAAAGCGTGAGCTGCCCGCACCAACATTGCCACCCGGCGTCGTCGAAGGGCTTACCTGGTCGCCGTCAGGGACACAAGGGACACAAGGGATACAAGTAGCATTTAGCTTCAATGGCACAACCCACAACGGAAATATCTGGACCGCCTCGCCAGGAGAAACTTCGCAGCAGGCGGCCCGACAAGTCACAACCATCGCTATGAATCTTGATGCGTCCACACTAGTCGAGCCAGAACTTATTCACTACACCTCATTTGATGGTCTGGAGATTCCCGCCTATTATTATCGGCCTCGCGTAACATCCCGCGTTACAGGCACAGGACTAATGCCCGTTATTCTCTTTGTCCACGGCGGACCAGAGTCCCAATTCCGGCCACTACATGCCTCGCCCTGGATGCCCCCGTTCCAATATTATCTGAACATGGGCTTTGCCATCCTCGCGCCCAACGTACGCGGCAGCAGCGGCTACGGCAAGTCGTATGTGCACCTGGATGACGTGGGCCTGCGCCCCAATAGCGTTGCGGACCTCAAAGCGGGCGTAGAGTGGCTGGTTCGCGAGGGGAAAGGGGACGCGCAGCGGATTGGAATCATGGGGAGGAGCTACGGAGGTTATATGGTTCTTGCCGCAATTACAACGTATCCCGAACTATGGGCGGCGGCGGTTGACATGGTCGGCATCGCCAACTTTGTCTCTTTTCTGGAGAACACCGGACCGTGGCGGCGCAAGTGGCGCGAAGGCGAGTATGGCAGCCTGGAGCACGATCGGGCTGTATTGGAACAGATCTCCCCCATCAACCACGTTGACAAAATAACAACACCCCTGCTCGTCCTGCACGGAGCCAACGACCCGCGTGTACCCGTGAGCGAGGCGGAACAGATAGTCGCAGCCCTCAAGGCCCGACAAGTCCCCGTCGAATTCCTACGCTTCCCCAACGAAGGACACTTCATGCTACGGCGCAACACCCAGCTCACCGCCTATCCCGCCGCCGGCAAGTGGTTCGAGCGCTACATGGGCTAACGCCGAGCCTGCTTGCCTCTTCTAGCAAAGTACGTAATTGTCTTGTAAGCTGGATAGGCAAGTAAAGGCGAAGCGATAAACATGCCTGTATCACCGCAATAAAATAGGCAAATAGGCCACTCACTACCCAGATTGTGCATGCTATCGCAGTACAGGAGAAAAGGATCAAACGCATTCTTGCTATAGAATTGTCCTCTTCCATCCAACCAATAAGCCCAAGATCTCTTAATAGATCATCGCTGATTTCAACGTCTACTTGGCTCTTTTTAGCGAACTCCCACAGACGGGCCTCACGTTCTTCACCAGAAAGTTTCTTTGAATTCTTCATATTGTTCCTTACATTCAACTTAAATCAACAAATAATCGCACTCGCCTCTTGCAACATACCTACCTCCACATTAATTTTTTTATTAGCTACATGTGATTATACTCGCGATAAAGCAAATTGCAACATAAACGAAATAAATTTATATTTGCATTTGTTGTTCTACGAACTATATTTTTTACCAGGTACTACTGATCACTAAAGTAGATAGAACCATTCTAGTATTATCCTATCTTCTACGTATTGTATACTTGATACTTGATACTTGATAGCCGAAATGGATTTTGACAGTTCTAAAAGCAGTTCGGATATTGAAGGAGAGTGAACTGTGCATATTGTTACGCAGGCAATTACCTCGGAGAGGGCTAACATTGCCGATCCTATTTTGATAGAAGCGTACAACTCAAACCACAGTTTTCAAGCAGAACTAGAATATTATTTGCAGCTACAGCCAGATGGTTGGTTCTTTGTCATGGATGATGAAATGCCGGTGGGTGTAGGTGGCGTGGTAAATTATGGGACATTCGCATATATCGGCCTGATTGCTGTTTCACCGATGGTGCAACGCAAAGGCGTAGGGAGAGTGTTGATGGAGCATCTACTGGGCTGGCTGACGGAGCGAGGCTGCTTCAGCGCGCGATTGGTAGCTACTAACTCTGGCGCAGGACTCTACAGCAAGATCGGGTTCATACAGGATGATGTGACGGCGGTATACCGTTTAGATAGCCTGGATGATTTAGGAGAATTAAGGAAATTAGGGGAATCGCGCCAGGAGGCTGCAGGAGTAGAAAAGCAGATCTTTGTGCTGAACGATGAGGACCTGGAGGATCTGGCTGATTTCGACACGCCGATCTTTAGTGCCAATCGTCGCTTTGTCCTCGCCTCCTATCTCACGGACTTGCCTGGACGTTGCTTTGCCACCCGTGATCGAGAAGGACACATCACAGGCTATATAGTGGCGCAGCAAGATGCACTTGGGCCATGGATAGCGCAAACGCCTGCAGAGGCCGAGTTGTTACTGGTACACGCCCTCACGCTACCATTTGTGGAAGCTCCTGCAGTCCATACAAATATAAGTCATACGGAAGCTATACGTATGCTTACAAAATATGGCTTCGCTGAACGCCGTGTCTTCAAGCATATGTATCACGGCAGTAAGGAACCTTTACAGCAAAAAAATCAACTATACGCATTAGCTTCCGCAGCTATAGGC
>CAXTXB010000233.1:1229-8532 GCA_964247965.1 uncultured Dictyobacter sp. | reverse complement strand
GTCGTCGTCCCTGGCCTGGTGCTCCTCTAGCACGACAACCGCAAGGGATTGTCGCTACACGCCGTGAGCCGGTCTCATCATGAGGGTCAAAGCAATACTTTGCTTTGAAGACACTATCCCCCCAGGGGGTCAATAGATTGAGTAGAAAAAAGTTAAGGAGATTTCCTGTATGGACCCTGACCCTTGTAGGTGTCAGTCTTTTTCCAGAGCAAACGTCACGCTGAAACGATAGCGTTCCTCTTTGGTTCTCGCTATCCCTCACCGCTCGCTTTTGCTCTTGGTATCTACAATGAAAAGCGAGGCGCGTGAGGGCTTTCTCTCCTTCTCCTGATAGAGAGGACCTGATTGCTTCTCTCACCCCTCTTTAAGAACGCGTGCAGTAACCAGCAAGATCGCGTTCCTGGGCATACTCCTGAGCATGCGACAATTCTGCACATCCAGGAGCGTGTGTCTCTACATTATCACTGCACACGTTGTCTTGTTATAAAGGAGGTGCTCCATGAAGCTCATTTTTCCTAGTAGAGAGGTGGTGCAGCCCCATCGTTTTTTCTCGCGGTGGGACCTCATCGTCATTCCATTGATGCTGGTTGGACTCTACCTGTTCACGCTTGCCTTTCGAGGCGCATCCATACCATTTACTGCACAGACGTCTGATTTGACGGTGAGCCTCGATCCGATCAACCTGCCCTACTACGGTCTGCGCAGCTTGTTCCGCATGTTTCTTGCGGTCCTGTGCAGCCTGTTTTTTACGCTAACGTATGCCACGCTTGCGGCTAAATCGCGGCGGGCGGAAAAGATTCTAATTCCCGTCCTGGATTTTTTGCAGTCGTTGCCCATTCTCGGATTCTTGACGGTGACGACCGTCATTTTTCTTGGCGTCTTTCGGGGAAGTCTGCTGGGTCTGGAGGCGGCAAGCATCTTTGCTATCTTCACCTCACAGGCCTGGAATATGGCGTTCAGCTTCTACCATTCTCTCATTACTGTTCCAAAGGAACTCAATGAGGCCGCCCGCGTGCTCCGCCTGTCGCCGTGGCAGAAGTTCTGGCAGCTCGAAGTTCCGTTTGCGACCCCTAGCCTCGTGTGGAATATGATGATGTCGGTGTCCGGGGGCTGGTTCTTTGTTGTCGCCTCCGAGGTGATTTCTGTGGTTGGGCGAACCCACAGCCAGGCCTTGCCTGGGATAGGATCGTATATTGGGCTCGCCATCCAGGAGGCCAACATCTGGGCGATGGTCTACGCCGCTATCACGCTGTTAGTACTTATCCTTATCTATGACCAGCTGATCTTCCGTCCAATCGTGGCGTGGGCCGAAAAATTTAAGTTTGAACAGTCCGTTTCCGAGGTCTCGGCAGAGTCCTGGATGCTCACGCTTCTACAACGAGCACGTTTCGTGCAGCGCACCGTGGCTTTGCCGACGGCCATGCTGGACCGGCTCTCTCTGACAACATCGCTGCGTGACCGGCCGGGTAAACCCCTGGATGCGACGGTCGTAGGGAAACGCAATGTTGTTCTCGATGTCATCTGGAATGGCCTACTCGTGATGATCAGCCTTGCTCTCCTCTTTGTGCTGGCGCGCTTCCTGTTCGGTTCCAATCTCGGGATTGCCGGTGGACGTATCCTCGCGCCCAATGAAAATCTCAACACTATGCGGGATACACAGATCACTGCACAGTTTCAGGCAACAGGCGTTGCCGTGGGGGCGGACCACACTGTATATCTCTCCTCGGTGTGTGCGGCCTCATCCGATGGAACTCGTGTGTCTCCTGCCCTTTTGCACGCCTTTCGTGCAAAAGGGGTGACGATGCCCACCAACCTGGCAACTGCCTGCACCGCTAAGATGGTTCCGGCTGGCGATGTCGCGTTGCCAGAGATTGGAGATGTTCTGCTGCTTGGAGTCTTCACAACGCTGCGCGTCGTTGTGCTCATTATCCTTGCGACCCTGTTCTGGACGCCGATCGGCGTCTGGATTGGCTTACGTCCGCGCGTCGCCCAGGCGGTGCAACCGCTGGCCCAGTTCGCGGCCGCCTTTCCGTCGAATCTTCTGTTCCCGATTGCGGTTGTGCTCATTGCCCACTTTGCTTTAAACGCAAATATCTGGACCTCGCCGCTCATGATCCTGGGGACGCAATGGTACATCCTGTTCAACGTGATCTCAGGCACCATCAGTATTCCTAACGATCTCAAAGAAGCTGCACGCGTCACCGGGATGCGCGGCTGGACCTGGTGGCGTACGCTGATCATCCCGAGCATTTTTCCGGCCTTTGTGACAGGTGGCATTACGGCCTCGGGTGGCTCGTGGAATGCCTCGATTGTTGCCGAGGTCGTGTCCTGGGGCTCTACCACGCTGATTGCAACGGGGCTTGGGGCGTATATTGCGCAGTGGAGTACGGGCGAGTTCAATCCCCATGTCGCCCTGGGCATGATGGCAATGGGCCTCTTTGTGCTGACGTTTAACCGCCTTGTCTGGCGACGCCTCTATCAGCTGGCTGAGGAGCGCTTCCGGCTGGATTAATAAATGTGTCTTTGAACAAGATAATCGCGTGAGGACACGAGAAGGAGAAGACCGATGACAATCCCACATTTCCCGCTTCGTTCGGGTAGCAATGGACACATGGCTCATTCCACTGGAAATGAGCGTATCATTTTGAGCGCCTCTCACCTGACCAAGATCTTTCAAACGCCTGAAGGTAAGGACTTACGAGTCCTTGATGACATTACCGTTGAGCTCCGTGAAGGAGAGATTGTCGCGCTGCTCGGCCGCTCTGGATCTGGTAAGTCGACGCTGCTGCGTAGCCTTATCGGCCTCATCACGCCCACAAGTGGCGAGGTCCGCTACCGAAATCGTCCCGTTCCAGGGCCAATGGCGGGCATGGCCATGGTGTTTCAGTCGTTTGCACTGTTCCCCTGGCTCACGGTACAGCAGAATGTCGAGCTGGGATTAGAGACGCAAGGCGTCCCCCTGGGTGAGCGCCATCGCCGAGCATTGGAAGCGATTGACTTGATCGGCCTGGATGGTTTCGAGTCGGCCTATCCCAAGGAACTCTCTGGCGGCATGCGGCAGCGGGTTGGCTGTGCTCGCGCGCTAGTGACCAACCCGGATGTGCTGCTCATGGACGAGCCATTTAGCGCGCTGGATGTGCTTACCGCTGAGAACCTGCGCTCCGAGATTTTAGCGTTGTGGGCCGAGCGGCGCATTCCGACACGCGCCATCTTACTGGTAACCCACAATATCGAGGAGGCAGTCCTGATGGCGGATCGCATTCTGGTACTCAGTCCCAACCCTGGCCGTATCCGAGCCGAGGTGCCGGTAACGCTGGCTCGCCCACGCGACCGCGACGCCACCGATTTTCGTGACCTCGTCGAGCAGATCTACACCATTATGACCACCCCTCTTACTGCACAGGTCGAGACGCCAGATGCCGATCAGTCGAGCATCGCCTACCGCTTGCCCAAGGCTCCGGTGTCGCAGCTGAATGGACTCCTCGAACTGGTTGCCTCGGGTCCTGACTATGGACGCGACGATTTGCCGCACCTGGCCTCGGACATGCAACTGGAAGTGGATGATCTCTTCCCCATCACTGACGCCGCCCAATTGCTCGGCTTTGCGCGAGTCGAACAAGGCGATATTACCCTGCTGCCACTCGGAAGTACCTTTGTCAAAGCCACCATTCAGCAAAGCAAGAGCCTGTTCGCCGAGCAACTTCTCGAACATGTAGCGCTCGTGGCGCACATCCGTCGCGTTCTGGAAACTCGACCGGACCATCGCGCCCCAGAGGATCGTTTCCTACGCGAGCTGGAGGACTATATGTCGTCGGAGGATGCCGACTCGGTGCTCGCTACCGCGATTGACTGGGGACGCTACGCCGAATTGTTTGAGTATGATTATAATTCAGGTGTCTTATCGCTGGAGTCGCTCGAAGTAGTGGCGTAAATAATGGGCGATCTCAAACGTTTGAACAATGATAAACAGCGTGTTGTTTATCATTGTTCAAACGTTTGAGATCGCCCGTTTTTGCATCTATTGCACTTTTTGTACTTGCTGTACCTGTGGCAGCCTTCCCAGCTCTTTTTCCATCAGGGTGGCTACTTCGTCGATAATGCCCGCACCGCTTTGTCGGTCTTCCAGCACGATGGATGTGCGGTGCGCCAGGATGTCGTCGGGCCTTATCGCCATCTCGTAGCGGCAGGCATAGACAACTTCGGCTTTAATATATGGAAGATCATCAATGAGCGGAGCGGCCAGCGCAGGCTCTTGCTCTATAATGTCCAGGATGGTCTGGGCGACGGTGCCATAGCTATGGTTCAGGTGCTCAAGGGCTTTTGCGCTGAGTCCCAGCTTCGTCCCTCTCTGCTCGATAGTATGGCGGACCGTTGACCAGCCGGCGCTGCCCTGTAGTGGCAGGGCTTTGGTTGGATGGATAACTTTGGTGCCATCACGCTTACTCAAGACATCCACGGTATCCTGGGCCATTCTGCGGTACGTGGTCAATTTGCCGCCAACGATGGTTACGAGGCCGGAGGAACTCTGCAGGACGACGTGTGAGCGAGACAGCTTAGCGGTCGATGCACTTGTGTTGCGCGGCTTGACGAGGGGCCGGTAGCCTGCATATGTGCTAATAATGTCTTTCTCGCTTAGATCGACATTCATGTAACGGTTGAGGTATGTGAGTAGATAGGTGATGTCGTCCTGTGTTGTTGTGGGATGGTCGAGATCGCCGCTGCCGGTATCGGTCGTGCCGAAAACCACGCGTGACTCCCATGGAACCAGGAAGAGGATGCGCTTATCCTCTGTCTCCGGCAACACAATCGCCGAATCGCCCATCTTAACGTCCTCACGCGCGAGGACCAGGTGAACTCCTTTGCTGGGCTCGATGTGTACCTGCGGCTCCGTGCCGGTCAGTTCTTCAAGCTGCTCCGAGAAGACTCCCGTGGCGTTGACAATGTGGCGTGCATGCACAGCTACCTCCTGGCCGCTGAAACGATCACGAATGACCGCGCCCCGCACCTTCTCGTCCTCCTCTACAAAGGAAACGACCTCGCTATAGTTCGCTATAGTCGCTCCGTAGCGAGCCGCCGTAGAGATAAGCGCCAGTGTCAGGCGGGCGTCGTTTGTTTGCGCGTCATAATAGGTGAAGCCCTCTTTGAGCCCGGTCTGAACGAGGGCGGGGGCAAGTTTGAGCACGTCCTCACGGCGCAGGCGGCGGTGCCATTTGACGCTGCGGCCACCCGACATCAGGTCGTAGAGAAAGAGGCCCATATCAAGGACCAACCCCAGGCCCACGCCGCCCGGGGTTGTAAAGGGCATCCCCACAGGATGACGATCTCCTTCGTAGATGGGCAAGACAAACTCCAGCGGCTTCACCAGAAATGGCGCGTTTTGCAGCAGCAAGCCACGCTCAACCAGTGCCTCCTGCACCAGGCCAAAGTCAAAGTTGGGCAAATAACGAATACCACCATGCACAAGCTTCGTGGATTTGCTACTTGTTCCGCTGGCAAAATCCGCCTTCTCTACCAGGGCAACGTTGTACCCACGCGCCACCGCATCCAGCGCAACACCTGCTCCTGTAATACCACCTCCAATGACGAGGACATCAAAACGTTCGTTTTCCATACGCGCCAGATTGCGCATACGTTCGGTTGCTGAGAGTGCTTGCATAGCCATTACGAGCACGTGAAAGGACCTGTATGAGCGCAAAACCCTGCTCTCGGCCTTCCGTATGCTCTCCCTTTCCTGATATTTTTAAATGAATAAGGCTTGATTGTACTTAGTACAAAACCACCAGACCTTTTCAGCTTTCTCATATATACTACTGACAGTTGAATGGAACAGAAAATTCTGACGATCCGTTTTTAGAATACTGTAATATAGTATAATCGTAAATGAAGGCTCAAACAACACCCCCGCTTAGATAACTTTTCCAATTCACACTGAAGCGTTCTCGCGAGTCCGTCACTGTCGACGAATAATCAAACACACTAATTTTTGCCGTATAACTTTTCGTCTCGTTGTAAGTTATGGAATTCTGCAGATGAAATCTTTTCAACCCTATACCTGGCAAAACGGGCAAAAGTATTGATAAGGCTTTCAGGCGTTGCCGTAAGTTGCCTCTTTCAGTCTCGCTCAGGTGCTGCTTTTTGGGTGTGACGTGTACACAAGACATTACGTTCTACTTAATAGATGATATTCGATATTTTATGAGGAGAATGAAATGAACCGTGAAGATATGGCACGTTGTCAACAGGCTATAGACCTTGCCAATTCCGGTCAGAAACAGTTAGCCTATGGGCAGTTTAGCGCATTGTACAATCATGGTAATACTGAGGACATAACGCTACTCTATTGGATTGCCTACACGACGCCTGCGATTGAAGAAGCTCAGCGTGCCCTCGCGACCATTGCATATCTTGAGCCAGATCATCCAAAGTTGCAAGAACTGCGGGAGTATGTGGGCAGGAAGCAACTGCGGTTTGTACATCCACCCGCCAGGCTTGGACCATCGTTACAGTGCCCATATTGCCGTTACGCCGGGCCAGTTCGCATTGCACAGAAAATTTCGGTTGCCGGGTGGATCTGGTTCTCAGCCTTTTTTCTTCTTTTTCTCTGCTGTTGGCTTGCACTGGTTCCATCAACGCAGGTAACGACAATGGGATGCGTAGGGTTTTTCTTTCTTCTATTAGGCATAATCGGTCTTTTCATCAAGAAACGCTCTTATGCTTGCTCTTCCTGCGGTATAGCACTTGGTGATATACACTTATAGACTGTGTTTGATTGCCATCACCTCCGCTTTCTTAACTGATGGAATTATGCAGCTTCGCTGCTCTTTATGAATTAATATTAAACTTTTTACATTTCTTGCATCCTTCTAATTTTTTGCGTTATGCGCAAAAAATTAGAAGGATGCAAGAAATGTAAAAAGTTTAATTAATAATAAGGGAGGCACGCTAAAGGCGTGCAGATGCGTAAGCGAGAAGAGATGCCCAACCGGATGAGTATCAAACACATTCATAACTCGACTTTGTACAATTTTGAACTTTTGAGCTTGAGAAGATGGGCGAGCACAATGCATTTTCGAGCTCACGTTCTCAAAATTGTACAAAGTCGAGCATAAAACTTGTAAATTTGATACAGTGGTTGAGCAGTCCCATTACCTGAAGCTTCTTCCACTGGTGGAAACTTTTGTCGCCCGCCCAATAATGTATAGAATGCTTTATCCACGTGATCCCGGGGGCAGTGGAAGATTACTAATGACTCATGCCGAATTTTTTTAAAAATGTGTAACACCAATTTTTTTGGGGGGGGGGG
>CAXTXB010000233.1:0-1219 GCA_964247965.1 uncultured Dictyobacter sp. | reverse complement strand
TTTTTTCGCCCCCCCCTCAAAAAAAACCCCCCCCCCAAAAAATTGTTTTTCCTAATTTTTTAAAAATTCGGCATGAGTCATTACTTAAGCTACTTACTCGATTGATGGACGGCTGCCACCCGTTCGAGGATGACGCGGAAGAATTCCGGGTTGGCGACGATGTGATGTGGATTTTTGCCGGCGTCGTCACACTTGCGCAGGCGCAGGGCGTCCTGTGACCAGGGCTGTGCCTTGAAGGCGGCAAGCTCCTCTGGTGTCATCATGCCGCCCTGGTGGATGAAGGTCTGCTGTGAGACTGGCGAGAGGGTTGCCCAGTAGTCGGGATCAGTGGTGCATAGATAGCGCTTGGCATCGGCGTGCGCGCCAATCAACCAGGACACCCGCTCACCGAAGAGAGGAAGCACCAGGGCAGCCGCCCACGGCGCATGCTCCGCATCCACGACACGTCCATCGCCCAGATCGTGCAGCAGGCCCGCCACAATAAGCTCATCATCCGCTCCCTGCTGCAGTAGCCACTCAGCAGTCTGAAGCTGATGCTGCCAGAGATCGACCAGCTCGCCATCACCCATCCCTTGCTGCTCTTCTAGCGCCTGCCAGGCTTCATCAGCCGTCTTAAACGGTTCGAGAATGTGTGTCGCCATCTTCTCTTCCTTATATATATGATATATATGTGTGCAAAAATAGACGTCCGGCTACATGCCATCGATGAGCTGCATACATATCTCACCGAGCCACAGTGTGGTGTCAGCACCATCCTATCATTACAATACATTTTCTCTGTTAAACACATATTAAGAAGCCGTTGCTAGATAGTTAATAAGCATCATCGGGATACAACCAGCGCTGAATTCCAGGTATATGGGTCATTCTGAACTTTTGAAAAAAGATGAACATCGTGTTTTACATGCTCTTTTTCTTGCCACAGGCAAGAAAAAGAGCATGTACACAATGACCCATAGTAGCCTCTCCCCCCTACTCATCCCCCCCAAATGCCAAACCATATCCAGGGGTAATCATAATAGTAATTTCAATCTCTAACGAGAGGCTTTCTCATTCTTAAGCGGCAGTACAGCTACTATACCATATACAGGATGGGAGCGCAAGTGTGGGTGTTACAATGTTACAATCTTCCTGATAAGTTTCATTTCCTTTGCATTTTTCATAGAAAATGTTTAATTCACGTCGCGTTCTTAGTTGACGACCTTACGCAGTGCTCGAT
>CAXTXB010000232.1:0-8542 GCA_964247965.1 uncultured Dictyobacter sp. | reverse complement strand
CACCTGGCGTAGCCTCTCGATGACCTCCTCCAGCCGGGTGGCCGCCCCAGTAGTGGAAATGGCGTTGGCTGCCAGTTGTTCTGTCACCTGATTAGTCACCTGAATCGCTGTCGTTAAACTTTTACTGCTGCGTTCCTGATGCGTGCTAGCCTTTTCAATGTAGTTCGCCACCGTCTGTATCTCTTGCAAAATTTGCCTCATGCGTCGGGCGTCCAGTCTCTCCAGGTTCTGATCCAGTTCCTTTCCTATCGCATCCAACCTATGGGCGGCTATATTGGTTGCGTCCGCATAATATTTCACGGACTGCAGGCCATTCTGCGAAGACTCTACGATCCACATTTGCTCTGTCGCCATGACCTGCTCGTGGTTGGCCAGTGTTTTCAGCATCTGACTGCTCGTGAGGAGAGAAGAAACAGCGCTCAAGATTGGTAGTGTAATGCTCCGACCAACCACAACACCAACGATACCAGCCAGAAGCGTGACAACGGCGGCGAGCAGGAAGAGATAAATGTCCTGCTGATTGGCTACTCCAGTAATCGTATTCACCGGCCTGAGCACAAGATACGTCCAGGGCATAACCTTGCTCGTTGCTCGGTACGCCTGGAATGCTTCATCCTTTAGTGCTGGCGTCAATTGGAATGTCGCGGGACCCTGACGATTGTTTTGCATGTTCGCGAGTTCCGGGTCGGGTAAAACTTTGACCGCTTCATTGCTATTTCCATATAGGTTTTCATCGCGGATGCGCCGCTGCAGCTCTGGTGAAAGTGGAGCGATCGGTCTGAAGAGAGCCTGAGGAAGCGTCGTTGCAGTGTTGTCAGTATTTGTGTACGCGATACGCACGCCATGTCCATCGAGGATCATCGCGTAACTGCCCGGTGCGGCGTTTGTCTCGTTGTTGACCGCCGACCATACCTCATTGAGGGTGAGAGTCGAGCGCCCAAATCCCAGTAAGCTGCTATTTGGTGCTGTGATCGAAGTATAAATATCTATAAATGCTGTATGCGTCTGATCGTCAAAATAGACATCCGAGATAAGCGTTTTGTTAACGCCATGGAGCTGCTGCATGATGTCAGGCGGGATTGTGTATTTTCCACGGAGAGGAGGCAGAGTAGGATATGCCAGGCGTGCATTGCCATGTATGTCGAAGAGCGACCAATTGCTATAATTTGGGTTCAGGTGGTCACCCAATGCCAGTTCGTTCAGTGCTTGCTGCTTGAAAACCTCATCGCCAGAAAGGAATTTTTGAATTGCAAGGAGTTGCCCTATCGAACCTACGCTTTGTACGCGTGCGATGAGCAAAGAATCTATCGCCTGCGAATGGGCTTGCGCATCGTTTTCCATTTCACCCTCTGCTTGTGAGAGCAGAGTTGGGCGCAGAATGAGTTCGCTTCCTATGACAGTAATAAGCAATGGAATTACAACTGCAAGGATAAGAATAAGCGAAACGCGTACGGTAAGAGAAAACCTTCTGCGTGAAGGTAATACAAGATTAGCTACAGACATATCATGTTTCCTTCTATGTATTGCATCTATTGTTGAATAAGACCAACGCGCTCTAAGTCATTGAGAAGCTTGTATATTTCGTCTGTATCGCGTGTCATGAGGCGCGCCAGTTCGCCTACACTTCGCCGACCATTAATCAATAAGAGTAAGCGACGATGAACACGAGGGAGTTGTGCGTTCTCTGGATACTGCAACGCTTCTTCACCACGGAGTAGACGCTGTGGTAGAGAGAGTTCCGCGTTCCATGCGTTGAAATTGTTCTGTAGCCGCATTGCCTGCTGCGGTTGAATATAATTTGTTCCTGGCGCAACACCATCATTTCCTGAACTGCCCTGTCTAATCGGTGGGAACCTTGTAGGTTGAGGAGAAGGATTCGTGGCATGGCTGACGAACGAAAAGTGACATCTTTGCCATGTGCTAAGATAGTTGAATGCGGCTGAACCACTTTGTTGATTTACTCTCGCTTCAACCGCCTGTCCTTCAATAAATATGATCGAGCCCTCTTCTAGTGTTCTGCCTTCTCCCCGCTCAACCATAAGTGTACCGCTCTTGTTCCCAATGCGCAGAATCTCAATAATGTCTGCGAGTTGCTCTGTTGTGGTGCCTCGTTGTGGTTGCATGTTCATTTATTTCATCTGCTACTACGCTGTACATCTATGACGAAATCAGAGTGCCCAATACTGCCCATTCTCTATTGTACTGCTCATCCACAACTATTTGCAAAAATAAGTAAACAAACTTCACTGTCTGTTCCTTCTGCATCTCTCTTCCGTTTTGTCAAACAATCCTCTAAAGTTAATTTGCGAGTTGGTCAATTGCATATAGATAACTTACTCATGCATACTATACCTCAAGAGTTAAACTTAGTACAGCGTGAATAGGACCAATTCGTCTGCTTATCTCCATGTTTATCGCGCAGCAAAAAGCCTGCTAATGGCTCTCTCATTTGAACTTTTGCTCCTAGCATACGTATGTAATAGAGAGAAATGTGTTAGCGTCTTCAACTCTCGACTAATGACAGGAAACCAGATATACTGTTACTACCCACGCATCTTAGATGCGCAATCAGGCATTTCCTAAGAAGAGCTAGAGACACACGAGCTATCTTTAACGTCTCAGAAGGTAGGCCGAAAGATGAAGTGTCCTTACTGCGGTGCAGAAAATCGTGATGGTGTGCGCTACTGTAGCAATTGCGGCAAGATGGTTGACTCTCCTTCGATGCCCTCTAACAGCGGTATTGATCCTGCGCGTACTCTGCTCCCGGGTTCACGGCTGCAGGGCGGTCGTTATGTGATCAAGAGCGTTCTGGGGCAGGGAGGGATGGGGGCTGCGTTGCTCGCGACCGATATTCGCCTGGATGGAAAGCCGGTTGTTATTAAAGAATTGATCTCCGATAATGTGGATCAGAGCAGGCGTCTGGACGATGTGCGCAATTTTAAGCGTGAGGTGGCGACCCTGGCCCATATTGATCATCCGCTGGTCCCCAATGTGACCGATCACTTCCAGGAGGGCACGCGCTACTTCATGGTCCAGGAGTATGTTGAGGGCGAGAATCTGGAGCAGCGCCTGGAGCGTACAAATGCGCCAATGCAGGAGCGCGATGCGTTGATCTGTGCCTCTGAGCTCCTCGATGTCCTGGACTATCTGGCGCAGCAGACGCCGCCGATTGTGCACCGTGATATTAAACCCGCTAATATTATTATCGGAACAAAAGATAGGCGTGCACACCTGGTGGACTTTGGTATTGCACGTGCTGATGAGGCGAAGAATGCGAAGCGCAAGCAGACTGCCGCGCTGGGCACACCTGGTTATGCTCCACCTGAACAATATCAAGGCAACGCTGACCCACGCTCAGATCTTTATGCACTGGCCGCCACCCTGCATCATGTGCTAACAAATCGTGATCCTCGCAACTATCCTCCGTTCAGCTATCCCCCTGTGCGCTCGCTGAATTCACGGCTTACTCCTGATATCGAGCGTGTCCTTGCGCGTTGCCTGAATAATGATAGCAATCAACGCTATCAAAGCGCCGCGTCTATGAAGCAGGATATTGATATGATCCTGCACCAGCATTTTGGTATCTCTGGTGCCATTGATAGTTATACGTTGGGTCCTTCCGCCGCAACTGGCGCGGTACCAGCGATTACAATGTCGCCTACATCAAGTCAAACGATTCAACAGACGAATTATGGACAGCCGCTGCCTGTCGCACAGCCCGTTGGACATCCTACGCTGACCCCCGTACAGCCCCTACCTGCGCTAAATTCAGGACCTTCATCTTTGCCTGGCACTCCTGCTGTGCTCAGCACAGGAAACACTCTGCAGCAGAAACCACGCAGGCCAATCTATATTCTGCTAGCAGTGCTGCTGGCATTGCTTCTGGTTGGCTCAAGCATCTTCGCGGCCGTGACCTACTTACGTCATACGCCACCTGTAGCATCTGTAGCGCCTAAAGCTGTGTCAGCCATTGGTGTAACCAGGATTGGCAATGAGGCGATTGGCATAAGCGATGGCACATTTGCCTTTGATACAACTCTAAGTGATGGTGCGCTTAAGACGCAGGCGGCACAACTTTTGACGCAGAAGAATAGCGATCCCAACGCGGTTATCTCACTGCTGAATCAGGCGGTGGCGCTTAATACAAACGACGCAGAGGCATTGATCTATCTAGAAGATTTGCGGGTGGTCAACTCTGGAAGTAAATATGTGACGCTGGTCGTGGGAACAATGCTCACTGGTGACCAAACGTTGATATCCGTTGGGCGCGATGATTTGCAGGGTGCTTATATTGCACAAAAAGAGTTCAATGATGGCTCGAAGCTCAACGGTGGTGTGCAGGTGCGTCTGTTGATTGCCAATTCTGGTAGCCAGACCTCATATGTCCGCAATATTACCCAGCAAATCGTACAATTGGCCCGGACGGATAAGACCTTTGCCGGCGTGATAGGCTGGCCCTACAGTTCGCGAGCTTTAAGTGAGGTGCAAGCCCTGGGTAACGCGCACATCCCCATGGTATCGCAGACAGCTTCAAGCGACGCGCTCACAAACGCCTCGCCCTACTTTTTCCGTGTAGTGCCTTCCAATAAGAGTCAGGGTATTCAGGGCGCTGCATATGCTCAGCAATCTCTGCATGCGAAGCGTGTCGCCTTGTTTTATGATCCCAATGATTCTTATAGTCAAAGCCTGGCACAGGACTTCAAGCAGAGCTTTGTCTCTGGCGGCAATCAGATAGTGGTTGAAGAGAAATATACGGTGAAAAAGCCTGCGACTCTCCCCACTGCGGTGAGCGATGCCCTGGCGCATAATCCCGATCTGCTCTACTTCTCTGGCTATTCTGATGATGTTAGTACCCTCCTTTCTAACTTGCCTGTAGGTAACAACATACCCGTGATGGGTGGGGACGCTCTCTATGAACTGGGAGGCTACCAGAGTACAGCGCGGGCAAACTTTAGCCATCTGCGCTTTACCGCCTTTGCCTATCCCGACGAGTGGGATGTACTGGGCTATAGTGCTCGTAAACCCGCCTTTTTCTCCGAATATCCCGCTGCCTTTAATCCGGCTGGCGTGCCAAACTTGAGTTATGGCTTTACTCGTGCTGATAACGATGTTATTCTTTCTTATGACGCGACAGTTGCTTTGCTGCTAGGATGTAACGCTGCGCTCAGTACGGGCAAGCAAGATATCACGACTCAAGATGTACTGGCAGCTTTGAAGTCGCTCAATGGTCCAAAGGCATTTCAAGGTGTGAGTGGGCAGATTGCATTCGGATCGAATGGTGATCCAATTGGCAAGGCCATCGTGGTCCTCTCCGTCGATGCCAGCGGGCATATCCATATGGAGCCCACAATATTAGGTCGCTTCTTAAAATAGTGTCTTTGTATTGCTCTGGTCAATTGAGGTGGGTCAAAGCAGTATGCTACTCATAGTGATAGATTATCAGATGCGCAACTTGATTCATGTTGTATATTACTAGTTCTTGTATATTACTAGTTCTGACTGTCTAGCCCTGATTAGCTAATAGGTTGGTTATCACTGATCTCAAGGTGATAAAGGGCATCAACAAGACGTATATATATTAAGCTGTGGATTAAATTGAAATAGAGTAAGAGTGCAAATATGAAATGTCCTTATTGTGGTACCGACAATCCAGCCGGGGAAACCTTTTGCTCTAATTGTGGCGGCTTCCTCGATGCATCTGCGACCTCTGCTACACCTACTATTGTTTCGACAAGCAATGGTAGTAGTGGAACTACTGCTGGTAATAGTGGCAGTTTTGGAGTAACGGCTGGCGGAAGCGGACAGGGAAATTCACGCATGCTCGCTCCCAATTCTCAGCTTGAGAATGGCCGCTACGTGGTAGAAAAGGTGCTTGGTCAGGGCGGTATGGGAGCAGCGGTGCTGGCCCGCGACACACGCGTGTCTAACAAACGTGTGGTCATCAAAGAACTGCTTTCCGACGGCGCTGATCCTACTCAGCGACAAGAGGATGTGCGTAACTTTGAGCGCGAGGTGGAGACCCTGGCAAGCCTGGATCATCCTTTGATCCCGAATGTGACCGATAGCTTCCAGGAAGGGTCGCGCTACTATATGGTGCAAGAGTATGCACCAGGCGAGAATCTGGAAAATTATATGGAGCGTACAAAGAAGGCGATGCCTGAAAAAGAGGCGCTCATGTATATATCACAGGTACTTGATATTCTGGAATACCTGGGAGAGCAGAAGCCACCCATTGTGCATCGTGATATTAAGCCTGCCAATATTATTATTAGCGCGCGTGATAAGCGTGCCCGGCTGGTAGACTTTGGCATAGCGCGCGCCGATGAGGCGAAGAACGCAAAGCGCAAGCAAACTTCCGCGCTCGGCACGCCTGGCTATGCGCCACCAGAGCAGTATCAGGGCAACGCCGACGGGCGCTCTGATCTCTATGCCCTGGCCGCCACCTTGCACCACCTGGTCACAAACCGCGATCCGCGCGACTTCCCGCCCTTTAGTTATCCGCCTGCCCGCTCGCTTAACCCTCAGGTTTCACCGCAGCTGGAAAAGGTATTAGAGCATGCACTTGCCATCGATGTGAAGCAGCGCTACCAGAACCCGGCAGAGATGAAGCATGCTATCGATGATATCTTGGAACAGCGTTTCAACTCGACGGGTGATAAGAGTAGCTACGTGCTGAATTCATCGCGAACAATACCTGCAGTTCCGCCGGTGCCACCCTCACCACCCTTTGTACCTGCAAATTCGCGCACGCAGGGATATGGCGGGATCAATCAGTCAGGCTCACAGTCAGCTCCCCCACAGAACAATTCGCGCTCTACGTTCCAGCAGAAGTCTGGTACGTTTGCACCTCCACCCTCTGGGCCAAACCGACCACCTAAACAAAGTAGTGGCAATGGGTATCTTCTGTGGAGCTTTGGCTTGTTGGTCCTGGTGCTTTTGGTCATTGGTGGGCTCATCTTCGCTGTGCCATACTTCTCAAAACGTAACAGTGCTCAATCAGGCTCTTCTACAAGCCAGAATGGATCGAGTGTTGGCTCTGCCCCCTCCGATCCGATCAGCGCAAGTACCGTCAATGGAGAACTACTTGGTCTCAGTTATGGTAAGTCTGTGTTTGATACAAGCCGCCCTAACTGCAAAAGTTGTAGCTACAAGCAGCAGGCCGCAGACAGTCTGAAGCAGGGCAACGCCGCACAGGCCCAATCGTTATGGCGTGCCGCCATCAATCAGGATTCAAGCGACGCTGAGGCCCAGATCTACCTGGAAGATCAGCGTGTGCAGAATTCAGGTAGTCCCTATATTACAATTGCTGTGGGCACTATTCTTAGTGGACCAAGTGCAAGTGTAGGTCGCGAGGACTTACAAGGTGCTTATGTAGCGCAAAAAGAGTTCAATGCGAATAACGGGTCACGGCTTGGTGGCGTACAAGTGTGCTTATTAATCGCTAATGCGGGCAACGATGCAAATAACGCTCAGCTGGTAGCGAATCAGATTGTACAAGCTGCTCAGAAAGATCCTAAAATTGTTGGAGTACTTGGCTGGCCTTTCAGCGCACACTCCCTTAGTGCCTGGCCAGTGCTTAGCCAGGCAAAGATACCAATGGTTTCCGGAACATCCTCCAGTGATGACCTTACGGGCGTATCCAGTTACTTTTTCCGCGTTGCCCCTTCTAATCTTACGGAGGCAACGGTAGATGCGAAGTATGCGAAAAATAGCTTGAATGCGCAAAAGATAGTCATCTTTGCCGACCCGGCTGACTCCTACAGTCGAAGCTTGAGTGATGATTTTAATAAAGCGTTTACCTCCATTGGCGGCCAGATCGTGCAGACAATTAGCTATAAGCGGGGAGATGCACAAAGTATCTCTGCCGGTCTGCAGCAAGCTGCCAGCCAGGGGGGGTCTCCAGATGTACTCTACTTCTCCGGTTATGCTAGCGATATGAATACGTTGCTCGCTGATCTGCCAAAGTATCCTGCACTCTCTAATGCAAAGATTCAAGGTGGCGACGCTCTTTACGAATTAGGTGGCTATGATCAACGGGGGCGCGAAGGCTTCAGCCGGTTGCACTTCTCCGCCTTTGCGTATCCTGATGAGTGGGCAGTTCTCAATCAAAATAGCAAACGACCTGCGTTCTTCCAGGACTATGTTACTGCGTTTAGTGGAAGTAATCCACAAGGTTCGTATGGCTTTACGCGCCCGAGTAACAATGTCATGCTGGCTTACGATGCCGCACTTGCCCTTCTGACTGGCGCGAAAAATGGCCTTAATGGAGGGAAAACTTTGAAGCCAGAAGCTTTACAGCAAGGCTTGCAGAAGATACAGGGCGCGAATGCTCTGCAGGGTGTGAGCGGTCAGATCGCCTTTGGCCCTGATGGAAACCCTGTAGATAAACCTATCGTAATCCTTAAGGTCGACAACCAGGGTCATATTCAGATGGAGCCACAATTAGGCGCTGGAAAGTTGTTGCCGTAAATAGTCTTTAATGGGTGATCCCCAACTTTTGTAAAATGATGACCATCGTGTTTTTGCCGGGGGTTTTTGTTGG
>CAXTXB010000231.1:6282-8544 GCA_964247965.1 uncultured Dictyobacter sp. | reverse complement strand
ACCGCCGCCCCCGCGGGTTTCCCCGCCTCTTTTTGCGGCGCGGGCCCCAAAAACCCCCGTGAAAAACACGATGGTCATCATTTTTCTAAAGTTCGCAATGACCTATCTTATTAAGTTTTTCTCATTGCCAGGTTTGTAGATCGTACTTGACAATTATTTCTTTACGTACTATATTTATAGTACGTAAAGAAAATGAATTGCGTACGTTTTATCGTGTGCCTTCTAATTGCAGAAAGTTTGGCACTCGGGTAGAGGAGGTATAAGTGAACACATTTCAGGGGAGAGATGACCTTGATGCGCTTGCGGCCTTGCCGGAGGATGTTCCGGTGTCTATGCCTGAACTGCCTCTTTGTTTGATTATCAATACGCAGCCGCAGTTCAAGGCGGTGAGCGATCCTATTCGCTCGCGTATTCTGGGCATTATTCAGCATCGGCCCGCGACAGCTAAGCAGATTGCGGACCAGCTGGGCGTCACTCCTGGCGCGGTTGGGCATCATCTGCATGTGCTGGAGACGGCGGGGCTGGCCCAGGTCGTGGCCCGCCGCGTTATAAGAGGCATCATTGCGAATTATTATACGCGCACCGCCCGAATCTTCGAGTTCAAGTTTCCACCGGATGTCACGGGCGAGCAGTTGATGACGCTGCACCTTGTGACAAGGATGCGCGACGACATTTCAGAGACCCTGGCGGAACAGGGGGAGGCTGGTGTTTATAGCGCTTCTCATCCACGCGCGCGCCTCTCGCGGGAACGCGTGGAGGTGTATAAAAAACGTCTCCTGGACCTCGTCAATGACTTTATCGCCGAAGAGCCTGATCCACATGGGCAGGTTCATAGTCTGTTTACGACCCTGTTCGTGTCTCCGCGATATCTACAAGATCAAGGACGCTCTTCATCGGAGGAACTTGAATAACTGGAGAAGAAGCTTATGCGACAAATTGTTAGCGGCGAAGAATCATCTCGGCATAATCCGCGCTCACTCTGGCGCAACCTGGACTATATGCTTTTATGGAGCGGGCAGACCGTTTCATCGACTGGCACCCAGGTATCACAACTTGCATTCCCGCTGCTGATTCTGGCGGTGACGCATTCACCCGCGCAGGCCGGCTTTATTGGTGCCCTGCGCGCCCTGCCTTATCTGCTCTTCAGCCTGCCGGCCGGCGCGCTGATCGATCGCTGGGATCGCAAGCGTACAATGATTCTATGTGATATAGGACGTGCGGTCAGCCTGGCAAGCATTCCTATCGCGCTTGCCTTTGGACAGTTAAGTGTCCTACAACTCTATATTGTTTCCGCCATTGAAGGAACCCTTTTCGTCTTCTTTAATATTGCCGAAGTCGCCTGCCTGCCACGCGTAGTGACCCGCGAGCAGTTGTCGGCAGCCAACGCGCAAAATCAGGCCACCGATGGCGTAACATCACTGATAGGCCCTTCGCTGGGCGGGGCGATATACGCCGCAGGATCATCCATAACCTTCCTCGCCGCCGCCATTTCCTATGCCGCCTCCGTCGTCTCCCTCTTCTTTATAAAGGTCAAGTTTCAGAAAGAGAGAAGCGTTGCCCAGCGTGCCCTGTGGATTGAGATCCGCGAAGGGCTAACCTGGCTGTGGCGTCAGCGCCTCATTCGCTTCATCGCCATCCTCACGGGTGGATGGAACCTCATCTTCTCGGGTTTTACACTCATCATAATAGTTATAGCACAAGAGCAGCATGCGTCATCTTTCACCATCGGTCTCATCTTCGCGGCTGGGGGGATTGGAGGTATTCTGGGTGCGCTCGTCGCGACCACCATTCAAAGAAAATTCAGTTTTGCGCAAGTGATTATCGGTAGCACTTGTCTCTCCGCCATCCTGCTACCATTCTTTGCCATTGCTCCCAACATCATCATATTAGGCCTTCTTCTAGCCATAACCTTTCTTACCGGTCCCATCTATAATGTAGTCCAGATGAGTTATCGCATGGCAATTATTCCCGATGAGCTGCAAGGGCGCGTAAATAGTATGTTTCGTCTCATTGCCTTTGGTGGTCAGCCTCTAGGTTTAGCACTTACCGGCATCCTGATTCAACGTGTAGGAGTAGTTATAACTATCATCGTTTGCTCGATTGGCATGGCTATCTTCGCGATTGCTACAATCCTGAATCGATATGTACGTAAGGCACCTCCCCTTTCGGAAGTGCAGAGCTCTTAAGGAATATGAGTTATGGGGGGGGGGTGGAGGTTAATAGTGTTGTTTGTGTAGGGAGGTTTAGGGGGGGGTGGGGCGG
>CAXTXB010000231.1:0-6272 GCA_964247965.1 uncultured Dictyobacter sp. | reverse complement strand
GGCAGCAAATAGTGAATGTAGAACACAATGTTTATCATTTTTTCGCCATAACTCATATTCCTTAAGAAGAGTGCCATATTTGTGCGGTATGATCATTGCTTGCCGAGGCGATGTATGCGCCATCAGGCGACCAGGTGACGGCGTTGACAACGGCGGAGTGACCCTTATAGATATAGGGGGAACCGCCACCGCTGGCATCCCAGATCTGCACCGTTCGATCAAGACTTCCCGAGGCGATGCGCTTGCCGTCGGGTGACCAGGCGATGGTCGTTACTGAGGCGGAATGGCCCCGGTATGTATAGAGGGCGGTGCCATCGGCGGCGTTCCAGACCTGTACGCGTGTATCGTCGCTGGCAGAGGCAATGCGTGTACCGTCGGGTGACCATGCCAGAGCCTCGATCGCGCTCGTATGCCCCTTGTAGGTCAGACGCGCCGTTCCATCGACGGCATTCCAGACCTGCGCGGTATTGTCGCCGCCGCCAGAGGCGACGCGCCTGCCATCAGGCGACCAGGCCACGGTGTTGACATGATAGGTATGTCCGCGGTAGAGGTAGGGCGCGCTCCCATCGGACGCGTTCCAGATCTGGACCGTGTTATCACTACTTCCCGAGGCGATGCGTGTGCCGTCGGGCGACCAGGCGACAGCGGCCACGGAGGCAGAATGATTTTTATAGATGTAGGGCACGCCTCCATCGCTAGCATTCCAGACCTGCACGGTAGTATCATCCCCGGCGGAGGCGATGCGTTTATTACTTGGTGACCAGGCGGTGGCGTTGACGGAGCCGCTGTGTCCTTTATATATATAGTCGGTATGCCCATCCCTGGCATTCCAGACCCGGACGCTACTGTCGGCGGAGGCGATACGTGTGCCATCAGGGGACCAGGCAAGTGTCAGGACAGATGAGGTGTGGCCCCGGTAGGTGTAAAACAGCGTTCCCTGCAGGATGGCGGGCTTCCCAGGTCTTGATGCAAGCAGAAACCAGGCGGCTCCACTGCCAGTCAGCAATAGAAGTGCGCTCCCTCCCAGCATGAGTTCTCGTCTGCCCAATCTGCGTTCAGGCCTGTTCGCCACGATATCTTCTACCCTGTAGAAGGGAATCTGCGGCTGATTTTGCACTGGTGGATCGGGCGTTGTTATCATCGGGGGCAGCGAATAGTTCAACTTTCCCTGCTTCATATCCGCTGACGGTGAAGATTCTCCCTGCCTGACACCTCTGGGAAGTGGACCATTCGAATCTGACAGGTCGCTAACCGGAGGGGAGGTTTGAAAATTCGGCCTATTTAATGCGTTTAACGTGCTTGATGAAATGAGAAAGCCACCTGTATTTGGTGAAGATCTTGAAGGTCTTGGAATACGTGCGTGTTCTGCATCTGATAAATTTGGTAAAGAATCAAGCATTTCCTGCTCAAATGCATTGGCAAAGGCTTTAATGCTGGCAAAACGTTGATTTGGGTCCTTTGCCAGCGCAGTCAGAACAACTTCTTCGATTCCAGGTGGGAGATTGGGAAGGCGGGCGCGCAAAGGTAGAGGCTGGACGGAGATATGCTGGCTATAGAGTTCCATAAAGGTGCCATGGAAAGGACAATTGCCAGTGAGCCACTCGTAGACCACCACGCCCAGCGCATACTGATCAGAGGCCAGCCGTGGCTGACCCTGCAACTGCTCGGGCGACATATACAATGCTGTGCCAAGGATTGCCTGTGTGCTCTGCATACGCGAGTTCTGCTCGATAAGTGCGAGGCCGAAGTCGCTGAGCAAGATCTCGTCACGCCCACCCACCAGCATATTCTCCGGCTTGATGTCCCGATGAATAATTTTTCTGTCATGCGCATACTGGAGCGCTCCCGCAATCTGCTGCACATAACTGTTGACCAGCGGCAGCGGCAGGCGGCTCTCCCGAGGATATCTCATGCGCAGATTACCCTTGGGCGCGTAGGCCATAACGAAAAAGGGCATGCCATCCTGTACATCATAGTCGAGAATACGTACAATGGAAGGATGGTCCAGACGTGCAATTGTGCGTGCCTCAGCTAAAAAGTTGTTTGCCTCTGAACCTTTAACGTGTGTATACAGCACTTTGATTGCAGCCTGTGTCCCCAGGCTAAGATGTTCGCCCAGGTAGACCTCAGCAAATCCGCCGTCCCCCAACAAGCGCACAAGACGATAATTCCCCAAATTTTGACCAGTAAAATCAGTCATCGCACTATTCCCCTTACGAGGTATGGGTCTCTATCTTTGAAGGTGCCTGACGCCCATCCCGATGGGCATCTCTCCTCACCCTCACACGTCGAAGGTGTGCTCACTTCTTTTTATTGCATTTGATTTTTACAGATTTTATATTTTATTTTTTTTTTAAAATTTTCTCGAAACAAAAAATTATTAAATAAGCATTAAAATATAAATTCTTTAAAAATCAAATGCAATAAAAAGAAACGTATCGAGCAGCGAAGCTGCATGAGCTTAATGGTTAAGGATGTGAATAGAGAGCATGAATGGATCAAATTATAGCATAACTCTTTCTATCAGTGCTGTGCAATGAGGGTTGCATGGGGAAAATGTACTATTTATTGTGAAAAATGCCGCCCCTACTAAAGTAGTTGATCACAAATAGATGAAATGATCGTTTACAGGAGCGAGGGCGGCACAGCTATCTTCTTGATTAAGGTAGTAGAACCAGGAAGGCTCGCGATGGAATTTTAGTCGTTGTCACAGTGGTGATGATGATGATGGTGGTGATGATGATGGTGGTGGCTGTGATGATGAACTTTCTTATCGTCGCCATCATGACCAGCGGTCGTCATTTTCATCGGTGCGGGCGTAGGTGTAGGCATGGGTGCAGCCATCACTGCGCCACCGCCACCAGCGATCATTGTAAGCTGCTCCTCATTCAAGTCCTGCAGCACAGCAGGCTCTTCAGCCTTTTTGAACATAGAAAACATGAGAATCTCCTTCTACTTCACTAAAATTTTGTAGGTGTTGCAAGTCGCTCACTACAGCGCCTCATAGAGTGAGGCACAGCCATAAACTATTCAGGGTCGATATAGCAAATATATATCTAGCAGAATGTGTAAGGCTAATTTTATTATAAATGCTTCAACGCGTTTACACGCCTTTTCACTATTTAGATTAGTTACATATTGCTATATGGAGGTAAAGAAATCTATAAGCCTGAATCTCAATAGTGTAGGATTTTCACTAATAGTAATCTTTAGCTCACGTTCCAATCCTGGAATAGAGGAAGGCTATACTTTTTCTCACGGATGCGTTCAGCAACATTTACGCTATAGGATATTTGTCACCACACGGACGACGGACCATAGGTCCCACTTTGTTGACATGTAAGTATGTTACTTCTACTCTAAAGAGTAGAAGTACTAAAAAGCCGGTTAATTTCTGATATACAAGGTTGCTAGAGATTGTAATTTTTGGGGTTAGAAAGTGGAGAATATCCAAGAATGATTATCCTCCGTCTGCGGCTTCTACAATGGTTCTGGCTTGCCGTTGGGGCGATGGTGCTTTTTAATCTAAGTGTACTTGTTCAGCTATTATTTTATCCTTCGGTTGTGCACACTTCGTCGGAGATTACAGTACATGCTGGAAATGCGTTTGGTTGGTCATTGGGTGCATTGCTCTGTGCGCGTATATTGCCAAAGGCGCAGTCTGGCACGATGGCTGTCTATCGTCGCTTGCCGTTCTGGATCGGCCTGGCCTACTTTATAAACGGTATTGCGGAGGCTCTCTATTCTTTTGGGTATTGGCAGCACGTGCGATATATACCTTTGTGGGTGCAGGGCCTTTTCCTGCTGCAGTATCCCTGTCTGCTGCTCGCTGTCTGGTCGCTGCCTGGCTCTCCGTCTTCACGTTCTCGATATCTGCGTGTCTTGTTGGATAGTCTGCTTTTGATGACGTCGATTGTCGCCTGGAGCTGGTATATTCTGCTGGGTCCTGAGTTGCTCAATGGACATGTTCCTTCTCAAGTTAAGGTTCTAGACCTGGCCTATGTCAGTACTGATCTTCTCTTATTTATTTGTATGTTCCGGCTTTTCTCCCAGTTGGATAGTCCGCGTTTACGTTTGATCAGGTATCTATTGCTAGCAGGTGTCGTAGCGATTATTCCTGCAGCGAGCCTCGACGTGCTTTCACATATACAGTTGGTCTCTGTCCAGTTCTGGATTACGATCAGTGAAAGTGTTGGCTATTGCTTCATCGCGATCGCCGTTCAGGTTTTGCGCTTTCCCGAGAGAGAGGGCGCGACGGTGACCTCTGACGTTGAATCAGTTAATGACTCCGTGGCGTCCTCGTGGTGGCAAATTCTCCTACCCTATGCCCTGGTGCCAACGGTGCTCTTGTTGATGCTCTGGCTCTGGTTTACTGATAGGCAGAGTGTGCTGGCGCAGGGTGTCTATTTCGCGGGCTTGATGGTGATGGTACAGATTCTGGTGCGCCAGGTGATGGTTTTGCGCGAGGTGCTTGTGACCAACCAACATCTACGTGCTACACATAAGACTCTGCATTTGGAGCAGCAGACGCTCAGCCAGGTGAATGAGCAGTTGAGCGCGGCCAATGAGCGCTTAGAATTGCAAGCTGATGAGCTCGCTGCTGCTTATGAACGGCAGATGCAGATCAACGAGCTTAAAGATCAGTTTATGCTCCATGTAAGTCATGAGTTGCGTACTCCGTTGACTGCCATCCACGGCTATCTGAGCCTGTTACATGAACAGCAGGGAATGATCGACCCCGCATTTCAAGCTCTGTTTGTTACAAATGCTCTCAATGGAAGTGAAGAGCTTCAGGATTTGATCTCTAACGTTCAGGATGCGTTGGAAAGCGAGACCCAGGTGCAATCTCCTCAGTGGGACGAGTTCCCGCTTCTGCCCCTGGCATATGAGGTTCTGGAACGCTTTGATTTTGAGACACGGCAGGCTTATCAACTGGAGCTTGCGATTCCAGAGGAGTTTATTGTGCGTGCCGACAAGCAGTTATTGCAGCAGGTTCTCAGCAATCTGCTCTCGAATGTTTTTAAATACTGTCCGCCTTCTACTTCGGTTCATGTGGGGGCACGGCTTGTCGTACAGAAGATAGATCTTCCGATACCTCAGGCTGCGCAGGTTCACATCTGGATACAGGATACCGGCCCTGGTATGCCGCCTGCGGAAATTCCTTTGCTCTTCGATAAATTTATCCGTCTTAATCGCGATATGACAGGCTCGATACGCGGAATGGGCCTGGGTCTTTATATCTGTAAGCGCCTGGTTGAGGCAATGGAAGGACGTATCTGGATAGAGAGTTCTGGCGTCGCAGGCGAGGGGAGCCGCATCTCCCTCACGCTGCCCGCCCCGTCTTCTTTGCCCCACACATTTCGCATTTGAGAACAAAACGACTTTTTTGGGAAAAAGAAAATTGGTCGCAAAAACGGAATAAGTACCCCCACTCATTCGTTATAGATAGTGTATGACATCCAAAAAGAATTGTATCGCTTCTGTGAGAAATGGTTTCTTCGAGCGTCAATGCGATTAGAGGTGTCGACACAGGAGCATACACATGAGACTTTACGTTGGTGGACTTCCCTATCAAACCAATGAGCAGGATCTGATCGATCTCTTCTCACAGTTCGGCCAGGTTATCTCGGCAACGGTTATTACTGATCGTGATACCGGTCGCAGCAAAGGTTTTGGTTTTGTCGAGTTGGGTAGCGATGATGAGGCGCATGCCGCCATCGATCGCCTGAACGGCAGCACTATGGGAAATCGCACTATCACTGTTAACGAGGCGCGTGAGCGCCAGGCATCCGAGAACCGTGGCGGTGGCTATCGTGGCGGCGGCGACCGACGCTCAGGCGGTGGTGGTGGCGGCTACAACGATCGCAACGGCGGCGGTGGCGGCTACAGCGATCGCGGCGGACGCTACTAATCTAGCGCAACTGCTGCATTCCTAAAAAACGTTCGTACATATCTGAAGGGAAGACTAGCTAGTGAGGCTAGTCTTCTTTTTTTGTCGCTACGCGGGCGAGCCTTTGAGGTAGAGGTAGGACGACAACCGCAAGGGATTGTCGCGACGCGGAGTGGGAAAATCTACTTTTTTCTTCTTCTTGCGTGTTATAGTTGTGTTACTGCGAATGTTTCATAGTCGAGGGAGGCTTATGCGTTACTTATTCAGTTCATACAACTACGATTTGACCGATCCCGGAAGCATTCCCAACCTGTTTGTGCAGCATCTATACCTGGTTGGACTCAGTATGCTTATTTCACTGGTCATTGCACTTCCACTAGGA
>CAXTXB010000230.1:0-8546 GCA_964247965.1 uncultured Dictyobacter sp. | reverse complement strand
ATACAATATTAATATAATGTAAAAATGTATAAAAAAGCTTCAATATTGAACTCGTAAAAAGTATGGCCTCTCATCTATAAGTAATAGGAAGGAAATATAGAATTCTTCAGCGTATAACGAAAAAAGCTGGATGAGCCTCAATGCTCATCCAGCAAGGTATAGATTGGCGATATTCTATAATGGATTGATCAGTTCGGTAAGTTCGCCGTCGTCGCCAATGTTAAATGCTTTGCCCTCTTCGTCTATATACTGCCTGTCGGCTGTTATCTCAAAGGTACTGGAAAAAGACGACAGACCAGTCGATGCTCCCAACGTCTTTTGATAGTGGCCTGGCTCAAGGTCGACGAGATACTCGCTGCCACTCACCGCGTTCGTCGTCACCACCGTTTCCCAGCCTGTTTTGCCCTCTGCATCGGCAACCTGCTTATTTATGCGCCATTCTCCACTATTGTGCAAGGTCAAATCGACTGGAACACTAATACGTACTTTCATGCAATTTTCCTTCTTTATCTATTGACTGTGTACTACCTTTAGCAATGATCGTCAACAGGCAGTAATTGGCTCAACCTGCTGATAAGCCTTGAGGTTACTAAAGGCTTATAGACAGTAATTATATCTTGTGAGGAAAGAGAAGAGGTTTTCTTTTCTCATCGTATCATACTTGCTTATAGTTACTAGTAAAGTGGAAGGTCAGGTGTATGACTTTGTTTCACGCTTTTTCTCGCCCGCCACTGGAATAGGTGAAGACCCGGTTACTGGCTCGGCTCATTGCCGCCTTGGCCCATTCTGAAGTGGGCTGCTCGGAAAAATGAGCTTGTCGACTACCAGGCCTCAAAGCGTGGAGGGAATGTGCACGTTCGTGTGGATAACGATCGTGCATATCTCGCGGACAAGCAATCACTCTTATTCGCGGAGAGTTGCGTGTATAACCCTAAATTAGTATTGCCCTAACGAACCCTGCTGCCTCGCGAAACGTTCGCACCAGGCGTAGAAGAGCCAGCCTCCAAAGAAGTAGGCGGCCGAATGTGCTGTAAGCAGGAGCAGGCTGTGATCATTGATGAGTGTTGCGAGCGAGGAGCCATTCAGCACCACTGCTCGCAGCACAGTGATGCCGTAGGTCGTAGGCAGTACGAGCCCTATCGTACGCAGCCAGTCAGGTAGCAGCGCGATCGAGATGAAAGTTCCATTGACAAACAGGAGTAGATCCTGAGTTAGATCCGCCAGTGAATGGACGCTCTTGTAGACGAGTGCTGCCCCGCCGAGCAGGAAGCTGAAACCAAAGACTCCGGCCAGCGTGAGGGCGATCACTGGTAGCGCTTCCCAACGCAGTGGCAGACGGATACCGACCAGGATGGCGAGTACAATGGCCGATAGTGAGACCATGATGGTGGCCACGAGCAAGATGGCAAAGACGCGGCCTAGCAGTAGGAAGCCAGAGGATACCGGGCTCATATACATCTGCTCAAGCGTGCCACTGCGCGCCTCCTCCGTTATTCCATCGTTGACCTGGAAAAGTATAGTGCGAGCGTAAAATGTCATAATCCAGCCACACAGGATAAAGGCCATCTGTGCAGCCACCCACTGTCCCTTGCCCAGGAGCAGTCCAATGGCAAGAAAGCTCAGGCCGCGTTGGACCATCTCTGCCAGCGTATTATACTTATAGCTCCAGAGCTGTAACAAGGACTTATAAGCCTCGTTCAACATAGCTCGTATTGGAGTAGTCATGCATCGTTTCCTTTCGCTGATTCGCTGATTAAACGCACGAAAACCTCTTCCAGATCAGGTTCGATCCGGTTAACCGAAACTAGGGGAAAGCCGAGAGAATGAATTCTAGCGAGCACTTTATGTAGGCCCACCTGATCGCTCAGAGGACCTGAGAGCATTGTTCCCTCTTCCCACGTTGTGATAGTGAGCCCGGGGAAGCTGTCTCTATCAGTAGCATGAATATGGCTGGCAACTTTTATCTCGTAGTGCTCCTGGCGGAAAAGGGCGAGCAGTTCATTCATTGGCATATCGGCTACGAGGCGGCCCTGGCGCAATATCGCGACATGGTCGCATACCTCTTGCACCATGTCCAGTTCGTGAGAGGTGATAATCACTGTCTTACTCCGCTCGTGTGCCAGCCGCGTAACCCATTCTTTCACCGTGCGAGCCGCCTGTACATCCAGGCCCAGCGTCGGTTCGTCCAGGAGAACAATAGAAGGATCGGCTATTAAGACGCAGGCGATCGCGACCTTCTGTTGCATTCCCCGCGAGAACTGGCCCACCGGTTCATCCTTCCACTTCCACAAGTCCAGTTCACGCAGAAGTGGCTCGGCACGCCTACGAATCTCTTTATCCGAGCAAGCCTTCAAACGACCAAAGTAGATCAGATTCTGCCAGGCCGAGAGCCGCCAGTAGATGTTGCGTGTGCCTTCTAATACTGCCCCTACTTCCCGCATCACCCCTGCTCGCTTTTGCGCTATCGTCTTACCATTCAGGAATATCTGTCCCGCTGAAGGTGTGATGAGCCCGCAAATCATTTTGATTGTTGTGGTCTTGCCTGCTCCGTTTGGCCCAAGCAGACCAAACACCTGACCGCGTGAAACTGATAGATTTAGATTATCAACAGATTTTATTGCCGGCCCCCTACGCTTTTTGTATACCTTGCATAAACTCTGTGTCTCAATAGCCAATGTTCCCGTGTGTGTTGCTACCGACATAATAGAAAACCCCTTTAGATATGAAGTAAAATGTATGTTGCTGTTCTCTATGCTCCAAGTCTAAAGGAGAGGTAGGGGAGATGTCGTCCCTTGAAGAGTATGTAAGTAGGGGATCAAGGTAGGGGATTCTGTTGTATAAGATGAGCATAAGTAGATGCTCGTTGGTTGTCTCAAATAAGCTTAAGTACACGTGCCCGCTCAATTGCTTCAGCGTGACTGTGTACGTTCAATTTACTGTAGATATGCTTAACATGGGTGCGAACAGTGCTCACACCGATGACAAGATGGTTCGCGACCTCTGTACTTGAAAGGCCAGCGGCTAGCAGGCGAAGTACGGCAAGCTCCCGTTCACTAAGAGGATCGACGAGAGCGAATCCAGCTAGCACAACGCCACTTTGCCTGGGCTTGAAGGCATTCAGAAGCGAGGTGACATAGTCTGTCTTTGCAAGACCACGCTCAATGGCAATGACAAGCAAGGGCTGTATAGAAGATTCTGCATCCAAAAATGCCCGGACATAGTGGCCAGGCTCAGCCAGCTTCAGTGCCTGCTCCAGGTCAGACAATGCTTGCCCCCTGGCACCAGACGCCTCATGCACTACAGCTTGCATGATAAGCGCTTTAATTGTATCCCCTATCCAACCCTGGGCCTTGCTCTTTAATACAAAAGAGGTGTTGGCAGCGAGCAAACTTCTGGCTGCTTCAGTTTTTTGTTGCGCGAGCATGAGACGCGTCATGTCATGCTCATCGAGTATGCAAGCCGAATTTATCGTTAAGTCCAATCTGCACTGCTCGGCATAATGCATAGCCCTTGTAAGATCACCTTGTGCTAGCAGGAAATCTATCTGCTTAGCAACCAGGCGATAAGAGAGCGCCTGTAGCCTTGGAATAGATATCGGCCCGGGTGCGCCAAGTGTCGCCTCGTCTACTAAATGCTTGGCGTACTCGAGTGTTGCTAAACCCGCATCTAAATCTCCTTGCGCCGCCTGCACCTGTGCTTGTAGCAGCAGCCCTTCTCCCAGATGATAAACATGTCCCCATTGCTGACAATGTTGAATGCCTTCGTGGACGTGCCGCATTGCTTCGTCCAACCTGTTCCACTCGTAGTACACTGCTGCTAGATTGATATGCGCCTTCCCGGTAGAAGGCCATGGCAGCAAGTTTTTGCTCCCCAATGTCAAAGCCTCTATGAGTATTTGTTCAGCTTGGCGGAGATTTCCTCTTTGAGTATAGATGCTGCCCAGGCCGCTCATTGCCGTGATGGTAGTCGCGAGATTGCCGGCTGCTTTATTGAGCTTGACAGCTTCAGCATACAAAGCCTGGGCCTTGCTAGCATCGTCCAAACATGTGTCGGCCAGATTGAGAGCGACTTGACCAATAGTAGCGAGGAAGCGCTTGTCGTCGCGTGGAAGGAGCCGAAGCGCACGTTGTGCAGGCTCGATAGCTTGAGAGGTATTGCCAAGATTAATAGCAATCGTTGAGCGAATAGCGGCTATCTCTCCTAGCACAATTTGCTGCTCGTTCTCGTCAAGGGTCGTGTGTGCAGTCTCAGCGTCTCGAAGCGCGGGTTCAGCGGCCGCAAACAGGTTTTGCTCCATGCAAGCCAGGGCGTACAGGATGCTGAAGCGTGGGCGCGAACGGACAACTTCAGCAGGCAGGGCTGCCAGCCAGGCACGCCGCGCTACTGCTCCTCCATACCAGCTTGTACTCGCTGTAAATCTTTCTATCAAGCGTACCGCCAGCTCAACGTCAGGGGCTGCAAGTGCATGATTGATTGCTTCGGTACCCTGCCCATTATGCTCATACCATAACGCTGCTCGCCTATGCAATAGAGCAACTTGACCTGGATGGCGCCGTCGTAAGAGGCGGTGCAAGAGATCGGCAAAGAGCTGGTGATAACGATACCATTGCCGTTGCGGATCGGTCGCGAGCACAAAAAGATTGGCTCGCTCCAGCGCCATCAGCATTTCCTCTCCTCCATTTTGGCCGGTGACTGCATCGCATAGTGGTCCACTCAAGCGCTCAAGGATCGAGGTCTGGAGCAGAAAGTCCTGTACAGCCAGAGGCTGACCACGTAATACTTCTTCAGTAAAATAATCAAAGATGTAACGATCGTATGCCGAGAAGGACGCAATGAAGTCAGCCGGCTCATTCCACTGCTGCAAAGAGAGCGCGGCGAGCTGTAGACCAGCGGCCCAACCCTCAGTACGTTCTCGCAACTGGTCGATCTGTTGGGTAGAAAGGTCAAGTTTCATTTTTTGAGTAAAAAGAGCCGCTGCCTCTTCGTTCGTGAAGCATAAGTCGCGCAGGCCAAGGTCGATTACCTCTCCACGTGCCCGTAGGCGTGCGAGTGAGAGTGGAGGTTCATTGCGACTGGCAATTATGATGTGTACATAAGGAGGAAGATGTTCTATTAGAAATTGCATTGCTGTATGAATAGAAGTAGTAGTAATCAGGTGATAATCGTCGAATACCAACAGAGTATGCTCTCGTCTCGCTGCTAGTACATTAATAAGCGTAGTTAAGAAAAATTCTATTGGCGGGAACTGCTGAGTGCCCAGAAATGGGAGCAACTGTTTTACACTATTGATGTCTAGTGTATTGAGTGCTGTAATAATGTATTGCCAGAAACGTAATGGATCGTTGTCGCTTTCTTCCAGCGCAATCCACGTTGAAGATAAGCCGCAGGAAGCGAGCCAGGTACTTAACATTGTTGTTTTGCCATAGCCAGCAGGTGCAGCAATAAGCAGTAGTCTACGTTGGCATCCTGCTTGCATATAAGATAGCAAGCGTGGTCGCGGAACAAGATCGGGCTGCGGCAGAGGTGCAGTCAATTTTGTTGCCAACAGAAGATCCGTTTGTCTATCGTTGTGCCCCGCCTTCTCACTAGCTTGTTTGGCTTCAGACATAACGCTCGTTACTCTCATATAAAATAGAGAAATATATACACAAAACATATCCTGTTCTGTATACTCTGTCAATCATAGTTGTGCAAAAGGATTACCTTCTGAGCATATCTCATGTATACTTGGTCAGGAAAAAACATTGGCGATATCTACAGCACTTATCGTGCCTCTCTACATTGAAAGGCAAAAGGTATTGGAATCTAGAGACGTTTTTTCATAAGATGAATCGACAACCAGACGAACTCCTTGCAGATATGCAGCGCGTTGAAGCAATAGTAAGCCATGTCTTCCCTTCGCCCCCTCTAGCAATAGAGCGTGTGGCAGAGGGTGTTTCTACTTATGTCTACCGCATCACTTTCGAACGCGAGACGTTTTATCTGCGTATTCTACCGGAAGAAGGTGCAAGCTTTGCTCCCGAGGCCCTGGCACACACACGACTGCGGCAGATGCAAGTCAAGGTGCCAGAGGTCATCTACTTCGAGCCACACAACGATTTATTCCAGCGCTCGATCATGGTGACCACCGAGATACGCGGGCAACCTCTTAACCAGTCTCATGCCTTACCTGAGGAAACGATAGCCCACGTCTTGCATGAGGCAGGAAGAGATCTTGCCGCTATTAATAGCATCGCTGTCGAAGGTTTTGGATGGATAAGGCGGGATCTCCCTAAAACGAGCGTGCTACAGGCGCAGTGGTCAACATATAGAGCATTCGTACTTGAATTCTGGGAATCCGACCTTGCCTATTTAAGTAGAGATATTATCTCTAACTTAGAAGCGGCTCAGTTAGAGCGTGTGCTTGTACAGCATGATTCCTGGCTCGACGTTGATCTGGCATCTCTAGCGCATGGAGATTTTGGCGTGGAACATATTTATCAGGAGAAAGGCAGATACACAGGTATTATCGACTTCGGGGAGATACGAGGCACCGATCCCTGGTACGATCTTGGTCATTTCCATTTACAAGCGGATAAGCAAATGTGGCCTGAACTCGAACCTGCTCTTAGAAGCGGCTATAGAGAAATTGTAAGCCTTGGGGCAGAACACGAACATCACATCAGCTTCACGAGCCTACTAATTATTGTACGCGCCCTGGCTCGTAGCCTGCAAAAGCGTCCACCCAATTGGTATGCTCAATATTTATCAGAAATGCTTCGAAAGGAGCTTATGAATCTTTTATAAAGTAAAAGCTCGTAAGCTTAAGAATGATGGAAAGATCAAATTTGCTAAATTTGAACTCATACTAGAGATTATCATGAAGATAGTTTCGCAGCCTATGGAGCATCACGAGCGTATGAAGCTTGCTAGTGTCATTGCAGAGCGGCGAGCAATCCTCGTTTTTTTGTCGTAAGATATCCACGGAGGTGTCGCTTGCATAACAACCACGAGGATTCGGCATACAATGATGATGAGTTCACCGTTGTCGATTTAGATGGAGGAGACCAGCTTGATGCTCCTCGTCCGTCGCCTTCACGACTGCGCTCGCCATTGCCGCTGTTCGATCAGCGTTTCTTGCCGTGGATACGCCGGGGTATGGTCTCTTTGACTGTGTTTGGCAGTATTGCCCTGCTCGCATTGCTCTGGCCTTATTTTCAGCAGGCGTTTTTTCACAATCAAACCGCAGCATCTCAGCCCCTGACCGGAGCCAGCTATGAGACGAGCCTGGATCTGTCTCTCTCCAACAATATCATCGGCATTCATGCGAGCAGTCCCACGGGAAGCAGCCTGGATGGTCTGCGTGGCAGCAATGGCTCGCGGCTCTGGCGCTACAACGGCGCGATCATTGGCAAGCCCATCAATGTACAGGGCGTACTCTACGTCCTCACTCCGACGAGTGTGGATGCCTTGCAGATACAGACTGGTAGATTGCTCTGGCGACATAAAAATAATAGTAGCGCACAAGAATTGCTTGTCGCGGACGGCATGGCCTATGTTCACTCGATATTGCCAAAGACGGATAGCGATCCAGGCAGTCCAGAGATCGTGACCGCACTGAGCACTAGCGATGGGCAGCTCGTGTGGCAATATACTACCAGAGGCTTCAACCAGTCGTTGCAGGTAAAGGACGGCTTTGTTTATATCTATTCCACGGGTGGGCAGCAAGCCTTGCGTGCAAGCGATGGACATGTGCTATGGCAGCGTGCGAACGGCATCTTTGTTCCCATTCCACCATTTATAGGTGATGGTGTAGCGTATGTGTACTCGACTCAGCCGGCAAGCGGAAGCTCTAATGCCCAGGTATGGAGTATAGATGCAGTGAGATCGAGCGACGGAAAATTGCTCTGGCAGCATAGCGCGAATGGCATTATCATAAATATCGAGCATAACATAGTCTATATCTATAGGCAGCAAGACGAACGGATCGAAGCCCTGAGCATAAGCGATGGCAGAACGCTCTGGCGCTACCAGATGGATGGAGGAGATCAGCCGCTCTTCGACCAGGGTGTGGTCTATGTCTACACTGCAGAAGGTCCGGCCGCCCTGGATGCGAGCGATGGGAGGTTGCTCTGGCAAAGCAAGACCAGCGTAGACACACTCCGTATAGACAACGGCATACTCTATAGCTATTCGCCCGATGCTGAGAGCGTCGTCGCACTACGCGCAAGCAACGGCGAACTCCTCTGGCAGCATCAAGCTCCTGCAGATAGTACATTGACAGTCGCAGACGGTCTGGTCTACATTCGCCAGACGCTGGTGGGCGCGGTGCTGGATGCGCTACGTGGAAGCGATGGAATACTATTATGGCAACATAAAACCAGCGGAGATGTCTTGCAAGTACAAAATGACCAGGTCTATACTAGCTCACAGGCTGATGGAACCCTCGATGTTCTCAGTACGCAGAATGGAAAACTGCTGTGGCACTACCAGGCTCCACATCACTAAAGAGCTTAGCCAGATTTGTGATAAAAGCATCTTTTAAACAGTGTTTGATCCCTGTTGTC
>CAXTXB010000229.1:5529-8573 GCA_964247965.1 uncultured Dictyobacter sp. | reverse complement strand
AGTGCAAAAAATGTAAAAATGTAGAAAAAGGAAAAGGTTTAGTAAGGATAGTAACATGCTGTATTTTTGATCGATATACTATAAATAGAAAAGATGGCCAGATACAAAATTAATTGACATGTTTAAGATTGTGTTTTATACTCTTGATCGTCATATTGCTATATCTGTGAACGGTGATCGTCCCTTATTCTTCTTTGATGGTCTGTCTTTAGGATGCTACATAATGCCAATACGAAAAATTGCCTGGAAAGAGGAAGGGTGGGTCTTTATGTTGAGTCGCCTGGTTATCCTGATTATCAGTTATGTGGGAAGCGCACGCTTTCCTGTTAATCAGCGTTCGCCTGTTCCGACTTGTAGTGTTGACTTCACGACTTGCCTTCTTGCATGGCAACATTGGGATGTGCTTTCTTATATAAGTGTGGCTCAAAATGGTTATGTATATCCGCGCGACACGGCCTTTTTCCGGCTCTGGCCTCTGCTCATTCGGGGAGGTGGCTTTCTTTTTGGCTCATCTACAACTGCTTACTATGTGGTCGGCCTTGGACTGGCCAATCTCTTTTTCTTCCTGGCTTTGGTCTTATCTTATACGTTGCTTAGTGAGAAGTTTGAGCCAACGGTGGCTCGCAATGCACTCTACTACCTGGCGTTCTATCCCTATGCGCTTTTCTTCTTTGCGGGTTACACTGAGTCTCTCTTTCTACTTTTGTGCCTGGCTGTCTTCTTTTTCTTGCAACGCGGAAAAACATTGGACTGGTGGTTCGCGGGACTCTGCGGCTTCCTGGCTGCCCTGACACGCTCGCCGGGCGTGGTGTTGGCTGTCCCTTTCCTGGTTGTGTTTTTACAACGCTTCTGGCTCGATGGTCACGATAAGCAGACAACATGGCGGCAAAAGCTGCTGGCTTTTGCACCTGTTGTTCTCATTCCACTTGGTGTGGTTGTCTATATGCTGTATCTCGGCTATACGAAGGGCAATCCGCTTCTCTTTAGTACGGAGGAAGCTGTGAGCTGGAACCGGCACTTGAGTGCTCCCTGGACTGGGATCTTCTTTGCTCTACAAGGGCTATTTGTGAGTTCTCCTTTGCGCATTTTGAATGTGTTAGATCTTACTTTCACGTTTATCCCGCTTTTCGCGTTGATTCTCGGTTTCAGGCGTATTCCACTTCATTACGGGCTTTTCGCACTGGTAATGGCGCTTTTTTCGCTCGCCTATCCGCAAGGAACTACAGTTCCGCTGACGGCTGTTCCGCGCTATATGATGGTGATTTTTCCAATTATCACTATCTTTGCACAATGGGGGAAACACCCCCGCTTCGATAAGCTCTTTATGACCTTTTCGGTTGCGCTGTTTGCGATTAATATCGTACTTTTCATTAGTCATTATTGGGTGGCTTAGCAATATTGTAGCTTATAACAAATGGCATGCTTTCTCCCTGGCTAAGTGGCTCTTATCATACGACCATTTTTTGAGTACAATGCTTTCTACCTCTAGTATAAACAGAAGGGAAGATGCTTCATGCATATAGAACCTGTTACTTTAAGTGGAAATGTAGTATGCCTGGAGCCTCTCTCATTGGAGCATGCTGCAGGCCTATTGAAAACAGGTGAGGAGCTAGCAACATGGGATTATATGTCGGTTAATCCATGCCGATCAATAGATACGATGCGACAATGGATCGCTGCGACGTTGCAGGAGCAAGCAGCCGGGACGTGCCTTCCATTTACAATCATAGAGCTGCTGAGTGGGGGCGTGGTTGGCTCGACTCGTTATATGAATATTGTGCGTAAAGATCGTGGCCTGGAGATCGGCTGGACATGGCTTGCACCGCGAGCTCGTCGCAGTGCTATAAATACCGAGTGCAAATATTTACTCCTACGTCATGCTTTTGAGATGCTGGCAGCTATTCGCGTTCAGTTGAAAACTGATAGCCGTAATCTGCGCTCGCAGCGGGCTATTGAGCGTCTTGGTGCTATCAAAGAAGGCATATTGCGCAATCATGTGATTATGCCCGATGGCTATTTCCGTCACTCGGTCTTCTACAGCATCCTGGATAGCGAATGGCCAGCGGTTAAAGCGAGCCTGGAGGTAAAAATGATGCCAGGTAACGAATAAGCGTACGGAAAAATATGTACCCTTTCTTTAATCAGATCCGTATATAATAGGGTACATCTTTGTAGTAATTGTAGAGTAATGCTACAAGATACCATAGAGAAAAGTATCTATAAGATACAAACGTTGTAGTTTGACGGCAGTGCAGCAGGAGAGCTACTTACTCCGCATGTCTGTCGGTAGATCATCCGCAAGTTTTACTCGTCCTTTCTTTTATAGAGTGGAGGCGTAATACTTTCGATCAAAGCAAGAGGAGGATATATTATGGCAGAGCAGGAATCATCGAAGACGCCTCCAGAGCCTATACATCAACCAGGTGTTGGCAAGGGCGAGGAAACGCCCAGCAAAGAGAAAAAAGAAGCGGGCCGCCAGGACACTGGTACTCAAGGTAAAGCAGAGCGCCCTACTGGCACGTCGACGGGAAGAGACTCTAGCTCGGTCTCTCCAACAAAACCGATAGATCCTGAGAGTCCAAATATGCCTACACCGTAACAGTGTAGGTGCATTAAAGTGTATATCGCAAGAATCTTTTATTTCTCAAGAGGTAGGCAACAAGTGACAATACCGACGGGCAACCCGTGGGTGTTGTTACTTTGCGGAAACCCGTATCTAGCACTTCTACAAGACTCCGAGAGAAGATCCAATGACGCTTCACACTACGCCACTTCCACAAGCACGAAGCATTGCCTGGCTTCTGTGGGAAGAGCTTATGGCATCGCCAACCTGCACTTCTGGTGTATCTTTGTGCCTCTGCTCATCACCACCATACTGGCTATAGCTTCAGTATATGACACAGCAAAATCCAGGGATGCTGTGCTCGCCTGGCGTTTTTATAGCGGGTTGATTCTGGGGAGAATATAGAGTGTTTTTGTTCATTCGTGTTGCGTAAAACGTGAGCTTTTTTTCATAAAATGAAAGGAGCCGATACCCTTGAGTG
>CAXTXB010000229.1:3454-5519 GCA_964247965.1 uncultured Dictyobacter sp. | reverse complement strand
GAGTGATATTTTCATTGGCTGCGGCCAGATTACATGGACCAGACCTACTTTGAATGGAGGCGGCCCGGTTGCGTCGGAGGAGCAGATTCTGGGCGAGATTGCGCAGGCCGGCTACGAGGGGGCACCTGCAAGTCCCAAAGGAAGCCGCTCAGCCCAGGAAACCATTGAGCTTTATAGTCGATATGGGCTGCGACCAGCACCAGGCTATATCGGTACGGCGTTCTGGAACAAAGAGCAGCGCAACGAGATCCTGGAGCGGGTACGGCAACACGCTGTCTTTTCGCGTGCGGTCGGTTCCACCGAGATCTATGTCGCGCCAAGTGGCTTCGACTATGTGACACGCAGTGGTCAGCCGCGCTATGAGCTGGCAGGGCATGTCCGTCCAGAAGATAGTCTCACTGACGAGGAGTTCCAGACCTTCGCCGAGACGTTGAATATGGCAGGTGAGATCGCATTGGCTGAAAGTGTACGCATTTGCTTCCATAATCATGTCGGTACCGTGATCGAAACACGCGCGGAAGTCGATCGCTTGCTTGCGCTAACCGATCCTAACCTGGTCTTTCTTGGCCCCGACACCGGGCACCTGGCCTGGGCTGGTGCTGATCCGGTTGCCTTTTGCCGCGACTACGCCAAACGGATTAAGACGCTGCACCTCAAGGACATCTCTGACGCCGTGCGCGACCACGGGCGGAACGAAGGCTGGAACTACGGCACCTTCGAGCAGCAAGGTATCTTTGTTGAACTCGGCGAGGGCAACGTTGACTTTCCAGCGATCTTCGCCATTCTCCACGCGGCAGCCTTCTCGGGCTGGTTGATCACTGAGACAGATGTGACCCAGAAGTCAAGCGCACGCGAAAGTGCGACGGTAAGCCGCGCCTATCTTCGCGGCCTGGGACTATAAGAGGAGACCGATTATAATTGGGTTCACCACCCGGCATAAAAGTCTCTTTGAGAGGAGGAAATAAACATGGCAGCATTTCGCGTCGGTATCATCGGCTGCGGCCGCCCCTGGAAGTCGCAGGATGCCACAGGCTTTGGGATGGCCAATTTCCACGCCCGTGGCTATACAGCCTCGGCTGACACAACAATCGTCGCACTGGCGGACATTAACCTGGATAACGCGCGCGCGTTTCAGGCTGCACATGGTGGCGACAACATCTACGCTGACTACCAGGAGATGTTGGAGAAGGAGCAGCTCGACATCGTTAGCATCTGCACCTGGCCGCGTTATCATGCACCGATGGTCATCGCGGCGGCCGAGGCAGGGGTCAAGGCGATTCACTGTGAGAAGCCGATGGCACCCTCGTATGCTGAGGCTCTCCGGATGGTTGAAGTCTGTGAGGCCCATGGGACGCAGTTGACCTTCAACCATCAGCGGCGCTTTGGAACTCCCTTCCGTGCGGCACGTGACATTCTCAAATCAGGCTCCATTGGGCAACTGCAGAGGCTGGAAGGGACGTGCGATAACCTCTTCGACTGGGGCACACACTGGTTCGATATGTTCGGCTTCTACAACGATGAAGCCGCGCCCACGTGGGCAATCGGCCAGGTTGATTGGCGCAATGGCACGACGACCTTCGGCATTCCTCTTGAGGGCCAGGGGATTAGCCACTTCGCCTACGAGAACGGAGTGCAAGGTTTGCTACTCACTGGCCATGGAACGAAGCGACCACAGAGCAATCGGCTTATTGGCAGCGAGGGGACGATCGAAGTCAACCTGGGGGCGAAATCGATACGTGTCCGGGGAAAAGGGGATGCCAGCTGGCGCGACGTCCAGATTTCACAGGATGGAGGCGAGAATCTTGGGAGGTCGTGGGCGAGGGTGTGCTGGATGTGATCGATGCGCTCAAGACTAGCCGCGAACCTGAACTAGCGGGACGGCACGCACTCCGTGCCACCGAACTGATTTTCGCGACCTACGAGTCGAGCCGGCGCGGTGGGCGCATCGATTTTCCGCTCGAAGCGCTTAAGTCGCCCTTTCCAGGAGTAGAATGACCTATCCCAAATGTTTCAAAAAGAAGGACCAAAAAGTTTTACACGGGAGTTTTTGTTGGGGCGGGGGAGA
>CAXTXB010000229.1:2469-3444 GCA_964247965.1 uncultured Dictyobacter sp. | reverse complement strand
CCATGTTTCCCCGCCTCTTTTTCCGCCCCCCGCCAAAAAAAATCGCGTGTAAAACATGATGGTCCTTCTTTTTTAAACATTTGGGATAGGTCATTCTACTCCTCTTCTTTCATCTCTAGAAAACTGCTGATGCGGATTGTCTGCTCAGCGACGATTCTTGCGGCCGTGCTGGCTTCTTGCATCAGATCGAGCAGATCATGACCCTTCTTGCGCAGATCTGGTTTTGGTCCTACATGCAGGCCCCAATTGGCGATTGCTTTCACAAAGGCGCTGCGTACCTCTGTATTGACATTCAGCTTCGCGATTCCCAGGCCTATTGCGTGTTGTATCCCTTCTTTGCCTATACCGCTCGCTCCATGAAGCACCAAAGGCACATCTACCTGTGCTTCTATTTGTACCAGGCGCTCAAATTCGAGCGAGGGTGGGTTGGGCGTATAGCCATGTACATTACCAATGGAAACGGCTAGCAGGCTAGCTCCAGTCTGCTGTACAAATTCACGCGCCTGCTTGGGATCGGTGAGAGATGCTTCTCTCTCTGCAACCGTTATCCCATCTTCTGTACCTGCGAGATAGCCAAGCTCAGCCTCGATGGCAGCATTATAACGGGCTGCCAGGGTGACGGCTCGCCTGGTGAAGGCAACGTTGTCGGCAAATGGCAGGCGCGACCCATCCGCAAGCGCGGCCGAAAAGCCCAGGGACAGACACTGCTCGATCATGTCGAGATCGGAGCAATGATCCAGGTTCAAGCCAACGGGGATACGCGCCGCCCGTGCCGCGGCTACGGTAGCCACAATCAGGGGCTCGCCATAGACCTTGATCGATTGCACTCCTAGCTGCAAGATAATGGGTTGCTGCAAGCTTTCGGCGGCGGCCACAATACCGTGGGTCAACTCCAGATCGTATGTGTTGAACCCTACTACTGCTACGCCCCGTCTGCGTGCCTGCAGCACTAGATCGATTGTGTTTATTAGCATA
>CAXTXB010000229.1:0-2424 GCA_964247965.1 uncultured Dictyobacter sp. | reverse complement strand
CTTGTTCTGTTTCTGATTGTCTTTGTCACCTGCCGTTGAGCATCTGTACTGCCTGGCTGAGGCTCTCGGGGCCACCTACGTTTCCGGGAAATACGATATAGGGCACGCCTGTAAACCTTGACAATGGGCCACTCTCCAGCCTCCATACGGGTACTCCGGGAGCTAGCTGGCCTAATACTAGTGCGCGCTCTGCGCCAAGGCCCTTCTGTGCTAGATCGTGGCTGGTGATGCCGCCTTTGGCGATGATGAAACGGGGCTGGGTGGTTACTTCGTGTAGTGCGGCGATGAGCGCGCCGGACACTCTCCTCCCAATATCCAGGCTCTCGGCGTGATTGGCTCCGGTTATCAGTCTGCGGCTGGTATAGAGGACTCCGACGCGTCCTGCTCTGATCGCGCCTTCGAGTTGCAGACCTACCTCGCGGCTGACTATGGCGGCCTCTTCACCTAACACGCGCTCAACAGGCAGTTCGATACCTACTACAGCGGGTTCATTCAACAGATTCTCAAGCTGCTTACTGCTATCTGGTACATAGGAGCCAACGATCACAATGCCACCTACCGGCTGGGTATCGGGCGTATCGAGTACAATCTCGCTCGCCTTTAGAAGTGAGCGTTTCTCGACGGCTCCCCGTAAGCGCACAAAGCTGGCGGCGGTGCGATAGATGAAGCGTTTCCCCATTGCCTCTGCTCGCAGCAAACCCAGCACGACCACCGCCAGGTCACCATAGCCTGCGGCGTTGACGATAACCGGTGCTCCGCCTTCGACGCGCTGCAATCTTTCCGCCACCGCCTGTGCTCCGCCCTGCCTGATAAGTTCCAGTCCGATACTGATAACCTGCTGCGCTTTCCAGTGACCGCCGCTTTTCTCCTCAATCCAATCCGGTAGATAGGCCGTCTTATACCCAAATACGGCGTCTTTGGCAAACGGGGTCTCGTGGGCAGGAAGCAGGGTATTAGAGGTAGCTGTAGGTGTTGCAACGTAGTGGGTATCGTTAATGGTATAGCGGCCACCTTCGAAAAAAGCGGGGACAAGCAGGTGACCATCAAAGCTGAGGACGTGGGCAGTGGTCAGTCCGCTTTCTAAGGCTGTTATCTCTGCTGGATAGTGGCCTCTGAGTGTGGAGTCGCTGCGGCTCGCGATGACGAAATCAACTTGTGTTGCTTGTGAAGCGGCTATAAGAAGAGCAGCGATGTCGTGGTTGAGTTGGACGGCAGCAGGTTGGGGCATGCTGCGCGAGTTGGTGAGTAGATAGAAGAGCCTGGAGTCTTCGCGCAGTGCCTGGATAAGCAAAGCGCTATTCCAGGTTGTCAGCAACTCCACGTCGTGGACGGTCTGTGTGCCGGTCGGATCATCATCGATCACGACCAGTTTGCGCTTGCTCTTGTCTACTGCTTGCTGAATCTCGCTGAAGAGGTTGCCTTCGTCAGGTTCGGCTGGCAGGTGGGCTAAAAGGTTGGTTAACGTCTGCATCTGTTTCGTACTTTCTTTTGTTGACTCAACGTTAGCTGGCGCGTGTTGCTTGCTTAGTGCAAATGCATGCCTCCATTGATATCCAGGGTGACGCCTGTGAGATAGGAACTTTCTTCTGAGGCGAGGAAGAGGATACATTTGACAACGTCATCCACGGTCCCTAGCCGTCCTATTAGTGTGCCTTTTGCCAGTTCGACTTTCCGTTCTTCTGTGAGCAAGCCACCAGTAATATCGGTATCGACCATTGAGGGGGCCACACAGTTGACGCGAATTCCTAGCGGAGTTAGTTCGCGCGCCAGCGATCTGGTCAGGCCCATAATGCCAGCTTTCGAGGCGCTATAGGCAGATGTGCCAAAGACGCCTCCCCCTCTCTGACCCGATACTGAGGCGAGGGAGATAATGCTGCCGCCACCGCGTTCTAATAGGGCTGGTACGGCCGCCTGGGTTGTCAAGAAGGTTCCTTTGAGGTTGACATCAAGCACGAGGTCGTATTCTTCTTCTGTTGTATCGAGAAATGAGGTGGGACGAGTCAGACCTGCTACATTCACGAGGATGTCCAGCCCCCCAAACGCCTCTACCGTTCTTTTAACAACTTGTGTCATCGCCTGCTTATCGCGTACATCCGCCACTTCACCGACGGCGTGGCTTATTGCATTGAGTTCAGATGTGACGTGCTTTACGTTGTCCGCTACGATATCGGTAATGGCAACTTGCGCGCCTTCTTTTGCCAGGGCTAACGCCGTGCCACGCCCAATGCCGCGTTGTGATCCTGCGCCTGTCACTAAGGCTACTTTGCCTTCGAACCTGTTATTCATTATCGATGCCTCCTTACAGAATATATTTGAGGCTCACTTCGATTATGAACCTCTTCGCACATACATTCACACGCCATCGGCGTATCCACTTTTATAATATATGTACATTTTCTAGCTTTTTAGCTTTTTCTATATTTT
>CAXTXB010000228.1:3184-8612 GCA_964247965.1 uncultured Dictyobacter sp. | reverse complement strand
GCCGCGACACCTCGCTAGAGAGGCTTGCCAGCCTGGAGCCAGCTTTTATCAAAGGAGGCACAGTTACCGCAGGCAACTCTAGCCCGCTCAACGATGGAGCTGCCGCCGTTGTTTTGATGTCAGCCGAGCGCGCCCGCGATCTGAACATCACTCCGCTGGCAAGGGTACACACGATGGCTGTGGCTGGAGTTCGACCCGATGTAATGGGAATCGGGCCAATTCCGGCCGTGCGCAAACTTTTGAAGCGCGCGAATCTACAGATCGGCGATATTGATATTGTTGAACTCAACGAAGCATTCGCGGCCCAGAGCCTTGCCGTCGTCAGGACGCTTGGCATCGATGAGGAGAGGCTCAATCCACATGGCGGGGCCATCGCGCTGGGCCATCCGCTGGGCTGCAGCGGTGCACGTCTCATCGCTACTCTTGTCAACGATCTGCAGACGCTGGACAGGCGCCTGGGTATCGCGACCCTGTGCGTCGGCGGGGGCCAGGGCCTGGCGACATTGATTGAGAGGATAGGGTAGCCATGGCATATCAGGTTAGGAAAGCAGCAGTCATAGGAGCAGGGGTGATGGGCGCGGCCATTGCAGCCCACTTCGCCAACATGGGCATTCCCAGCCTCCTGCTCGATATCGTGCCCCCCAACGCGACAAAGGACCGCAATATTGTGGCACGGACAGGCCTGGATAAAGCCTTGAAGTCACGACCAGCCTCTTTCTACAGTAAGCGCGGCGCTCAACTTGTCGGCATCGGAAATATTGAAGATGATCTGGAAAAGCTAGCCGACGTCGACTGGATCATCGAGGCCATCGTCGAGCGACCCGATATCAAGCAAGACCTGTACAGCAAACTTGAGCCAATTCTAAGTTCTGAAGCGATTATCACATCCAATACGTCGGGTCTGCCAGCACACCTGCTCGTCGAGGGGCGCAGCGAGAGCTTCCGACGACACTTCATGATTACGCACTTCTTCAATCCAGTACGCTACATGCGACTGCTAGAGCTGGTACCTACGGTTGATACCGACCCTGCTCTACTCACATTCATGGAGCAATTCGGCACCGAAGTGCTGGGCAAGGGTGTAGTGCTCTGCAAGGACACACCGAACTTTATCGCTAACCGCATTGGCACCTACAGCCTCCTGGCAACCATTCATTACGCCCTATCTCAGGGCTATACAGTGAGCGAGGTCGATAGCATCCTGGGTGAGAACATGGGCCGCGCCAAATCAGCCGTCTTCCGCACAGCCGACCTCTCGGGTCTGGACACAGCAATGCACGTTGCCAATAATCTCTATCAAAACGCCCCCGATGACGATCAGCGGGAGACCTTCCGCCTGCCGGAAGTCATGCAGGAGATCATCAAGCGCGGCTGGCTGGGCGAGAAGAGCGGTCAGGGCTTCTATAAACGGATCAAAGGCCCGGACGGCGCATCGGTTATTCAAGAGCTAAACTTGCAGACATTAGAGTATCAGCCGCAGCCCAGGCATCGCTTTGCCTCTATCGGCGATGCGCGCAGATTCGATGATGTCCGCGAGAAAATCCTTGCTATCCTTAAAGAGGATGACCGCGCCAGCCAGCTCGCCTGCGAAGCCACAGCAAACGAGTTGAGCTACGCAGCCAATCGTGCGCAGGAGATCGCGGATAGCATCGTAGCAATCGACCATGCCATGCGCTGGGGCTTCAACTCCGAGCTGGGCAGCTTCGAACTATGGGATCTGCTGCTGCAGAATCCCGCCGTGCTCGACAAGGTCATGCAGGGGCACGAACTGCCCGCGCTGGTGCAACGGGTGAAAGACAAGGGGCAGGGGACATTCTATATGCCAACCAATGGCAAGCTGCACTACTTCGACTTCAAGACCGATACCTACCAGCCCATCCCCACTGCACAGGGAGCCATCTCGCTGCAAGAGATAAAGGGCGCTGGAACAACTAGTAGCGGAACAACTAGCAAGGGAGTCATACACGACAATGGATCGGCAGCGCTCATCGACCTGGGGGATGGTGTCGCGTGTGTCGAGTTCCATACCAAACTCAATTCAATCGACGAAGGCATCACCGACATGATGCGCTACGCCGTCGAGGAAGGCGCGAAGCAGTTCCGCGCCATCGTAATCGGCAATGAAGCGGCCGATTTCTCGGCGGGAGCTAATCTGTTCCTGGTGCTCATGGGAGCCAGGCAGGGCGAGTGGAAGATGCTGGAAGGAGCAGTCAACGGCCTGCAACAGGTGCATCAGCTACTCAAATATAGCCCCATCCCCATTGTTATCGCACCAGCCGGGCGAGCGCTCGGCGGCGGCTGTGAGATCATCATGCATGGTCACCACGCGCGCGCATTTGCAGAGTCTTATATCGGCCTGGTCGAGGTTGGAGTAGGCCTCGTACCAGCAGGTGGGGGCTGTAAAGAGCTACTGCTGCGCCACGGAGCCAGCCTTGAAAGTCAGAAGGCCGGCAAGACGGGCGGATCGTTTACCCCATCACGGCGCGCCTTCGAGACCATTGCAGTCGCCACCGTCTCAACCAGCGCGGCCGAGGCACAAGAACTGCGTTTCTTGCGCAAGACCGATGCCGTGACCACCAACCGTGAGGTGCTCTTACGCGATGCTAAGGCCGACGCTTTGAAGCTAGCGGAGGCCAAAGAGAGTGGGGAATGGCAGCCACCTCAGCCCCAGATGCTCATCCTTCCGGGCGTCGGCGCACGACTGGTCCTGGAACAGCAGGTGGAGGGTTTGCAGCTCATAGGCAAGATCAGCGAGCACGATGCCGTCGTCGCCCGCCACCTGGCTCGGGTACTCACAGGTGGCAATTGCTCGCCCATTACACCGGTTCCAGAACAATATGTCCTTGATCTGGAGCGAGAGGCATTCTTAAGCCTCTGTGGCACGGAGAAGAGTCAGGAGCGCATGCAATCCATTCTTACTTCAGGCAAAGCAGTACGCAACTAACATCTTAAACTTTTTGCATTTTTCTAATTTTTTGCACGATGCGCAAAAAACTAGAAAAATGCAAAAAGTTTAAGATGTTTAAGATGTAGAAATTTCGCTAGCAGGCACAAAAAAGCGATTGTAGAACATAAAGTTCCACAATCGCTTTTCATCTATGCACAGCGCTACTCCTCACGCCAGGCACATCGTTTCTTCTTAAGTGCATCTTCACTTGACCTTTTAAGGTTTTGTGTAATACACCGCCCCACAAAGGAATGACAAAAACTCTATCGTTTCCCAACTCGTTTAAGGGGCTGAAAAAAACTAGAAGATAGACTCACCAGTATCGGTATCGAAGAGATGGATCTGGTCGCTATCAACGAACAAGCGGACCTTGTTACCGGCTGTGATGCGGGAGCGAGGATCAAGGGTCGCGACCATATTCTTGCCGCCAGCAGTCAGATAAACCTGAAGCTCGTTACCCAGATTTTCAACCACGTCCACTGAAGCATCGATGGCCGAGTGAATCTCGCCACCACGCTCCGCGCTGATAATAGAGGCATCTTCCAGGTGCACTGGGCGAATACCGAAGGTCAGGTTCCTGCCTGCCGCAGCACGCGCACGCTCTGCATAGATCTGAGGTACAGTCACGCGGCCGAGGCCCTCGAGTATCACGGCTGTGGCAGAACCCTCGCTGCTCACTTTAGCATTAGGAAGGAAATTCATAGCCGGAGAACCAATGAAGCCAGCAACAAAGAGATTGGCAGGGTGATCATACAGCTCTTGCGGAGGACCAAGCTGCTGGATAATACCAGCGTTGAGGACTGCGATACGGTCGCCCATAGTCATAGCTTCCACCTGGTCGTGCGTCACATACACCACGGTCGTCTGAATACGCTGGTGGAGCTTGATGATCTCGGCACGTGTGGCAACGCGCAGTTTGGCATCCAGGTTAGAGAGAGGCTCGTCCATCAAGAAGACTTGTGCCTCACGCACGATGGCGCGGCCTAGAGCAACACGCTGCCGCTGACCACCGGAAAGCTCTTTCGGTTTGCGCTTCAGCAACTGCTGGAGGCCAAGGACATCAGCCGCCTCTTCCACACGCTTCGTAATTTCAGGCTTGGCAAAGTGGCGCAATTTCAGACCAAAAGCCATATTGTCAAAAACTGTCATATGGGGATAGAGAGCGTAGTTCTGGAACACCATTGCAATGTCGCGGTCCTTGGGATCAACACCATTTACAACACGATCGCCAATATAGATCTCACCTTCCGTCGGCTCTTCCAGACCAGCAACCATACGCAGGCAGGTGCTTTTCCCGCAACCCGAGGGACCTACTAATACGAGGAACTCTTTGTCCTTGATATCAATACTGATATCATGAACAACTTCGGTTTTGTTAAACCGCTTGTAGACATGTTCAAATTGGACACGTGCCATGAAGGACTACTCCTTTTTGCTTCTGTAACAGGCTCATCCCTGTCACCCCTCACACATTAAGAGAAGCATTCGCTTGATGCCAACGCTGCGACTGATGACTATATCAGAAGGGAGTCAACGTGGCTTCTTCACACACTACACACCATACTTCGAGCCTCTCAGCTCGTACGGGATAGGTGTCATACCTATTATACCATAATCTGAGTTAAAAGTGAAGGATACGAATATAAAAAGAGACCAAAAAAACTTCTCGTTTTGAATACAAAACACAGGGTTTTTAATAAAATTCATTTTTATGTTCCCATATTACTGGAGTCTACTATTAAAGACAACAAAAAAACGTAGACGATGCAGATAAATATATAAGTATGGCGATATTGCAATGCATGGATATTACATCCAAAAGTACTATATCGGCATTAAAATAATTCGCCCTTTCACCTGCACAAGATGCGCTATAGTATGGAGGGAAAAAGGCGCTAAATCAGCCTACGAAGAACGACAAAAGAGCTTACATATAGAGAGACAACCTCGTAACAATGTGAAAATCCTGTAAAGATATTGCTTTTATTGTATCGACGGATATTAAAATACTGGACAAGAGCTACATCTTCGTGCATACTAGTAATGCGATTGCTATTGTTTTTCTGACAAATAAAAAACATTGTATTTACATTGCGTATTGGTCTGTTGTACGTAACATATACATAGGCTGCTTGAAGGCTTAGAGGTTAGGAAGGAAAGGGAATTATGTGTAAAGCAAACGAACAGCGCAGTGAGGTCGCTCGCTTGTTGTCGCAGATTAGTGCCGAATATGAGGCTGCACAACAAGGCCTGACTGGCTTATCTTATGGCATGTCACAACACGAGTTTATCACAGCTCGAATGGAAAATATGGGGCAACTTCACAACCAGCTACAATCGATCGTAGGCGATGTGGCAATAGCAATGATTGCAGAACAATTAAATACGACCCATTCCTGAGAAATAAATATTGTGTTCTTAATGTTTTGCCTGTTCTTTTTTGTGTGTGGGTGAGGTGAACACGACAGGAAAAACATAATC
>CAXTXB010000228.1:0-3103 GCA_964247965.1 uncultured Dictyobacter sp. | reverse complement strand
AGCAATACCACGTAAATAAAAACGAAAATCGTCTGGAAGAACGTGCTGACGAACGATACGATATGTTTTCTCCTCTACATCTTTATATCCAGCGGCGCACAGATAGTCAGCTAGCCGGGAGCCTACCCAGCTATCCTCAAAGGCATACCCTTGTTTTACCCGCTCTCGTTCCCAACGCTCACGAGCTTGAAATACACGCGCTTGCAGTCCTGCTGCTATCGTATGAAAGCGCATTGTACCAAAGTCGATATCCTTCACCACTAGCCGTCCTCCTCGCTTTAAGTAGGGCCCCATTTTCGCAAAGGTTTCGACGGGATTGAGAAGATACTGACTAACATTCGCGTTGAAGATAAGATCAGCAGAACCATACGCAAGTGGTAACTGCTCTAAAAAAGCACGCTTATACTGCACTTGATGGTGATACCATGTGTTCGCACTCCTTTTCTGCGCTGTCATAAGCGCCTCAGTAGAAATATCAACACCTAGAATATAACCATCTGGCCCTATACTCTGGGCAAGGAGGGGAGCCCACAAACCAGGTCCACATCCCGCATCCACAACAAAGCTCCCCGGCTGCAAATCCAGGTCACGAATCATCTGACTGCGCTCATGCGCTTTACTCTGATGATGCTTCACAAGCCATTCTATTGCATTTAGGGGAAGGCCACACTCATTGACATGCACAACATTGTTGACTGCCATCTTCTACCTTATCCTTCCAATAATTATGAGCTATTGAGTAGTTTTTGTTACTCTTTATGCTACTTGTTAATATACATATCTTGTCACAAAAAATCAATATATTTTTTAACATTGTAGTACTTTTATTTAAACATTGTATTTTTCAAGCACATCTAAGTAGACGTGCAAAAATTACATCGTTGTTACATAAGATTACTACGATATAGAAAATGGAGAGGGTGAAAGACGAGAAAGAGAACAGCTATCCTCTATTTCTTACGAGGCATGAAATAGAGTGTCTCTGGGGAACAGAAGGAGATACAAACCCTTTGAAAAATGTAAAACTTGTTTACTCTTAAGTATGCTATAATGATGGTGATGTATATCTTGTGAAACATTATTATATCCTCACAGTATGCAAGGATAGAAGAAAACATGGATAGTGGGCCAGGCTCTGACGAACAATTTAAGAAAAGACGTGGACGCCCTTCGGGTAAACCTGCTGAGAACTCTGGGTCAGGTCAATCAGGCTCAAAGCACAAAAGTGGTTTAGCAAAACCGACGCCACTAGCCCAGGCACCAGGTACTTCCTTCCAACAATCGGAATCTTTCTCTGACAATGCCGGACAGAATGATGCAGCCACAACTAATCCCTTTAGCAGCTTCTTACAAAATATCTTTCGTCATGATCGTACAGAGATTGAGCGCGTGGCAAGAGAACTGGACGTTGCTGAAAACACTGTTTATCGCTGGATGAATGGAACATCCGCGCCACGTGTCGCATACCTAAAAAGGTTGCCTGATGTTTTTCCCGAACAGCGCACACAGCTCATCAGCTTGATCAAGCAGAATTTTGGTGACGTAATAGGCAATTTCACACCTCATGAGGTCCAGAAAGAAATCTATGTGAAAGTGCTGGAACTGGCGGCGAGTAGCCAGGATGAAGAGACGCGCATGTGGCAAGTTTCGCAGGCCATATTTGAGTACGCCCTACTTCATATGGACGGAGAACGCCTGGGACTGGTGGTGAGTTACGCCAGGCTTATGCACTCTCGCACCGATGGTATTCATTCTCTCTACGAAGTAAGCAGGCACAGCAATGATCCTTCTCTCATCCCCGTCGAAGCTACGGCATTCTTAGGTAGTACGAGCCTTGCTGGTGCCGCCGCCGTCAAGCAACGTCTCCAGGTCTGGCATCATAACGATAGTGAGCGCACCCTTTTTGAAATAGACGAATTCGAGCGCAGCTCCTGTGTGGCACCTGTACTGCGCAATAGCCGGCTTGCAGGTATTTTGACCTTCTCCAGTACCCAACCTGACTTTTTTAAAAATCCTCTTATTTATCAGGCAGTAGCAGAATTTGCGCTATTACTGGCAGTCGGGGTCAGTGATGACGAATTTTACCCCCCTTCTCTCTTAAACCTACGCCCTATGCCGGATTTAAAATGGCAACGCAAACGTATCGCTGATACCTATGTCGATCGTGTTATCATATATGCATACAGGCATGCAATTGCGCGCCGCGAAGCAGAACTTCGAGTCCAGGAAGAGATGGAGATGGAGTTTGAGGAAGAGGCGCGAAGAATGCTAGAGCAGCGCAAAAAAGATGTTGAAGACGTGCAAGCGGTTGTGAACCAATCGCCTGACACTTCATTGCTAAGGTAGAGTTGAGACAACTATGCAAACGCCCGATCAGTCTTCAGAAGAAACAAAAGCAGCACAGCTTGCTGCAGAGCCTGGAAGTGAGGCCCCTCTTCAAGCACAGGATATCGGCCATAAACCTGTGGACAAGCAGAATGCGGTTGATTCAACCCATGCGACCAGCATGGACTATGAAGCGATTCGGCAAGGGCTTATCTATCCACCACCACCTTCTTTCTATCAAAGAGAGGATGCATCCCCTCAAGTAAGTCCACCTCCTCCAGGACCAGAGTCGACGTTAGCCCAGCAGCGGCTCCCAGAGCCCTCTTATCCCTATAGTGGTCAGGCAGAATACGTTCCGCTACCATATGCAGGACAGGCCCCTCCATATCCACCTCATAGTACCCCTTTCCCCTACCCACCAGGCCAGGGATATCCAGGCTCGCAGACTCCATATTTTACACCAGTAAAAAAATCATATAAGTGGGTATGGATTCTTGTATCAGTACTGAGTGTCATCATTCTTGCTAGCTGTGGAATTTGCGCCTGGGCCTCATCGTCTCTATTTAGTAGTGCTTTTCAGCAGGCTACTACCGTCGTTTACGGTGGCCGCGATCTGACAAATAACTACTATGAAGCTATTCAGAATAAACGCTATAGCCAGGCGTACGATTATCTTTATCCACAAGGACAGCTCAAAAGTTTAACCCAGGCACAATATTTAAAGCAGGCACAGAGCCTTGATGAGATGTACGGACCGGTCTATAAGTATGCCGCAGGT
>CAXTXB010000227.1:0-8617 GCA_964247965.1 uncultured Dictyobacter sp. | reverse complement strand
CATACGGGCTATTTACGAGCCAAGCGTCTGCTCGACATTGCCTTTACGCTTCTTATCGCACCCTTTGTGCTGCTAGTAGGTATTGTCGTCGCAATATGCATTAAATTAGATTCAAAAGGTCCCGTTTTTTTCCGACAGAAGCGCATTGGGCAGGACGGATCTGAGTTTCAAATGCTTAAATTTCGCTCTATGTATGTCAATAGTGATCAGATGGCTCATCGCGAAAAAATTATCCAATACATGAATGGTCAAAAACTAAATAATGACGCGGCGGGCGCGATGTCTTATAAGGATGTTCGTGACCCTCGTATTACGCGCGTCGGTCGCTTTATCCGCAAGACCAGTCTTGATGAGATTCCGCAGTTCTGGAATGTCTTGAGCGGAAAGATGTCCCTGGTTGGACCACGCCCACCACTGCCCTATGAGGTAGAACTTTATTCCCCTTATGAGCGCTTACGCCTGGTTGGCAAGCCGGGGCTGACCGGCACCTGGCAAGTTTATGGACGCTCACGAGTCACTTTTCAAAATATGGTTGAGATGGATATTGAATATCTTGAACATCAATCGGTTTTGACTGATATAAAACTTATCTTCTTGACGGTTCCCGTTATGATCTTTGCGCGTGGTGGAGCTTAAATAGTCGTATCTATCTGTGCTTATTCATAATAATACAGCTTCTTGATATATTCTATAAGAAGCTGTATATTTCTATAAACAAAAAAATATTATGTGATTTCGCTATTTAGTAGAAAATGAGTACTCTCATCATTTATGTTTAGGCGAGGATCAATCCGTTAGACCGATACAACTCGTAGGGGGCGAACTGGTTCTTTCGCTTCTATACGTTCATCCATAGCTCTACGCATTAAAGTATAGCCAACACCTGGTACGGTGAGGATGTAGTGCGGATGGCTCGGATCTGGCTCAATTTTTTGTCGTAAATGACGTATATGGGCTTTGATTAAACAAGAGTCACCGTCACCGTCATAACCCCAGACATGGGTGACGATCTGGCTGGCCGTACAAACATCATTTGCGTTGGTTGCAAGTAGGTGAAGCATCTTACTCTCTGTAGGAGTCAAGCGGGACGTTTTCCCGCTTATGGTGACTTCATTGTGCAAAGAGTCGATAGAAATTGGGCCTACTTTGACTAATGAGGAAGGGCTACGCTCTACGGCGCTTCGTGATCTGCGGCTCACGGCGTGAATGCGTGCCAGCAGCTGGGAGGGAAAGAAAGGCTTGCGCAGATAGTCGTCTGCTCCTGATTCTAGACAATGCACCTCATCCTGTACATCTCTTCCATCTGTTACTACAAGCATAAGAGCATCATGCTGCACGCGTAAATCGTGGCAAAGGGCTAACATATCGGTACCTTTAAGTGCAGTATCTAGTATAACGAGATCAGGTTGATGCTCTAGCCACTCTATCTTTGCGCGCTCCGCAGTATATGCACGGTAGACTTCATAGCCCAGGGTTTTCAACCAGCTCGTGAGCATTTCGACTAAATCACGATCACTGTCAATAACCAACAATTTCATGATGATACCTCACTACTTCTTTATAGCACGCCTGATTGAGGTAAAATAAGAGCATTTTCGTTAAAAAACTAGCTTTATATATACAAATCGGCTGGCGATTATGTTTCTCTCTATATTACTGGTATTAGCATTGATATCTTCTGTACGAGTGAGCAATACCTTGACTTCATCTCTATACTTATCGCCTGATAAACAATATACCGTATTCATTTTTAAATTGCAATGAATCACTATGGTAATTTCTCACAACTAGAAGGTTCCCCATTCGCAAAGATTCACTGACAAGGGCTAAAGAATGAAGGTCTCCAGACATGCTCAAAACGAGAGTTAGAAGGTGATTAGCAGCCCGACACACACACCTAAAATACCTCCTGCTATCACCTGGATAGGAGTATGCCCTATCAACTCACGCAGGCGTTTTTCTGCCACCGGGCTGCCTTGAAAAGCTTCTTCAATCATTTGATTAAGAATACGGGCTTGGATACTTACTGCTCTTCTTACTCCTGCTGCGTCATACATCACGATGCTGGCCAGTACGACAGTAACTGCAAAAACTGGAGAACTCACGCCCATCTGACGACCAGTGGCGGCGGCCAGGCCTGTTACTAGGGCAGAATGAGAGCTAGGCATCCCACCAGAAGAGACAAGGCGGCTGACAATGAGCTTCCGCTGCTTGAATAATTCAAGAATTGTTTTGCTTATTTGAGCAATTGCCCAGGATAAAAAAGCCGCAAAGAGGGCGTGGTTCTCAAAGAGGGAATTATTTATCGTTTGCATGTTTTCAATTATTCTCTTTTATAGATTCAGGGGTGAAACGGACAGGGAATCGTTGTCCTCATCACTATTTAATTGCTGCACAGATAGTTCTGCCTTTTGTAACAGGTCGTTGCAACGTTGGGCTAATTGCATACCTTCCTGGTAATACTGTAGAGCTTGTTCGAGGGGCATCTTTCCATCCTGTAGAGCTGTAATACATGTTTCGAGGCGCTCAAAGGCCTCCTCAAACGATAAGGTGTCCATCTTCTTTCCCCTTTATGTTTTTATATCGATTGCACTTTGACTAATATCTGCCCGTCTTGAACCTGAATAGTAAGTTCCTCGCCTGATTGTATTTGTTGAACAGTGGTGATAACTTTTTGATCTGTATTCCGTCGTACGATAGCGTAGCCACGAGCAATAGTGAGTAGAGGGCTTAAAGAATGAAGCTGTAAGGCGACACCGTGCAGACGTTCATTTTGTAGGGAAATTATATGCTGCATGTTGGTTTGCAAGCGTTCAGTCGAAGCATCAAGTTGCTGCTTGCGCCGTATAATGGTGTTTTGTGGGCTTACCCGTTGCAGATTGTACACAGCCCGCTCAAGACCTTCGAGTAAATTAGAGAGGTGATCTTGCGTGAGAGAGATCAATAGCTGCTGCTTCGCCTGGATATCAGCACGCCAATCATTGATATCAGGAACAGCAGCAGTAGCAGCGGCAGTTGGGGTTGAGGCACGATAATCAGCAACAAAGTCCGCGATGGTAAAATCTGTTTCGTGGCCGACTCCGCTGATAACTGGAATGCGTGAACGCGCGATGGCACGGGCGACAATTTCCTCATTAAAGGCCCATAGCTCTTCTATCGACCCGCCGCCACGACCGACAATCACAACATCTGCCTCACCATGCTCATTTAATAGGTCGAGAGCCGCTGCAATAGACGCAGGAGCGTCTGTACCCTGGACAAGTGCAGGTGAGAAGATGACCTGTGCCAACGGATAGCGACTGCCAAGTACACGTAACATATCACGTAAAGCGGCTGCCTGGGGAGAAGTTACGATGCCGATCACAGCAGGCTGTGGAGGAAGCGGGCGTTTTCGTTCAGCATCAAAAAGTCCCTCTGCCTCTAGACTTGCCTTTAGCTGCTCAAAACGTCGAAAGAGTGCCCCTTCACCCAACAGCATCACAGCATCAACATAGAGCTGCATCTTTCCATCGCGTTCATAGAATGAAATACGCCCATTCACAGCCAGGGCCATACCATTGCGCAGTTCGAGAGCAGAAGAGCGCTGACGAGCATGCTTAAAGAATACACATGAAAGCTGAGCATCTCCCTCTTTTAAGGTAAAATAGCAATGGCCAGAGGGATATGTCTTACAGTTGGAAACTTCACCATGTACCCAGATGTTTTGTAAGATATCGTTTGTCTCTAGCAGTTCTTTTAAATACAGAGACAAGACAGAAACGCTGATGGCCGATGGCACACCAAAGGAATCCAGGAGTTGCAAGAATCTATGCCTCCTCTGAGCTATCAATAATCACCAATTGTTGCCCATACTCTACTGCCTGTCCATCCTGGATAAAAATCTCTGTTATGCGACCAGCAAATGGAGTTTCGACCTCGTTAATAACGTTCAGCGACTGAATCATACCGACGAGTTGACCAACCTTCACACGTTCGCCAACAGTGATCCGCTGTTTCCCATTTGGTTTAGACCAGGGATGATAAATGCCGACGAGAGATGAAGTAATGGTGTGTCGCGTCTCTACAGGTGCGGGTGAGGTTTCAGAAGATGGAAGCTGTACTTGATACATACCTGGATCTTCGCTTGGTTGCGCACTCGCCTTGCGCAGCACCAGATGCATCCCTTCCTGCGCACGCTTTACCTCTATCTCCGAAACGTCGCTTGCATCGAGCAACTGTACAAGATGTTTCAGCTGTGAAACACTTATACGCTCATCATTTCTATGATCATTGTCAGAGAACGGCTCTATATCATAGGAATACTGTCTGTTACCATCCATAGAACACTCCAATAATTTTTATGATGTTATGACTATAAGACATAGCATAAAAAAACAAAGCTTATAAGGAAATAGAGGAAGGAGCACATTGTGCGCTCCTATACACGCTCTACATATCCTCCAGTCGTTGTATTGATACGAATACGATCACCAGTTGTGACAAACAGTGGAACCTGAACAACAAGACCGGTCTCCATGGTCGCGGGCTTTGTACCACCTGTGGCTGTATCGCCTTTGTAACCTGGCTCGGTGTAGGTTACACTCAGCACAACTTTTTCGGGAAGTTCAACGGAGAGCGGCTCCTCGTCGAAGCGCACAATATCCAGTTCCAGGTTATCGATCAGATAATCTTTCGCGCTCCCTAGCTGCTCCTCGGTTAGTACAATATCTTCGTAAGTGCTGGTATCCATAAAATGATACTGATTGCCATCCTGATATTGATAGGTTACTGTCGAGCGATCCAGGTACACACGCTTGAATTTATCACCCGAATCACAGGTGCGATCAAAGATTGCTCCACTGCGCAAGTTACGCAATTTCATACGTACAATTGCTCCACCCCGCCCAATCTTGACGTGTTGCCATTCAATGATGCTACAAAGCTGCCCTTCAAATTCAATGGTCAAGCCTTTTTTTAAATCACCAGTAGAAATCATTAAAAGTTCTCCTTATAGCACTCGTGAGAGCGCTCAATCGCCAGGTCTAGCGTTCGATTACCAGTTCCGTCGACGACTGCGTTAATACTTCAACACCATCTTCTTTCACAAGCACACAATCTTCTACCCGGGTACCGGTCCAGCCAGGAATGTAAACTCCAGGCTCAACAGTAACAACACATCCTACAGGTAATTTTACCTCTTCGGAGGCACGTGGTGAAAGTGAAGGGCTTTCATGAATCTGTAAGCCAACACCATGACCTGTGCTGTGAATATAATACTCTGCTAATTCTGCCTCAGCTAGCACATTCCGTGCGAGGGCGTCACCTTCGATGCCTGACATCCCGGCACGGAGTCCCTGCTCGCAGGTTTTCATTGCTCGCAGAACGGCCTCGTATATCTCGCGCATCCTTGGTTCTACTGGCTCACCCAGGCAGATTGTGCGCGTCATATCAGCGCAGTATCCTTTGTAACGAGCGCCCATATCGATGGTAATTAGTTCACCACGCTGAATAGGGCGCTGATCTGGCACTGAATGAGGCATTGACCCATGGGGGCCTGAGGCAACGATGGTGTTAAAAGAGGTACCATCGGCTCCCAGCTCGACCATCTTGCGAGAAATCTCCCATTCCACTTCTTTTTCGCTCATCCCAGGTTGAATCCAATTACGAACATGTGCAAATGTTTCATCCGTAATGGCGATGGCACGGCGCAGCAATTCGATCTCTTGTGGTTGCTTGACCACGCGAAGTGTATCGATGCTGTTATCTTCGAAGGGCTGTAGTGTGAAGATGCTCTCTCCAGCCTTGCTGAACTTTTCGTAAGTGCTATAGCTCAGGGCTGTTGACTCGAATCCAATCTTCTTCCAACTGTGTTCCTGAGCTAAAGAGGCAAGCTTGTCGTTATATTGACGTGCCGGCGGAACGATAATCTCCCACCCCACTGCGTTCCGTTCGGCTACCTCTGCGTAGAGCGGATTCGTCAATAGAAGCTGCTCTTGCTTCCCAATCAGTAACAGGGCAGCGCCCTCTTCATCATTCAACCAGCCAGTAAGATAGGTACAGTTCTGCGGCTGCGTGACAAGAAAGGCATCCAGTCCTTGTTCCGCGATCCATGTACGAAATTGCTGCAAGCGTCCCTGGTTCATAGCCATTTATTCTCTCCCTATTTCTCAAGAACCAACTCAGCTAGTGCCTCTAAAGCCAGCATGTAACCACGCCAACCCAGTCCAGCTATTTGACCACGACAGATGGCAGCAATAACTGAATGATGTCGAAACTCTTCACGCGCATAGATATTGCTTATATGCACTTCTATCGCAGGCACTTTACTTCCCGCAATAGCATCGCGGAGTGCAATCGAATAATGGGTAAATGCTCCTGGATTGATAACAATGCCGGATGCATCCTGAGCATGCTGCTGGATATAGTCGATCAGGGCTCCTTCATAGTTCGATTGGAAGCAACTAACGGTAATACCCAGAGCGTTGGCGCGTTGCTGTAAAGCGTTGTGAATTTGTTCCAGTGTCATCATTCCATAGATATCAGGCTCACGCGTCCCCAACATATTCAGATTTGGCCCACTTAAAATAAGAAAATTGGACATGATTTATAGCTTCTTTCCTTGCTCTCCTTGCTCCTCTTCCTGTTTCTCTCTCTGCTCCTCGCCTCTAAAAAATGATGAGATAACACGTACAATCAGGTCATCTGGCATAGGTGTGACCACCACTTCACCGATGGATGTTGGCATAATCCAGCGCACACGCTTTCCGACAACCTTTTTATCTAATTGCATGCTTGAGAGAATATCTCGCGTACGAACTAGGCCAGAATACTCAACAGGAAGCCCTAACGTGGTCAGTAGCTGATTTTGTCGCGCTACATTACTGGCAGCGAACATACCTGCTTCCTGGGCTATAGAAGCCGCAACTACCATGCCGAGAGAGACCGCTTCACCATGCAACCATTCTCCATATCCAGATGCATTTTCCAGGGCATGACCCACGGTATGGCCATAATTCAGGATAGCTCGTCGTCCCTGCTCACGCTCGTCCTCCTCTATCACCGAGACTTTCAAATCGATGCAGCGCGCTATAATTTGACAGAGTAGCGCAGCTGGAGGCGGAGAGAAGATTCGCAATGTGCTGGCATACGTCTCAAGCAAGTCGAACAGTTCAGCGTCGAGTATGATACCATATTTTACAACTTCTGCCCATCCCTCAGTACGCGAACGCTCTGGCAGAGTCAGCAGAGTCGAAGGATCGGCCAGCACGAGGCGGGGATGGTAAAAGGCTCCAATAAGATTCTTCCCTCTAGGATGATTGATACCCGTTTTTCCGCCGATTGCCGCATCAACCTGGGCGAGCAAGGATGTCGGCACCTGAATAAAAGGGACGCCACGCAAATAGGTCGCGGCTACAAAGCCCACGAGGTCGCCGACTACCCCGCCGCCCAGCGCAATAATCGCCTCACGCCGCTCAGCCCGATTTTCAAGCAGCCAATCATAGAGGTCGTTGACCTGCTGCTGCGATTTGCTTGCCTCGCCTGATGGGATAATATAAATATGTGGTTCAAAGCCAGTAGTTTGCAGGTCCTGGGTCATCGCTTCTGCATATATAGCGTGAATATTGCTATCGGTGATGAGGAAGACACGTGGGGGAAGTTGCAGATTGGTAAGATACTGGGCCACGCGCTTGATACTTCCCCAATCCACAATAGTGTCGTATCCCGCGCCAATATCAACGTGTCGTATAATTGGGCTAATCGTATCTTGATCTTCGAAGTTCGTAAGCATAACAATGATCTCCTGGGCTACCTGCTCAGCACTCTTCCCCGAAGTAGCACAGGTCAATTCCGCTTCTTTATACCAGACTTCACGGATGGTAAGCAGCGCCTGTAACTTTGCTAGAGGATCGGGGCCTGAGATCATGGGGCGCAATTCGGGTGTCAATCCAAGCGCTATCTCCCGCATATGCTGAGCCTGAAGACGCTCAAGGGCTCTCTGAGGCTCTATCTGCATGAAGATACGCACACCGAGCTCAGTCATCAACACACGATTCTCTGGTCGTATAACAATACCACCACCGGTAGCAATAATGGCAGGTGCCGTTTGTTGAGCAGTTCGCGCTAATATATCGCTCTCCAGAGCACGGAAGTACTCTTCACCATGTCGATCAATAATCGTGGGAATACGCGCACCATATTCGTTCTCGATGAGTGCATCAAGATCGAGCAAGGATCGCCCCAGGCGTTGTGCTAAAATACGGCCTACAGTACTCTTTCCACTACCAGAGAGTCCCACTAAAAATACATGTCGCATAGCCGCTATTGTACCACGATTTCTAGCTTTAGAGAGCTTTTACACCAGGAAATTGGCAAAAAAATCCTTGACAATAAGAGAACACAATGGTATTATTGTCCAAGTCGAGGACGATTAGCTCAGTTGATTAGAGCATTATCCTTATGTTTCTGCTCCTAATAACTACAAAGATTTGTACGGGCTGTTAGCTCAGTTGGTTAGAGCGCCACGTTGACATCGTGGAGGTCACAGATTCGAGTTCTGTACAGCCCATAATAAAAAAGGGATTATTTCGCACGAAATAATCCCTTTTTCGTTAGATAGATGATTTTATATACAAGGTAA
>CAXTXB010000226.1:0-8647 GCA_964247965.1 uncultured Dictyobacter sp. | reverse complement strand
GGAGATTGTGATAGGTAGTAGATTGCGAGCAAGAGAAACAGCAGCCAGATCCCGAGAAATAAACTCAGCGTTTCCAACATAGCTGTTTACACTCCTCAACCACCAACAACCCGTGGTACAAGGACAATTTGCTCGGCGGTACGATCAAACTTGTCAATACGCTCTACAGTTTTGCCTGGCTCTACCTTGAAGGCAGTAGTTCCCTTCTTACGCTCTTCATTAAAGATTCGCTCAGCCTCTCGAACAGCCGCCACAGCTTCAGGATCGTTCGCATCTACTTTTTGAGGGTCCCATGCGATTCTGTCATCACCGCGACGGGACATGATCCGTAGCATACCCACAGTCTGTCTCCTTCTCTGTACAAAGCTTTAGACTACTAAGCATCCATTACTGAGCCTCATTCCTGGCTGCTCAACAGCGAGGAACACATTGGAATATTCTGAGCATAGCATGCATTCATCGACGCGTCAAGGGTCACGCATTAATTTTATGATCTACAGATGAGCATGTGCAAATTTCTGTAGGACGCAAGAAAAGGGAAGAAAATAAAACGTATGTCTCAAGGTAGAATGCATGGCAATAGACATGTAAAAGTACTGCCTTGACCTGGCTTACTCTCTACAATAACACTGCCTCCATGCAGTTCGACTATCACCTTGACAATGGTCAGTCCCAGTCCCGGGCCTCCAGCTCGTCCTCGAAATTCACCCGGCACTTGAAAAGAGCGCTCAAAGATGCGTGTGTGATACTCGGGCGCGATTCCAACGCCAGTATCATGCACTTGTAGCTTTAGCACGCTCATCTCTTCATCATCTTGCTGCACATCCTCTATCTCTATCATAGATGAACTCTTTTTATCATCACGAGAGGCCCTAATTGTTATCCGCCCGCCGGCGGGCGTGAAATTCAGGGCATTGCTGATCAGATTTCGCAGGACTTGCTGTAGGCGCACTGAGTCGGCATAGATCTTTGGAAAGTCGCGTTCATTATCAACTTCGATGGCAATATTTTGGTCTGATGCACTCAATTCTAGCTCTTCAACCGCATTCTCGATCACATCCTGTAGCCTGATTATCTCGCGATTCAGCCGCATCTGTCCATTGTCCAGGCGAGAAATCAACAGGAGATTTTCAAGCAACGCATACAGATGCTCACTTCCCATACGGGCACGCTGCACAAACTCATATTGCTGTTCATTCAACTCGCCCGCCGCCCCCGTCATAACTAGCTCTAAATAGCCGTTGATAGAATTAAGCGGAGCGCGCAATTCATGCGTAATCATAGAAAAGAAACTGGCCTTTGTGCGAACCACCTCTTGCCTCTCATCGTTCGCCTGTATCATCTTGCCGATCGTCATGGCTACCTGGTCAGCGCAAATAGAGAACATTCTTACTTTTCGCTCGTCAAAGGCTTCGGAGCTTTGCACGCTAAGTATACCAATAAAAGCATTATGTGCAATCAAGGGAATAGAAAGTAGAGAGCTAATAGGAGAAAGAATGGATATATACAGTATAGAAAGCAGCTCAGCATCATCTATGATGATTGGCTTCTGCCGTGTGACCCAGTTGACAAGCTCTTCACTTAGATGGAAATGAGCTTTTCTACCCTTCTCGCCGGGTTTCTGCTGCGTAGAGTATGTACAAAATAGAGACTCTTCAGGCTCTACTAGCGCTATAGAGCATTCATCAGCATCTATTATCTCTCGTACATTTTTTATACTTCTTTGCAATATATCTATAGCTTCTTGAGATTCACCATCAAAAAGAGCTTTTTTATGTAGAAATTTATCATCGGTCATGAAAATGAGTCGAGTTCCTCTCTTATATAAACTGTAGTAAACCTTTTATGAATATTGTAGACAACGATAGTTCTAGCATATAGAAACTATAGCATAGAGAATGCGGCTGTGTACAATCGCCTTCATAGATTTAGGAAACGCAAAGGGGAGTACGTATTTACTTCTTGATCATCTAGCTGTATGGTGTGCCCTCTGAACACATATATCACTATTAGGCTACGTTGCTAGTAGCTTTTTGACTTTTGCTTACCTATTCAGGTGGCGATCAAACCATGCAAGACTGCGCTGAATGTAGTGATCCTGATTGCTTTGCTGGCTTATCCAATGACCCTCACCTGGTAATAGAAGCAGTTCTACTTCTACGCCGGCAGCCTGAAGAGCATCACGGAAGCGCTGTCCTTGCTGCCCTTGAGTCAGAGTACTCTGTTGACCATAGATTAGTAAAGTTGGCGTACGAGCCTGAGCAGCGTAAGTAAGCGGTGAGAAGTGACGATAGTGTTCTGGAACTTCCTGTAAGCTACCTCCCATCCAAACATCACGAATTGTATCTACAGTGTTTTGTGTCGCAAAGTCTGTTATCCCTTCACTACTTACTACTGCACGGAAGCTGCCTGTGTGCGTTAGCAACCAGTTGGCCAGAAAACCGCCATGGCTATGTCCACGCAATCCCAGGCGTGCAGGGTCCGCAAGTCCAGCGCTTACTAGATAATCAACGCCTGCAAGGATATCCGCTGCGTCCAACCCGACAAAATCGCCTCTCTCAATGACAGAATGGAGGTGTTGCCAACCATATGTTCCGCTTCTTCTATAATCGACCGCGAAACAGAGATATCCGTGTGCTGCCAGAGTATGCAAACCACCAAGTGTGAGAGGATGTTCTTCCAGACGCACCGATGGGGTGACAGGTGTCGGCCCACCGTGAATGTCTACAATAGTAGGCAGCGGAGTTGGCGGCCGCTGATCTGGTCCGTAGCCAGGAGGATATAATAGCAGACCCTCCAGTTCAAGCCCGTCGATCGATCTCCAGCGGACCAGTTCTGGAGTCGCTAACTGGATTTCACTACGGTGTTGCAATTGCTGGCTTGCATCCGTCGCCTGGCGTGCCCCAGAGCCATCGGTTGCAATCAACCAAATCTCTGAGAGGAGATGAGGTGCCTCCACAGTACAGGCAAGCCAGCGGCCATCAGGAGAAATAACAGGTCGAGAATAATCTGCAAGTCCAGCCGTCAGTTGATGGATAGTTTTATCCTTCACAGATACAGCATAGATCTGCCGGGTAATCTGCTCACTACGTGCAGTGATATAAATGGTTTGCCCATCTAACGACCAAAGGGCGGCTTCAACTAGCATCGGATCATGTGTTAGATAACGTGCTATACCTCCCTGAGTAGACCAGGTTGCCAGTTGAAAAAGAGCCTGGAAGCCATAGGGATGAGGTGAAGCAACCATAGCTATAGCGTGCCCATCAGGATGCCAGACAGGCTTTTTTGTTTGACATGCTCCAACAGGTATGATACGTTGGGCTGGGCCTTCCTGAACATTGATGAGTCGTATCTCAACACTATGATTTGTACGATCGTCAGGTGTAATCATAACATCCCACGTAAGCATACGACCATCTGGTGACCATGCGAGAGATTGCGGTATTTCATAGGCAGGAAACGCCCATCGTTGCTGAGCATTTCTTGTATTGACTTCAATGAGCCAGAGTGCACCAGACTCCCAAGATTCATCCATACCTATAAGGGCTATTGTTTGCCCATTTGCCGACCATGCATATTGTATGACTGCTATTCCCTCGGGGGAGAGAAGCTCCGGTTCGCTTATTGGCTCTAGCGGCTGAAGCCAGAGTTGTGGAAGTTTTCCGGCTTCACTATGAAGAAATGTGAGTGAATGACCCATGGGGTGCCAGTGCGGCATACGACCGCGAGCGATTTTGACTGTAGGAGCTCTACCCTGAACTGAACTGATCCAAATGTTTCCTGCTTGTCTATAAGCGAATTGCATTCCATCTGGCGAAAACTGCGGCTGATCGGCTCCTTTTGGTAGTGTCAGCATCGTACGTTTCCTTTCATGCAGAGGCAGTATGTTATTATTTGCCTCTCGTGATTACGTCCATATCGTCTATAAAGCGCAGCGTAGTGCCTACTGAGTGCAAGCAGTTCATTATAGCTACCAGACTCAATAATATGACCTCCTTCTAGCACGAGAATATGATGGCCGTGTTTACTATGATGGCCGTGTTTACTATGATGGCCGTGTTTACAGTGAAGGAACGATGGCTAATTAATAGCACTATTTTACTAACAGCAGTTCAAGGAATCGCTGGAGAAGTTGATATTCCACTTCAGCATCAAGTGCTGAAGTGAGCTCATTTTTTTATAAAGAGGCTTTTCACTAAATTGAATCTGTTGTTTCCCTGGCTATAGGTGTCAAGCGTATTGGATGCATGCTTTTGGATGTCATCGGCATAGTAGGTAGATCCTGAATAGGAAATTGCTCGTGGGTGGAGATTGGCAATGTGAAGCAGATGCGCGCGCCGCCCTGAGGAGCTGTTTCAGCCCAGATGGTGCCGCCATGGGCTTCGATCATAGCGCGTACAATAGCGAGCCCCAGGCCACTACCCCCCTTAGAAGACTGGCGTGAGCTATCCGCACGATAGAAACGCTCAAACACACGCCCTAAAGCCTCTTCTGGAATGCCCTCACCTGTGTCCGTTACTGTCACCAGAAGCATAGTATCTTGTTGTCGCGCCTCTACCGTAACCTTTCCACCTGTGGGGGTATGACGCAGGGCATTTGTGAACAGGTTGGAGAAGACACGCGTGAGCATATCGGGATCAGCCTCAATCGCGGGAAGATCGAAAGTAATAGCGTTGTCCGGCTCGATCTGGTGACGTTCAAACTCTGTGGCCAGGGTGGCGAACACCTCATCGACCTGCGCGGCCAGGCGCAGCAATTTCTTCTTCGGCTGCAATGCACCTGCCTCCACTTTCGCCATCACATGCAGGTCCTGTACCAGGCGGCGCAGACGAAGTGTCTCTCGCACAATAATGCTGCCAGTGGCTTCATAGTCTTCGCGACTCTGATTGATCCCGTCCACCAGGGCTTCTCCCAGCCCTGCAATAGCGGTAAGTGGTGTTGCCAGATCGTGGGTAATGTTCATAATCAGTTCACGCCGCCATACTTCTTGCTCGCGTAACTCCTCCACATCTTTCTTGAGCCGCACAGCCATCTCATTGAAAGTATGGGCTAGCTCGTCTAGCTCGCCGGGAGCCTTCGTCGTCACGCGTGCATCATAGTCTCCTGAAGCAAGAACACGTGATGCCTTTGTGATGCGTTCAAGTGGACGCGTAATCGTTCTCGAAAAGAGAATCGCTACTAAGGCTGCAAGGATAGCAATAATAAATGATGCAATGAATACTGCAACTGCAACTGTAGATACAAATGAGGGGACTGTATCTGTACGTGTTGTGGCCACAAGGATGCCGATAACGGCTGTGCCTGGACCCTGCCTTTGTCCATTTGAAAAGATAGGCCTTACTGCAAATGCCTGAGGAGTAGCGACAGGACTATCGCGGCCAAAGTTATCGTTTGTATCTATTCCATGGCGCGCCAGTCTAAGGGCTTTGTTAAACGTCGTAACATCGCTACTTTGTACCGAAGGATCAATGACTTCGAGTAGCGAGCGTTCTAGCACAATCTGGACACCTGCAGTTTTCGAAGGCTGAACTTTGCTGACAAAGTTCAAGCTGGGGTAGATGGGCAAAAAACCATTTCTAGCGAGAACGATCATCGTTGGTCGTTGATCAGAAGTATTCGTGGAAGTGGTGATAGCAGACTTTACTGCTGTAGAAAAGTTTTTATTACTCTGGCTATCGTATATACTTTCAATGTTCTGTGCTTTATCGCTTGCATACGTATCCAGACGCGTCTTCTGGTCCGCTCCATAATAATAGTTGATGACGGCCATGGCGGTCAGTGCAAGTAGACTTGTTGTCAATAGGGCGAGTAGCACCGAGCCAAGCGCCAAGCGCCAACGAATGCTTTGCCACCAACGTCTGCGCATGATCGATCTCCCTGGTCCAAAACTAATTGATATGATAGAAGTTTTTCCGTATTTTCTACCTTGTCTTAACGTATCATAAGATGGTTAGCTTGCTTTTCTGCTTCCCACACTCCTACATTCTCGGCCGACTTCCAGGATACTGCAATAACTATGACGATGCAACGGAGCGCGTTTTTGCCTCGAAACGATAGCCGACACGCCAGACTGTTTTAATATAGCGCTGGTCAGGATCAGTCTCGATTTTCTTCCGCAGGGCACTGATATGCACATCAATAGTATGTCCATCCCCCAGATAATCATATCCCCAGACCTTGTTCATCAACACCTCGCGCGTGAACACCCGGTCCGGTGATTTTGCCAGCAGGGCCAGTAGATCAAATTCAGTAGGAGTTAGCCCTATTTCGTATCCATTCACCTCAACGCGACGTGCCAGTAGATCAATCGTTAGGCCTGGGAAGCGCAGGAATGCATCACTTTTGGCTGGTGTTGTGACAACCGGACTGACAACTGCTGAGCTTGCCTCTGCCTGCGCAGGTTTTCCAGTCCGACGCAGTATCGCCCGCACACGGCTCACTAATTCGCGAGGACTAAACGGCTTCACCAGGTAGTCGTCGGCCCCTAATTCCAGGCCAGAGATGCGATTCTCCTCGTCGCCGCGTGCTGTTAGCATCAATATAGGAGTACTCGACCAGGCGCGAATACGCCGGCAAACCTCAAAACCATCGATGGCGGGCAGCATAATATCCAGAATCACCAGATCGGGCTGTTCTCGGGCATGCATCGCCAGGCCATCGGCACCATCCTTAGCCACAACCACCGTAAAGCCAGCATCCTTCAAGTACAGATTGATCAGATGAATGATCCCGTCCTCGTCCTCAATCACAAGAATTTTCTGTGACATTGTGAGCGCCCCCAAATTCATACAACTTTAAGTACAGCTTTCTGTGTATAGTAGCATACAGACAAGAGAAATACAGTGCCTTTTGCGCGTATAGACAAATCTTGAGGAACTCTTGAAAATTGACAGACAGAAATTTCACACACACAACTTGTGCTATTATATTTGAAGGCTGTCATCCTCAACGATGCTGTTGTCTCGTGTTTTGATGCTGTTAAGGAGAATCACTATGACTACCTCGAAGACGCCGAACATGACCGACTACGAAGCTGAGCGGCGCAATTTCCATCTCGACGTTCCTCAGTATTATAACTTCGCCATTGATGTAATTGGAAAGTGGGCGCAAGATCCCAGTAAGCTTGCTATGATCTGGCTAGGTCAGCATGGCGAGGAGAAGAATATCACCTTTGCCGAATTTGCCGAACGTTCTAGCAGGGCAGCTAATGCGTTTGCACGGTTAGGTATACACAAGGGAGATCGCGTGCTGGTGATGTTGCCACGTCTCCCCGAATGGTGGGAGAGCATTCTTGGCTTAATGAAGATCGGGGCGATCGCGATCCCGTGTACCACGCTGCTTACTTCGAGGGATATACAGTATCGTGCCGAGGTGGCTGAAGTACAAGGGATCATCACTGATGCTGAAGGAGCCGCAAAATTTGACCAGGTACGCGGTGAATGTCCAACAATCCAGCATGCTATTGTAGTGGATGAGGGCAATAAGAATAATAAAGAGCGTGAGCCGTGGATCAGCTATCAGCGCATTACGGTGGAAGCATCTCCCGACTTTCGTGGTCCAAAAACAGAGAGCAATGATCCTTGTCTCGTCTATTTCACCTCCGGCACGGTTGGCTATCCAAAAATGGTTTTGCATACACATGCCAGCTATCCCATTGGGCATACTATTACGGGCAAATACTGGCTTGACCTGCACGAGGATGATTTACATTGGAATGTATCTGAGACTGGATGGGCAAAGTTTGCCTGGAGCAATCTTTTTGGCCCCTGGATTATGGGCGCAGCCATGTTTACCCAGGATGCGCGTGGAAAATTTGACCCGATTGAAACATTGGACGTGCTCAATAAATATCCCATCACCACCTTTTGCGCCCCTCCTACAGTATATCGGATGCTGGTATTAGAAAAGCCGTTGGCCTACTTGAAAGCTCATCCTCCAAAGGCTTTGCGTCATTGCGTTGGGGCTGGCGAGCCATTGAATCCAGAAGTCATTAAGGTATGGCAAGAAGCTACAGGTATGACTATTTATGATGGATATGGTCAGACAGAGACAGTGCTCTTGTGTGCTAATTTTCCGTCGATGCCCGTAAAGCCAGGTTCGATGGGCAAGCCCTGTCCCGGCTTTGAGGTTAGCGTAATCGATCATGATGGAAACGAACTTCCTTCTGGAAAAGAAGGGGATATTGCAGTTCGCATCAAGCCACAGCGCCCGGTGTGGATGTTTCAAGAATACTGGCGCAATCCTGATGCGATGGCGAATTGTATGCGGGGAGATTGGTATATCACAGGCGACAGAGCATACAAAGACGAAGACGGATATTTCTGGTTTGTGGGCAGGGCCGATGATGTCATCATCACCGCTGGCTATCGTATTGGCCCCTTCGAGGTAGAGAGTGCGCTCAAAGAACACCCGGCAGTTGCAGAATCGGCAGTCGTTGCTAGCCCCGATCCAATGCGTGGGGAGATCGTCAAGGCGTTCGTCATCCTCGCTCCAGGTTATAACCCCACTTCTGAGCTTGCCAGCGAGCTACAGGAGCATGTGAAGAAGGCCACCGCACCCTACAAATATCCCCGCGAAATTGAGTTCGTAGAGAGCCTACCGAAAACCATTTCAGGCAAAATACGCAGAATCGAATTGCGCGAGATGG
>CAXTXB010000225.1:0-8658 GCA_964247965.1 uncultured Dictyobacter sp. | reverse complement strand
AATTAAATGTATCCCATTAAAAAAAGAAGTGCATGTCGAAGGCGTGCTAAGAAGTGGTCGATGAGGCTGAAGCTGTGATTGTCGGTAGGAGCTCGTGCAACTGCTCTAGCCAATTTGAATCTAGTAGTCTACGAGGAATACGGATAATCCCTTGCTGCACACGTGCATCATTACGAAAACGCCGGTAGAGCGCAATGCGGTTGGGGACAACATCACGTTTAACGGTCAGGACTAGCTCATTGTCCTTAATCGAGATAGCCTCGTAGCCAAGCTGCGCCGCCTCAGTTTTCAGACGCACAATCGTTAGTAGATTTTGAACAGGTTCCGGCACAGTGCCGAAGCGATCGTTCAATTCCGCAGCCATCGCCTCTACCTGCTCAGGCTGATTCAGGTTAGCGAGGCGCTGATAGAAATTCACCTTTAGAGTACGATCTCCGATATATTCGTCTGGTAGGTACGCATCAATTGGCAGATCCACGCTGGTATTGAACGTAGCAGTCTCTGTCTGCTTCCCTTGTAGTTCCTGGACCGCTTCAGTAAGCAACTTTGTGTACAGGTCAAAGCCAACTGTATTCATGAAGCCAGATTGTTCCGCCCCCAGCAGGCTGCCAGCGCCACGGATCTCCAGGTCTTTCATTGCAATGCGGAAACCAGCCCCCAGTTCAGTGGCCTCAAAAATCGCGCGCAGGCGCTTCTCCTGGATGGGTGTAAGTCTTGCATCCTTATTATAGAAGAAGTATGCATAAGCCTGCTGGGTAGCGCGGCCTACGCGTCCACGGAGTTGATAGAGCTGTGACAGACCAAAGTAAGCAGCGTTGTTAACAATAATCGTGTTAGCGTTTGGAATATCCAGGCCATTTTCAATAATCGTGGTTGAAATGAGCACATCATAATCACCATTTGAAAAGCCGACCATAACGCGTTCCAACTGCTCTTCATTCATCTGTCCATGTCCGATGATGATGCGCGCCTCAGGAATAAGTTTCTGAAGTTTTTGGGCGATCATCTGGATGCCCTGTACCCGGTTATGAACGAAGAAGATCTGGCCACCGCGATCAATCTCGCGCAGAATAGCCTCTCGCACCAGGGTATCGTCGTACTCACGAATAACCGTACGAATAGGCAAACGCTCCTGCGGTGGCGTCTCAATGACACTCATATCGCGGAGATTGACCAGCGACATATGCAATGTGCGCGGAATAGGAGTTGCAGTCATTGTCAGCACATCAACTTCGCTGCGCATTTGCTTGAGACGTTCTTTGTGAATGACGCCGAAGCGCTGCTCTTCATCGACAATCAAGAGGCCCAGGTTAAAGAAGACAACATCTTTTTGTAAGAGGCGGTGGGTGCCGATCACAATATCCACTTTACCAAACGCCAGATCTTCTAGCACCTGTTTCTGCTCTTTTTCAGAGCGAAAGCGGCTGAGCAATTCTACCCGTACAGGATAGGCCTTGAGACGCTCTTTGAAGGTATTGAAATGCTGCAGTGCCAGGACAGTTGTAGGTACCAGAATGGCCACCTGCCGTTGATCTAGCACGCATTTAAAGGCAGCACGCAGGGCTACCTCAGTCTTCCCATAGCCCACATCGCCACAGACCAGGCGATCCATTGGTCGCGGCCGTTCCATATCGGCCTTTACATCATCTATAGCATGCTGCTGATCTGGTGTCTCCTGGAAAGGAAAAGCGTCCTCGAGTTCCTGCAGCCATGGCTGTTCTGAATCGGGAGGAAAGGCATGGCCCTGCGCCGCCTCGCGCTGACTATAAAGCTTTAAAAGGTCCTGAGCCACCTCCTGGACATTTTCTTTGACCTTCGACTTTGCGCGCGTCCACTCAGTCGTCCCCAATTTACTGAGCGCGGGAACGGAATCGCCCATCCCGATGTAGCGTGTGATGCGATCAAGCTGATCGGTAGGAATATAAAGTTTATCAGTACCGGCATAGTGGATCAGCAGGTATTCTCGTTCGACGCTGGTCAGGTTCATCTTAACGAGGCCCTCGAAGCGTCCAATGCCATGTTCTTGATGGACGACATAGTCGCCTGCTTTAACCTCTGCCAGGAAGGAAGCTGGAGTGACCGGCTTGCGGCGCTGGGCGTTGCGCCGTTTCGACCAGCCGAAGATCTCCGTATCGGTATAGACGTAGAGGGCCAGAGAGCGTGACTGCCAGCCCTCAGGCAATTGTCCTTGAATAAGTGTAAGTGTGCCTGCTTCAGGCAACTGATTAATATTTGTGCCGGGGCTCACATGAATAGTGTGATCATGGAGGATACTCTCGTCGCTTAATACTTCCGCCATGCGACGAGCTTGCATTGTCACAATCACCACCCGATCCCGGTTATCGAGAGTCTTACGGCAGTCCTGTACGAAGGCGCGCAACCGACCTCCATATGAGTTCGCGCTACGAAACTCGGGAATTAAGTTTTCTGTGCCACCCTGCTGGCGAAGGTCGAAATCGCCTTCAGCGGTTGAAAGAATATCCGCGAAGCGCAGCTGACGGCGCTGCTGAATCTGTGTTTCCAACTGGTTCCACGAGACGCAGGCCTCATGTAAATGGGCCGGATTTTCATGCTCACGCTCCAGGCGATCCCTCATATCTTGAGCCTGCACATCAAGATCAAAGATACGGTTTTGGATACCCGCAGGATTGTCGAGGAGAAGCAGCCCATTGCGCGGCAGGTAGTCGAGAATCGTAGCTCTATCGTGCAAATAAGGTAGATAGAAGGTAATGTCCTCAAAAGAGCGTTGTTGCCGAAGAAGCTCTAGGTCGCGGTTCCAACGTTCCTGTGCATCTGAGTGCAACGTCTTACTATCCAACTGTGCCAATTCCTGGGCGACTGCTGGTCCACGAGCCGGCAGTGCCTCGCGCGAAGGCCCGATGATGCAGTATTCAACTTTATTGAGAGAGCGCTGTGTCTCTTGATCAAACGTGCGAATAGAATCGACCTCATCGCCGAAGAACTCGACACGCACGGGGCGAGGCATCGTAGGTGGAAAGAGATCGATGATACCACCGCGATGGCTAAACTGACCTTGCTCTTCTACCTCAGCCACAGGCTCATAGCCAAGGTTATAGAGGTGTTCCAACATCATCGTTAAATCGACTTCCTGGCCCGCCTGTAGGCGAAAGAGGGAAGCGGACAACTCCTGTGGAGGAATAACAAACTGGGTTAACGTACGTGCCGAGCAGACAACGAGAGGAGTACGTTCCCGCTCAACCATCGCTATCAACGTCTGCAGGCGTTGTTGCGTCGTCACCGTATCTCCAATTAATCGTTCATAAGGGAGAGCATCGCGGTCGGGAAGACAAAAGACATCGCTTGGATTAGGCACAAATGATTTGATCGTCTCGACCATCTGGAGTGCCTCCACCTCGTCACTTACCACCAGCAAGAGCGGTTGTTTGAGTGATATTGCCAGGCTTGCCACCACAAATGGGCGTGCGGCCTCTGTAATGCCTGTTAGTGCTGGTATACCCTCTGCATTTTGCAATTTTTCGCGCAGGCGGCGATATTCAGGTCTCTGTGTAAGTACCGTAAGTAAACCTTGTAGCGTCACGTCAGCCTCCAGCGGACACAATAAACCACACCCCTACTAATAAAACCCAGGGGTGGCGTGAGCATTGCACAATTTCCTACTATTTTTATCATACCGTACCAACTGCACCGTCGTCTAGATAATACGGCAGAGATTTCATACTTATTCTTATTTCTTGCTCTATGAGTATCTATAATGAAACCTTTTAGACATAGAAAACGAATTTATGCTTGTCTCTCCGTTTTTATGTTCTACACGCTTTGGACCAGGCTGCCAGCCTCTATTTTATACAAAGAAAAGAGGCAGGAAAGCAGCAAATTCCTACATAATAAAACAGTTCAGGCGTGCTAAATATTTCCATGTGGAGAGAAATACTAAACGGAGAGGACCAGGTCAAAGGAAATCAAGCCTTGATTGCACCATCACCTGCCGCTTGATCAGTACGATCCTGTGTCTGGTCTGTAGCCTGCTCTTCCTGTCTGCGTAAGCGAGCTTGCTCCCGGCGCTCCTGTTGTAAGCGACGTTTCTCTTCAGCCTTTTTCAGAGCCTCAGGATCAGCATTAAGTATGTTCATGGCTGCGCCAACGCCCTGCTGCAGGATAAGTGGAACGGCATCAACCGCCTGATCCTCCGCAGTCGCTAATTGGATACCTTCATCACCCGAAGCCGCACCCAGAACGTAATCGACCGTGTTTATATGCGTATTGGCTGGTCGCCCTATTCCAACGCGTAGACGTGGAAATTGATCGGTATGCAGATGATGAATAATGCTACTCAAGCCATTGTGACCGCCAGCACTTCCCTTGGGGCGTAGACGGATATGGCCTACGGGAAGATCCAGGTCATCGTAGAGCACCAGAATGTCTTCAGGCTCTACTTTGTACCAGCGTACAAGCTCGCTCACCGCCTCTCCGCTATTATTCATAAAGGTAAGAGGCTTGATCAATACCACTTTTTCAGTGCCGATATTACCATTCGCGACTAGAGCACGGTTGCGTCGTTCCCAACGTAAGCCATATTTTGTCGCAAGAGCATCAATGACATGGAAACCAACGTTATGGCGTGTGCGTTCGTATTGAGGGCCTGGGTTGCCCAGCCCTATAATTAGCTTCATAATGACCCGTTTAACGACCATAGGCGAGGCGGGTAGCCAGATATTGTGGCAAGCCAACCTCGACAATTTTCTTCTGTGTTTTTTCAAATGCATAGGGGACGCGGTAGAAAGTAAAGCTGCCGCTGTCTGTATCATAAATCATAAATGCAGCCCGGGGGTCGCCATCTCGCGGCTGACCTACTCCCCCTGGATTAATTATAGCACGGTATCCTGGTGTTGCGCGCCACGGCCCATCTGGTGGAACGATCATTTCGTTCGTAACTTCTATCATACTCTGACTGAGACCTAGAAGCGTAAGCAATTCTTCTATTTCCTGGTTAAGGCGTTCTTCTGCACCTTGAATGGTTTCTTCTGGAGTAATTTCCTCTAGAGGCTCTTTCTCGTCACCCTCTTCTTGACTTGTCGCATTCTCGTTCTCATCAGATGATTGCTTAAGCGCTGCATCGGGTTGAGAGGTAATTTTCTCATCTAGAGCATCGGCGTCGCTTGCCTTTGACTCTGACGAAGAAAATACATCTTCGGGAGCGTCGTCTGCCAGTTGCTGTTGAAGTTCTGTAACGGCATCAGCTGTATTAACGATGAAAGCTTGAATCTCCTGAGCATTGCTGGCTGCTTGCTCAACGCCTTTGTTTGAACGCTTTAGAGGATGGATGACGAGCATAGACTCTGTCTCATCATCCTTATTATCCTCGAAACTTTGTGTATCCGGCTCCCCCTCGTTCTGTATTTGCACCGCCATCTCCGTTGTATTGGGCAGAGGTGAGCTTTCCAGGAGTTCAAGCGCCTCGTTCACTTCTAACGGGCGCGTGGGAGCATTTGCAACGGTGTCTGGTTGTAGAAAGATAATAGGGACATGAGTATGTCCAACCAGGCAATAGCGATTCGTAAATTGTTGAAAGCTTCTTTCAGCCAGAACTTCAGAAGTAAGATACTCCCAGAGAGGGCCATAAGGGCTACCGTGGACGAGTAAGAAGTCGCCCTTCTCAACGCGCTCTGGCAAATCTGTCAGGAAAGTACGATGTTCTTCAGTGAGTTGAGCGGCCGTCCATTCAGCAGAGATACGTGCTGCCTCGCTAAAATCTTCTAAATCGATTTTGCCAACAGCCGCCCAGTCATGATTTCCAGCAATAATGACATCAGTACGTTCTCTAAGTTTAACAATACACTCATTAGGATTTGGGCCATAACCGACGAGGTCCCCCAGGAACCAGATCTGATCAACAGGCTTCTCCTGTGCCAGCTCGTCGATTTTTGCGAGCACAGCTTCTAGCGCTTCCAAATTTGCGTGTATATCGGTAAAAATTGCGTAACGCATGCAGCATACTCTATTCAAATTATATAGTACTGGTAAGTGTGACTATTTTATCATGTTTGGTGTAACCTTACTAGTACTTTTTTTGGAATAGTGAGTTCTTTGCTGCCAATTGAATATTAGTAGAAGAGTAGAGAGTGTTTTCAAGGAAGAATGGATAGAGTGCAGACGTACTAAGAAGCGCAGTTTGATGAAGCCCGCATGTGATATACTCGGATGTACGCTCTGTTTACCACTGTTGTTGCGTACAAACGTGCATGTATTCGATGATAGACCTCACGGTGCTCTGCTACCGGATAGAGGCGAGACAAGAAGTACGACAGATATTTTTAGGTAAGGGGGACGTAATGGCACGACCTGTAACACTTTTCACTGGTCAATGGGCAGACCTACCTCTTGAAGAACTGGCTGCTAAAGTTAGCAAGTGGGGATTCGATGGCCTGGAATTAGCATGTTCCAGCGAGCATTTTGATGAGCGGCGTGCTCTTACCGAAAATGGTTATCTTGAAGAGCGCCGGGCGCTGCTTGATAAGTATAATCTGAAGACGTATGCGATTGGTGCGCACCTGATAGGTCAGGCAGTCTGTGATCCCATTGATGCGCGGCATAAAGGCATTCTGCCGGCTGATGTATGGGGTGATGGAGAGCCTGAAGGAGTGCGCAAGCGCGCTGCTGAACGTATGAAAGATATCGCGCGCGCCGCCGCTAAATTCGGAGTCAAGCAAGTCAATGGATTCACTGGTTCAAGTGTCTGGCACCTGATCTACTCTTTTCCTCCCAATGACTTTACAGTGATTGAGCAGGGCTACGCGGACTTTGCCACGCGCTGGAATCCTATTATTGATGTATTCGATCAAGAGGGCGTCAAGTTTGGGCTGGAGGTCCATCCGACTGAGATTGCCTACGACTTTGTAACGACGCGTAAGGCCCTGGATGCGATTAATAATCGCCCTGGCTTTGGCATTAACTTTGATCCCAGCCACTTCTCGCATCAGTTCCTCGACTCGGCTGCCTTTGTAGAAGAGTTTGCCGAGCGCATCTATCATGTGCATGTCAAAGACTCGAAGCGCCGATTGGATGGACGCAGGAGTATCCTGGCCTCCCATCTCAACTTTGGCGAGGCAGGGCGAGGATGGGATTTTGTCTCTCCCGGCCACGGTGACGTCGACTTCGAAGCGTTGATCCGCACCCTCAATCGCATTGGTTACCAGGGCCCTCTCTCTATCGAGTGGGAAGATTCGGGTATGGATCGAGAATGGGGCGCACAGGATGCGATTGCCTTCGTGCGTCGGACCGACTTTGCCCCTTCTAACGTTGCCTTCGACGCTGCTTTTAGCAAAAAATAGTTATCTTATTGCAATACATTTACGTTTCTACACGATTTCCCGCCTTTTCGTATACATTTGCGCGTTGCACAAATGTATACGAAAAGGCGGGAAATCGTGTAGAAACGTAAATGTATTGCAATAAGATAAAGAGCCTCTAGAGAGCGGCGAAGCCGCGACAAAAGAGGTAGAGGTGCTGATTTTTAATCGAGAGGAGGCGGACGCAATGGTAGAGCAAAGCCCCAATTGAGGAGTGTTGTGACATCATTGTTGCGCTGCAGCTCGCTCGGGCTATTTAAAAGCACTCCAATCAAGTGGTGATTAGCGCGTGTAGCTGCAAAAACCAGGCAATAGCCTGCTGCATCTGTATGGCCCGTCTTCACCCCCGTCATCCCGTTATATGTAGCAAGCAGCTTATTTGTATTATCCCATTTGTAGATATGCTGTGCTGTGCTGAATGTATAGTGCTGTGACTGGACAATCTGTGCGAAAAGTGGAATGTGCATGGCATATTGGGTCAGGGTTGCCAGGTCGCGGGCAGTTGTGTAGTGCTGCAGGTTATCGTCCAGGGTGAGCCCATCTGGATTATCGTAGTGAGTTTGAAAGAGGTGCAGACGATAGGCAAAAAGATTCATGCGTTGCACAAAATTCGCCCGTGTTCCTCCTAACTCATCCGCAATGGCATAGGCAGCATCGTCGCCCGATGGCAGCAGAAGCGCATAGAGCATAGCTTTTAATGGAAGCGTATCGCCCACGACCAGACCCGCGCTACTCCCGCCATCAACATTTACCCGGTCAATGGCATCCTGCTTAACTGGTATTGGCTCATCGAGGTCTGCCGTTTGAATAGCGATCAGGGCCGTCATAATCTTCGTCGTACTGGCCATAGGTAGTGGCCTCTCCGCGTTGACCTCATCCAGCACGCGTCCCGTGTCGTCATCTAAAAGATAGACCGCGTCGGCGTCAAGCTGCGGAGGTGGACCCTGCACCGTCAGGATTGGCCGAGGCGTCGGAGTCGGAATGGGAATGGGCGTGGGAGAAGGGGTAGGCGTAGGCGCAATGATGCCTGTAGACACAAAAACAGTATGCCCAAGAGATGTAAACTCAAGGAGAGAGGCAAAGATCAAAAGACTGAGCGCCAGCAACAACAAAAAGAAAGCAAAAATATGGCGTCTCATTGCAATATATACCTGTTTCAAATAAAATTGTGGGTAAAATATGTTAATTTATATTACGATCGTGTTCTTATTACATGAGCTTATACAGCTTCGGTGCTCTTTAAAAGTAAGTATAATTTTATTTTTTTTTTAAATAAATTTTTTGTTTATTTTTTAATTTTGGGAAATGTAGGAATTTTAAAAAAAAGAAA
>CAXTXB010000224.1:0-8678 GCA_964247965.1 uncultured Dictyobacter sp. | reverse complement strand
CGCTGAAATCACAAAAACGGTAGGTGGCGATCCGCTTCTGGAGCGGCTTTTCCAGGTGGCAAAGCGTCAAGTTCCATCCTTCAGTGCAAATTCCCACCTTTGAGTGCAAAAACGGTCAACCCTTCAATTTATTTACCATAATGTAGTGAACATTTGCTGAGCTCTTGTAAAATTTGTGAAACGAACGTATGCTTTAAGGTACTAATGTACAGTTTGTATACTATGCATATGCGAGTTTTGTGAAAAGAGGTAGGGTGATGCAACGAGGATATCTTATTCCGACGTATGCGCGGCAAGAGTGGGGTGCGCAGTTTTCTCTGCCTGCGAATATAAGCACGGCGATGCTGCTGGTGGATTACGCTGCGCACGGCTTGACGACGCCTACTTTGTGGCCGACGATGATTGCGCCCCATCTGCCGAAGCAAGCACGCGCCGATTTAGAGGCTGTGCGGACTATCCTTGCACATGGCGCGGTGTTGCGCGAGTATTTTCTTCGGCACATTCCGAGTGACTCGCCCGCACAGTATGAGTGGTCAGCGCTGCATACGTGGTTGGAAGATCTTGCAGATGGAGAGATCGAGGAGCTCATAAACGATAGCATACGTTCGAACCTGGACTACTACCACCGCTATATGGAGCCGCAGCAAGAGGTTGAGCGCTACCTCGAACGGCTGGAAACTGGTTTTCCCAATGATATAGTTCTGGCCGATCCGCAGCAGCGGCGAATGGCCATGCAAGCGTCCATCGTAAGCTGGGGGCGTATGAATTATGAGCCCACGCTAGAACTCATGGAGCATCCCAGGCGTCTACTCGCGATCATCCTGGCATTTTTAGAGGAGCTCTGGCAACAGGGTTTTAGTGCCGAGTGGGAGCGTCAAAGGTCAATTCTGGCCGCACGCGTAGAGACAACGCTCGCTCGCATTGCGACCGATCTAATCAATGTCACACCTGATGACGTACTTTTGCGCATCACTGGTCGGCATCCTACTGAAGAATGGATGGAGCCGCTGCGCCACTCGCCCCACATCATCCTCGTGCCATGTATGCATCTGGGCAGCTACCTCTCCGTCACACAGATTGAGGATAGCCAGTATATCTTCTATGAACCTCCGACAAGCTCGGGACATTCTTTACCAGTATTAATGGGCGAGGGTATAGGGTCCTCTTTCCAGGCCATCGATCTTGAATCCCTCGTGCCAACGCTCGAAGCTCTAGGTAACCCGACGAGTATGGAGATACTGATGACTCTATCCACTCAGGGTGAAATGATTGCTCAGCAAGTTGCCGAGCATGGCAACGTTCATCAAAGCACGATATCCCGCCACTTTGCCCAGCTAGAGCGGATGAGGCTGGTCCTGGTTCGCCGCGCTACTGGCTTGAAATATTACACCGTCAACAGGCAGCGCATCCGAGAAGTGTGTCAGTTCCTCTTTAAAATATTTAACGAATGAGGCCAGGATTGATTTGTGAGGGAAGGAGCTCGATTGGTCCTACCTGATAGCCTATAAGTACTAATATCCGCAAAACGGCATCAGAAGCCACTTCAGAGCAAGTTTTTGGACAGAAAACTCCTGAATTACTGTGTTTCAAGGTGTATCAGTGATTTTCTATTAGATTCATGGTATTATACGTAGACCTTGATGTGATTCCAAACATCACTCGCGAGTACCTATGTTGCTAAAGGATACTCTGCGCGGGTCGATAATAACGAACGAATGCACTTCTAAGCAGGGTTGGTGTGAGATGTGGTGTGTGAACTTTCGCCACTTCGGGTTGCTATCCATTTTCCCTCGTGCTATTCAATAGGATTTTTGTGCCATCAAGGTCAGTAAAAAAGGAAAAATTAAGGAGAACGTTTTGAGTTTACATCAGAATGACAGGACAAACTTGTTTCAGAGTGGGAAAAAACATTGGATTGTGAAAATTGGTCTGGCTGCGTCGCTGGGCATTGCGCTAATAAGTGCCGGTAGTGGCTTAAAAACCCCTACTGCACATGCCTACAGCTACAACTTTGACCGCTCATATTCCGTGAGTGTGATTCGTGGGGCTTTTGGAGCGGATGCTGATCAAGCTATGCGTGTCGCTGAATGTGAGTCAGGCTTGAATCCGAATGCATATAACCCTAGTGGGGCAGCGGGTCTCTTCCAGATTATGCCTGGCACATGGGCCGGGACATCGGAAGCAGGGGCCTCACGCTATGATGCTAAGGCAAATGCGATAGCTGCCCACGAAATATTCGTGAGGGACGGCCATTCCTGGCGTGAATGGACCTGCCAACCGTAACACTAACATACGCCTGACAGGTGTGTCCGTCAAACGGACAGGATAGTTAGCTTTTCATTTCCCATTTTCGAAACAAAGAAGGAGGATTATCAGTACATACCACTGATAGTCCTCCTTCCAAATTACCGCTTGTTTTTTCTCAGCTTCCTCACTTTTCTAGTAAGCTTTTCTCCTCTAATATCTGAACAATTGATTCCTATGTCACCCTGTCAAAAACAATAGTAGGCACAAACCTCAATGCTGGGATCCTATGTTAAGGCATGAACTCCCAATAAGGGAACCTCTTACTGCATCGCTGCATACTACCAGGTAAGAAGTACTTCTTAATATGGATAAAGAAATTTGGAGGAATGAGATGGAGGAAACTATCATCCATCGTGCCCAGACAGGCGATCAATGGGCCTTCCAGCAATTAGTTGAAATGTATCATGACGTTGCCTGGCGTACTGCGCGTGTGCTGCTCTCTGATCGTAGCGTTGCCGAAGATGCTCTACAGGACGCATGGATCGATGTCTGGAGAGGATTACCTCGCTTTCAGGCAAATCGACCTTTCCGCCCCTGGCTGCTTACCATCATCGCCAACCGCTGCCGTATGACCGCACGCTGCCATAACCTTCCTACGACTCCGCTGGACAACTCAGAGATCGATGGCCTGCTCAACGTTGATGATGTACTCAAGTATGTACTTTATCAAGAGAGAAGGGCAGAACTCCAGGTTGCACTGGCTACACTCCCATCTGAACAGCAGCGTGTGCTCGGCCTGCGTTTCTTCGCCGGGCTAGAACTGCACGAAATCGCCCTCGTGACAACTGTACCTGTAGGAACGGTAAAATCTCGCATCCATCGCGCGCTGAATGGATTGCGCGTACACTTCCAGGTCACGAGCCAGATAGGAGAATAGAAATGACTGATATAAATGAATACGATACTGAATTGGAGCAAGCTCTCCAAAACCACTACCAGCATATCTACGGCAAACCACTTGCTCCAGAACGGATCTGGGAACGAGTAGCCCCTCTCCTTGGGCCACAGGAGCAGCAGCGACCCTGGTGGAAGCAGCTTTTGAGAATAAAGAAACAGCCTGAGATTGTGCCTATCACAAATCCTGCATGGCGATCTGTGCGCAAGCCCTCACCGCGTTTAGCCATGGCTCTAGCTCTCCTGCTTGCCCTGATTCTGCTGGCTGGAACTGCTTATGCTGCTATTGATCCTAAAGTATTTGGTGATCTCTTTGAAGAAACTGGCTTGCAACAGCTTCTACAAACCAATCAGTTTACAGACTATCACCAGTCTAAAAGTGTTGATGGCTATACCCTCACGATACAGAAGGCATACGCTGATGCGAACCAGGTTACCATTGCCTACACTGTTGAGGTACCTCCTGGAGGTATACATCCTTTCTTCAAGTTTGGGCAGGGTACTCCCAAACTTACAACAGAGCAGGGGGTTGAATTATCTGAAATGGAAGGCACAACTGATGATCCGATCGGTGGTGTGAATGGAACTATTCTCATCTTTAATGCTGCCAGTATTCAGAATAATCCGCACGAACTTCACCTGCGTCTGATGATCCCCTACAGTGGAAAAGGAAAATCTCCATCTCTACTGAGCGGATATCTGACCTTCAATTTTACCGTCCCATTCCATCCTGGTCGCATTGCTAATCTTCATCAATCTGTGACAGCCGGTGGGAAGACGATAACATTGGAGCGCGTGGTGGTTGCATTATCTAGTGTAAGAGTGTATATAAGCGGATTTAGTCCACGGGATAATATACTGTTCAGCCTTTCCGTAGGAATGCAAAAATGTCAGGATAGCCCGACGACGCTCGACCTTTCGCAAAAATGTCACGGATATAGAGGGTATGAAGGACCTGGTGTATGGTATATGGACTTCGCAAAGCCATCCACCTTTGATGCCCATACACAATGGACGCTGGTTGTCCATCAAATACAGTTTCATATTACCAAAGAAATAAAGACAACGAACGGCTCCATACTAACAAAAGGTACCCTTCAACCTTTCAAAGGACCACTCTGGACCTTCCATTTTGTCGTGTCATAGTGCTGAGAAACCTCGCTAGAGCCAAGAATCTTTGGCGAGGTTTCTTATAGTCGTATTATGGGTAGCGGCTACCAACTCAAATAAAAAAGCTGACCTATTATAGTGGGAGAAAAGAAATGTCCCTAAGGATGATTACTACTCTTTGAGTTGGCCTCCGGTCATCAATATGCCCAATTGTTCTTCGGTTGCCTCCGGTGAGACGATGTCTACGACGCGCCCTTCGTACATGACTGCAATACGGTCGGAGAGCGAGCGGATCTCGTCTAGCTCGGCTGAAACGAGGAGAACGGCTTTGCCAGCGTCACGTTGCTCGATCAGCTGGCGATGAATGAACTCGATGGCGCCAATATCGACGCCGCGCGTCGGCTGGGCGGCGACAAGGACGACGGGGTTGGCGCTCAGCTCGCGGGCGATGATGACCTTTTGCTGGTTGCCACCGGAGAGTGTCCTGATTGGGACGGTGGCCGAGGGGGTACGCACATCGAAGTCGCTGATGAGCTTTGAGGCCCAGCGCGCGATGTGTGTGAGCAGGAGGACGATGGTGCGCCACGAGAAGTTAGCCCAGCGTTGGCGGCCAAGGATCGAATTATCCTCGATTGATTCCGCCAGGACCAGCCCGCTCTCACGCCGGTCCTCTGGAATATGTGCCAGGCCCAATGTGCGTATCTGGCTCGCGCCGACTGCCGTTACATCGCGCGTCTGCCCCACCTGCCCATTCTTGACCTCGGTAATCGTAATCTTGCCAGCCGTTGCTTTGCGCATACCGGTCAGTACCTCGATAAGTTCGCTTTGTCCGTTGCCCTCGACGCCGGCAATGCCCAGGATCTCGCCCGCGTGCACCTGCAGGCTCACGCCATGCAGCACTTCGAGTCCACGATCAGATTGTGCCTGCAGGTCCTCAACATTCAATACAACAGGACCCGGATGGGCTTGTGTCTTGTCCACGCGCAGGAGAACTTCGCGGCCAACCATCATACGAGCGATCTCGCGCTGGTTAGTTTCGCGGGTGACCAGTTCGCCCACATTCTTGCCACGACGCAGCACAGTGATCGAGTCAGTAATGTCCAGCACTTCGCGCAGCTTGTGGGTGATAAAGATAATCGTTTTGCCCTGGCGCACCAGATCTTTTAAGACGGAGAAAAGCTCGTCGGTCTCCTGGGGTGTCAGGACTCCCGTCGGCTCGTCCATGACGAGGATATCGGCACCCCTATACAGTGTCTTGAGGATCTCCACGCGCTGCTGCTGCCCCACCGAGAGCTTTTCAACGCGCTCGTCCGGATCAATAGGCAAGCCATACTGTTTCGCCAGCGCGACGATATCTGTACGGGCTTTGCGGCTATCATAGGCCGCAGCGAGACCTCCAGGCTCATTGCCCAGCACAATATTTTCCGCCACCGTCAAGGGAGGAATGAGCATGAAATGCTGATGGACCATGCCGATGCCCAGGCGGATAGCGTCGCGCGGCCCATTGATCTGAGTCACCTGTCCGTTAATGAGAACTTCGCCGCTATCCGGATGAACCAGGCCGTAGAGTATGTTCATCAGCGTCGACTTACCGGCTCCGTTTTCGCCGACAAGCGCGTGGATCTCGCCTTTGCGTACAGCCAGATTGACATGATCGCTGGCGACTACGCCGGGCCAGGCCTTGTAGATATTCCGCATCTCCACCGCGAGCGGTGCCGCGCGCTCTGTTTGCTCTGTGACGAGCGTACTTTCTTGCATCTTGTATGTTCTCCTGATGCGCAATAATTGCATTATCGCTTGCTGTCTTTCCCTCGGCGTGACGACCATCCCTCGCGGTTACGCTGCGACTGGCGGATTGGAGTGGTAGCAGGCCTCTCACTCGCCCATCACGACAACCGCGAGGGATGGTCGCTACGCGGACCTCTCGGTTAATCGGATGCTGGCTCGTATGGGATGCCGTCGGCAGCCGGGGCGGTGGTGCGTCCGACCAGTCCGACCAGGGCTATGAGTGTAAGGACGTAGGGCAGGGTGCTCAGTACGTTGGCTGAAATGCCAGTATCCTGCAGGCGTGTGCTGAGCGCGTCTCCCAGCCCAAAGAGCAAGCAGGCTCCGGCAGCGCCAAATGGAGTATATTTTCCAAAGATCATGGCCGCAAGCGCGATAAAGCCTCGCCCGGCAGTCATATTTGGATTGAAGATACCAGCGATACCCAGCGATAAGAAAGCGCCCGCCAGGCCAGAGAGCAGGCCGCTGCTAACGACGCAGAGGTAGCGAACCAGGAGCACATTCACACCAGCCGTATCAGCCGCCTGCGGATGCTCGCCGACCGCCCGAATGCGTAAGCCGATGTTAGTATGGAACAGCAGAAAATGCATAGCTATAAGAATTACAATAGCCACATAGAAGATAATATTCTGCTGGAAGAGGACCGGTCCTAGAAAAGGAATCTGAGACAGAGGTCCCCAGGTAACCAGGGGGAGGCGTAAATTGCCATGCAGCGAAGGCACGCCGGCACCTTGCGTCTGAACAGTCAAAAGATAGTTGGTCAGGCCCAGGGCTGCAATGTTAATGGCGATGCCACTTACCGTCTGATCCGCCTTAAAATTGATGGAGACGATCGCGTGAATAAGCGCCATCAGGCCACCAGCTATAATAGCTCCAAGCACGCCCAGCAAGACATTCTGGGTGGCGAGCGCGCTCATCACTCCTACATAGGCACCGGTAAGCATCATACCTTCCATGGCGATATTGACAACGCCACTGCGTTCCGAAATAACACCACCGATCGCCGGAAGCAAGAGCAATGCACCAAATTGAAGCGCCGCCTGCCATAGATCGCTGGAGAGCAAGGCTCGTAAAAGTATCTGCAAAAACACTATAATTCCTCCTGCCTGATAGGTGTCGCCGCCGGTTCGCTTTGTCCATCCCGCCTGTCCAGCCTCTCACTCGTCCCGTTTGTATTGATTTCACTAATCTCCATCTTCGTCTCGTCCGCCGCAGTAGTCGTGCCAATCACATTTGGCGTCAAGGGAGCTTTGTTACTGCTTCTACCTAACCAACCAGGGATATTGCGCTGGATCAACGGCATGAACTCAATGGTGATGCTAAAGAGTACCAGAGCCTGCACGATATAGATGAGGTCTGCGGGTATATGCGCGAACAATTGCATATTAGGAGCCGCCTGCGACAGGCCGCCGAAGAGTAGTGACGAGATCAGAACACCCACGGCAGTCGTCCGACCCAGCAATGCCACGCCAAGTGCATCGAAGCCGGTCGTATCTAAGGCGAAAGAAGTTGCAATGAGCTGATTTGGAGCCTGGCCCATCAGGCGCAGCGAACCGGCCAGTCCCGCAAAGGCACCCGCCAGTGCCATCGCATAGATGATATTGCGCTTCACAGGAATACCTGCATAGCGAGCAGCCTTCACATTCTGGCCTATAACGCGCAGCTCATAGCCAAAGGTTGTACGCGATGTGACAAACCAGTAAATAACCAGAGCAATTAGAGCAAGAAAGATGCTCACATCAACCGTGTAGACCGTCGGCGTAGCGATCTTAGGCAGAAAAGTACCGAGCGTCTGATTATAGAAATTGGCGACCGATGGAAGCGTCGCCTGAGTTGGCAGAGGCAGAGTCTGCTCGGACAAATTTGGCACCTTGAAGGGACCATCCACAATGGCATCGGCGAGGTAGAAAGCGATCCAGTTGAGCATAATGGTGGTGACAACCTCATGCGCTCCGCGCCACGCTTTGAGAATACCCACGATGCCTCCCCAAACGGCACCCGCGAGCATACTCCCAATGAGCATAAGAGGAACAAGCAACCAGCCTGGGAGACCCGAAAGCGTGAAGGAAATAATAGCGGCTGTCATCGCGCCTACTGCTAATTGTCCCTCCGCACCAATGTTGAAGAGTCCTGCACGAAAGGCGATAGCAACGGAGAGACCCGTAAGAATCAGGGGACTCACCCGAACAAGTGTGGAAGAAAACGTCTGTGGGTTGCCAAAAGATCCTTGATATAAGTCTTGAAATGCAGTGATGACCGCACTAAAGCGATCCGGTAACGCACCAGGCGAGGTCAAAAGAATGACGATGCCGCCCGCAATGAGTGCTAGAATGACAGCAAAAAGAGGACGCCCAATCGAGTTGCCTATTTTCCGTAATTGGGTGATAAGAAGCGTCGATGCGGAAGCCCTCCGTTGTAGTGTTGGCGCAGCCATAAAAGAGCATCCTCCTCTGCGAAAAGCGGCACAAAACCGCTTGACTGCTATGATAGGCGTTGAGAACATACCTATCATAGCATCAGAGCAATAAAGAAACAAGCAGCTAAAATGTTGGTGGACTTGTGCGCGGCCAGCCGCGCACAAG
>CAXTXB010000223.1:0-8679 GCA_964247965.1 uncultured Dictyobacter sp. | reverse complement strand
CAACGGTATCAAATTTGGGATAAGTTATTATTACACTGTTTAGGAGAAGCGCGCATAGGTCTCTAGGAACGGTGTCTGTTGATTTCAGCGTTTAGCTCTATGGTCGTATTTCTGGCAGCCTGCGCAAAATCTTGCTCGCTAGAGGCATAGATTATACTCCGTGAAGAATTGATAATTATACCCCAACCACGACTATCTTTGCCAGCGCTCACCGTCGCAGCGATATCACCTCCCTGCGCGCCGATGCCGGGAATAAGGATAGGCAGATCACCCACTAGAGAGCGCACGCGTTGCAATTCGGCTGGATAGGTTGCGCCAACCACAACGGCGCAGTTTCCGTTTGTATTCCAATAGCGAGCAACGTTACGAGCGACAACCTGGTACAGCGGCTCCTGCGTCTCTCCTACCAGAAGATCCTGGAACTCACCTGAGCCAGGATTTGAGGTCTTGACGAGCACAATGATCCCCTTCTCCTTGCGTGCAAGAAACGGGGCGAGCGCCTCTTTCCCAAGATAGGGATGAACAGTAATGGCATCTACCCCCAACAGATCAAATGCTGAGGTTACATAGCCCAGGTTGGTGCTGCCGATATCAGCGCGCTTGGCGTCCAGGATGATTGGAACGTTGGGGTAGGTATCTTTGATGTAGTGGATGGTTCTAGTCAAGGCATGCAGCCCCTCGTCGCCCTGCGCCTCATAGAAAGCGCTATTTGGTTTATAGGCGCAGACCAGATCATGTGTTGCATCCACGATGGCGCGCCCAAATGTGAAAAGCGCTCCCTCGTGTGAGCGCGCGTTTTTTACTGAAGCAGGGAGGCGGCTGTATTCAGAGTCGAGACCAACGCAGACAAAATTGCCTTGCTGCCAGCATTGCTCTAGCATTGCAACAAAGGTTGCTGGCTCAGGCTGTGTCTGCTTTTCGTTGTTTTGCTTATATTGATCTGTCATAATGATCATCACTTTTCTTTTAGAGCTCAGCTTTTTTGCTTTGCGAGGAAGGCGCGGCCTTTGCCGAGCTCGGTGTTGATGGGCACGTTCTGCTGACAGAAAGGACACTCATCTTCTCTATATGTTTGCAGTGAGAGCGCGATGAGAGCATGAATAGATACATTACCAACATCTTTCGCCTGCACATTGCCACGATTGCATAACACGCTCAGGCCTACGACGTTGCCGCCATGACGACGGACCAGATCGACAACCTGGTGCGCGGAGCCGCCGGTGGTTAGCACATCTTCAACTACCAGGATGTTCTTATCAGGAATATTCTTGTCATAGCTCCGGTGAAAGGCAAAGTGTTTATCCAGATCATCGCTTCCTTTCTCCGCGAATACTGCCAACGTCTCGCCTGTTGTACGCCTCTGGTTGAGGTAATGAGCTACCCACTGAGAGAGGACAACACCACCGATAACCGGTCCAACCACCACATCAATCTGATCAGCATTGTACGGTTGTGCCATGCGCTGGCAGAGTGTGGAGATCGTTTCTGTATGGAGGTATAATGCATCTTTGTTAATATAGACTGAACTATGCCGGCCAGAGCTATACACGAAGTGGCTATCACTTACAATCGCTCCTGCGTTAGCGAACATCCGCACAATTTCGGGATCATTCATAAAATACCCTCCTTTTGAAGTGTAACAGCTCTATCTACGTTCGTGACTGCTTCTTTTAATGATGTGCAAGTGCTCTATTTATACTTTTAATGATTCCAGGCCCTTCATAAATAAAGCCTGTATAGATTTGAATTAAGCTTGCGCCAGCGTCAAACATGCGCCTGGCATCATCAGGGTTAAAGATGCCGCCGACGCCAATCACTGGTATGTTACCGTCTAGCTTGTTACATAAATATTGTACACTCTTAAGTGAATGCGGATAAATTGGTTGGCCGCTGAGTCCGCCTGTTTCTGTCGTATCCGTGCATAGCCCTTTTCGTGAAAGGGTTGTATTGGTGGCGACGATACCACGAACCTTACACTGAAGGCAGACCTCGGTAACATCATCAATCTGGCCTTCAGTCAGGTCTGGAGATATCTTCACAAGCACCGGTTTGGCGCTACTTCCACTGCTTTGTCCGGCAATAGCTTCTGTTTCCTGAACAATGGCCTGAAGTAGCCGGCCTAAAGGTTCTTTATCTTGTAGTTGGCGCAGACCTGGAGTATTGGGTGAGCTCACATTGATTGTAAAAAAATCTGAAAAGTCATACAGTCGACGCAGTGAGTAAAGATAATCTTCAATAGCATCTTCTTGTGGGGTTATCTTTGATTTTCCAATGCTCCACCCAACAGGAATAGCAGGTTTTATGGTCTTGGCGAGCCGGGCTTGAATCTCGTTAGCTCCATCATTGGGGAAACCCATGCGATTTATCAGCGCATGATCCCTTGAAAAACGAATGATACGTGGCCTATCATTTCCCGGTTGCTTGTAACGCGTGACGGTACCAGCCTCAAGAAAGCCAAAGCCCAGCGCAGCCAGGGCCGGTAGTGCCAATCCATTTTTATCAAAGCCACCAGCCAGGCCAACAGGATTAGGGAAGTGTAGACCAAACACATCTCGCTCTAACGCAGGCGATTTATAAGCATTTGCAACCTCGATTATCTTGAGCAATACCTGGTGACGGGATGCAAATGAGAGCCAATCAATAACCCAGTGATGTGCAATTTCTGGATCTCTAGCAGATAGATTAAACATCGCAGGGCGGATTATGGTTTTAAATAGCATGAGCTCCATCCTTGCCACTTATTATGTCACAGATTTCTACCTGGAGAGGGTCGGAACCTCGTTACATCCACCTTCTTAGTGCACAGGATCGCGCAGTGAAGCTGCACAATATAATTCTTCTGCATATGTAGCTTTTTCTACATTTTTCAGCAGAGCTTGAAAAGTGTAGAAAAAGCTACATATGCAAAGCGGGACGACGGACGTCGAAGGCGCGAGAATGTGGATACGACAGAAGTCTGACACTCTTTTAGATTATAATGGTTACGCATAATTTTTGGCATACAATGTACTCAGATAGTAGAGCAAAAGTATCTATTCTTTTGAAGAGGTTACAATACATGTTAATTCGTAATGGTGTTGCTATACTGATGGATGGTCCTGTACGGCTGGATATTCATATCCGAAGCGAGAAGATCGTTGAGATGGCGGAGAACCTTGAACCTGAACGAGAGGAACAGGTAGTTGATGCCAGTGGTCTCTTTGTGCTCCCAGGTTTTATTGATTCTCACGTCCACTTTCGCGATCCTGGCGCTACCCAGAAAGAGGACTTTTTGAGTGGCACACAGGCAGCGCTGGCTGGCGGTGTAACGACGATATTGGATATGCCTAACACCCAACCTTCAACCGATAGCCGGGAGCATCTGGCTACAAAAGCAGCACTTGCAGCGGCAAAAGCGGTGGTAGATTACGGGCTTTACCTTGGCGCGACCGATACAAATGTCGAAGAGGTCGCGTCCCTCGCAGGTGAGGCGGCTGCCCTCAAGCTCTATATGGGGTCCTCTACTGGTTCTCTATTAGTCACTGAATTTTCACCGATATATCGCCATTTCTCAACGTTTCCTCACTCTAAGCCGATTGTTGTGCATGCGGAAGACGAACAATCCCTTAAATATTTTGGCTCGCTTGGCTTAACAGATCACAATCAATCTCGCCCACCGGTAAGCGCCCAGATTGCCTTGAGCCGCGCTCTAGCGATCGCTGAAAAGACAGACCGAGTACTACACGTTGCGCATGTTACAACCGAAAGAGAGCTTGAGCTTATACAAGAAGCGAAACGAAAAGGTGTGCGCGTGACATGCGAAGTGACGCCGCTCCACCTCTTTCTGAACGAACAGGATCAGCAGAGGCTGGGCAACTTTGGAAAGGTCAATCCACCTCTGCGCAGTGAAAAGGATCAAAGGGCGCTCTGGCATCACCTCGACAGAGTTGATACAATCGCAACCGATCATGCACCGCATACGCGAGAAGAAAAAAATCAGCCCTACGAGAAAGCACCTTCCGGCATGCCCGGCGTGCAAACGATGCTCCCGCTCCTCCTGACTGCGGCCAGTGAAGGCAAGATCACACTAGAGCAGATTGTGGAGCGCTGTGTAGTACATCCTGCGCGCATCTTTGGCTTGCATACTAAGGGCGCGCTTGAGATAGGCAAAGACGCAGATGTAGTTCTGGTCAATCCTGAGCAAGATTATGAGATTACGAATGAGCAGATGCTTTCGAAGTGTGGCTGGACGCCCTTTGCAGGCAAAAAAGTAAAAGGGAAAGTCGAACAGGTCTTTGTACGCGGCACCCTCGCCTATGAGCATGATACCTGCCTGGCAAAACCAGGAAACGGCCGATCAGTTTGCTATGCATTATCTACAACTGGTAAACAATAGCTGCTCTTTACGAATCCTAAGGAACTCTTTGCATTTTTGCTTTTCTAATTTCTTTGCGCAAAAACAAAAAAAAAAAAAAAAAAAAAAAAATCAAAATTTTCCTTTTTTTTTTTAAAATACCAGCGAAGCTACAAATTCGCAGAGCGCTGGAAGGCAGAGGTGATGGGAGTCCGACACTCTCCAAAAAGTTGCTAGATTAGAAGCCACTCTTATCGCTATTGTTCCACTTCTGATAGCGAAGCGACCTGATATTCATCCCACGCTCTGATAGGAATGGTCATTAGATCTTTTTCAACCAGCGCCCTTATAAAGAGGCGAGCCTGTTTAAGCTTGGTGAAAAGGGGAATGTTATGGTCAACGGCAAAACGGCGCATGGCATAATCATCATCCACCTCTTTTTTGATATGCCCCTCCACGATATTGATTGCGAGATCAATCTTACCATCTGTGAAGTAGGTCAGGATGTTTGGAGCTTTTTGCTCGTGAATCTTATAGAGCATGGTTGTCTCGATGCCCTGAGCACGTAAGAATGCACTGGTCTTCTCAGTCGCATAAAGCGGAACATCCAGAACACTCAGCAGCCTGGCACTCTCCAGGAACCGGGCCTTCTTTTCATCGCCGCCAAGGCTAATGAAAATCCCTTTTTATTGCCTATGATGGGATAGGTCATAACCAGAATCTGGCCCGCGAAGGAAGCATCGGTTAACGCCTCTGGATAGCCGACCATACCAGTGCAGAAGACCACTTCGCCCGCCACAGCCCCCGCATAACCAAAGGATTCTCCTTCGAAGCGAGTACCATCCTTTAATACTAGCTCACCATGGCTAGAGTGTTTCTCAAGCAGTATATCTTTATCTATAGGATGCTCCTCTATAAGAAGAGCATTATTTACATTATTATTTTGCATGCACTATCCTCTCATATCAAAATTTCTCAGATAGAGTTTTTACATTTCTTCTTTTGCTTTAAAACTACGCCCTACCCAGGATCAGGGCCAGCAGGGCCATCCGGGTGTATAGACCATTTCTAATTTGTGACCGCAGATAGACCGCGCGCTCATCAGCGTCCACGGCTGGATCAACGGAATCGACGCGTGGAAGCGGATCCATTAAAATCATGTCTTTGCGCGCATAAGTATTGAGCAATTGAGGAGTAGCCATCACGATCTCTTTCTGGGCGGCACGATACTCTTCTTGCGATGCAAAGCGTTCTTTTTGCACACGCGTCCAGTACCAGAAATCACAGTCTCCTGGAATCTCCCTCTCGCTACTAATTTCAACAACATGCACACCGCGGTCTCGGAAGATCATAAAATCATCGCGCGATAAGCGTAAGCGATGAGGTGCAAGAATGTAGAGAGTATTGTTTTTGTAAAGTGAAAGGCCACGGATTAACGAGTGAATAGTACGGCTATTCAGGGCGTCACCAGCAAGGAGTCCAGTCAGATTATGCAGACGGCCAAAGCGCTCATAGAGCGTATACAGGTCTAGCAAGGTCTGGGTGGGGTGCTCATTATTGCCATCACCAGCGTTAATAACCGGCACGAACTCGGCGGCGTTAGCTGCTTGTTTCGCAGAACCCGCAACCCTATGGCGCAATACAATAGCATTCGTGTAGGACTCCATAACGCGAATAGTATCCTCAAACGACTCACCTTTGCTCACAGAAGTCACAGTCTCAGGATTTTGTATCTCGATCGTCTGGCCACCCAGACGCTTTACAGCGGCGGCAAACGAGCTAAACGTACGGCTTGATGGCTCGAAGAAAAGCAGGCCGATGAGCAAACCCTCTAGCAGATGAGATACTTCATTATTCACGACAATCTTTTTCATCTGTGCACTTAGACGAAAGAGAATATCCAGGTCTGCCACAGAAAATTGATCAAAAGAAACAACGTCTTTACCCTTAAAAGTTCCATGTATCTTTTCTAGTTCTTGTTGAGAACGAGACACAATATTCAACATAAAACCTCCCTTAAAACGTGTTTTAGCAACAGGTTGACAGGTCGTCCTTTTATTTAATCCTATTTGACAAGCTACTTTTCGCCACAGGAAACGAGTGAGGGGTCAACGCTGTCAATTTTTTTATAACATCAAATCATACAGAGCAAAAAAAAGTTCCTCACCCCTTTTAATAAAAGGAGTGAGGAAGAATTTCTGGAAAAGCAGCACCTGGCCCATCTTGAAAATGGGAAAGCCGGAAGGTTTTCTGCATTATTGCAAGCCAAGAGTTTTTGCCCATAAAGGTGCTGCACTTCCTAATTACTTGATAAACTGTGAATCAGTTGCAAATTGTTAGGATTATACACACAAAAAGCAGAACTGTCAAGGCAAAAACGGCCAATTTTACAGTTGTTTAATAAATGGCTAACACCACAACCATTCCAGCAGCTCATGAGACTACTATTGTTGCTGCTGCTGTGGCGGTGGCTGATCTGAGATACCAACGACACTGGCGTCGAAAATGAGAGTGGCATTGGGTGGAATGAGCTGATGGCCTTGTTGGTCTTTGAAACCTTGTGGCCCATAAGCCAGACTTGCAGGAATAATCAGTCGGCGTGTCTCACCGAGCTTCATACCCGTGAGTCCCTCATCCCAGCCCTTAATGACCTGCCCTTGACCTAACGTTAAAGGCAACGGCTGACCACCGTGATCATAGCTACTATCGAATTTTTTGCCATTGCTCTGAAACCAACCAGTATATTCGACATAAACGGTCTGACCCGACCTGGCTCCAGGGCCAGTCCCCTCTTTGGACACGATATATTGCAGTCCATCGGGGAGTTTCTGAGAAGTGCCAGTCACTGGAGGTGGAGTAGCAGGACCCATAGGATTTTGCTTAATCAGGTCCTTTACTGTAGCGGTTGCCTGAGCATTTGCAGCGACAACACTTGCCGTCGCATGGATATTGTCTGCATTTGCAGTCGCTGTAGCGTGTACATTATTTTGCGCAGCTACATCATCAAGATGGCGTTGGTTTAACACCAGGGCCACAATTGCTGCAATAATAAGGGCGGTAGCTATACTAGAAATGGTAATAATTTGTAGGCGACGACGGCGACGTGCCATACGCATTAGGCGCTCTTGTTGGCGCTGGCCGGGACGCCCCCGTTTCAGTGATGAAGTGTTCTGATTGTTGACCGTCTGCGTCACGAAGCAATCCTCTCGTACATAATAAAGACGAATAATACCAGATCGAGGTTACCACTGTTTTGCCATTCTGGCAAGGGGGAAGAGTTTAGCTTGACATTCTTGCTACAATACTTCCGACTCCATTATAAATGTCATAAGGAGTAAAGATATGAAAAAGAGGGCCGCCATCGCATCTCCCAGGCTTACTAGACTAGAAGTTGCTAAACAATTCCACCAACAATTCAAGGCAGAACGTGTCCTCTTCTCGCAGCAGATTCAGGGTATTCCACATCCTATGGATCTGCTTGACTATACTTCTTTGTTACTTAATCGTCTGCTCGTCCTTTATTTTCTGCAAAAACAGCGCATCCTCGACAACGATGTGCATTATCTCTCTCATCACTTATACCAGGTGCAGCAACAAAAAGGGATGCATTGCTTTTATCGTCAATTCTTGCTGACACTCTTCTCTCAATTATATAGTGTAGACGGCGAGTCAAGCGGACAAACAGAACCGGTTGGAGCAGTCCCTACCCTGGCCCTGCCTATCTTCAAGGTGCTGGAGATGGAACGCACGAATACACATTTGCATATTCCTGATAACGCATTTGTACGTATTTTTGCTTTTTTTGATCTTTACAACTGGCAAATCGATGCTAAGGTGATCCAGGGTGAGAATGAACTACACCCAGACATACTGGCCTATATCTTCGAACATTCCATCAATCAGAAACAATCCGGTGCCTACTATACTCGGGAGGACATAACAACCTATATTGCGAGCAACACTATTATAGCGTGTCTCTTTACAAGCCTGGCCAGATCTTTGCCACGCAACGAAGAGCTGAACCCCTGGCACTTACTACGAGCAGATCCAGACCGTTATATTCAAGATGCTATGCGAAGCACTGCCTATCTTGTAGAAGAGACAGAGATCGAATATCAACAGAGACGGATGCGTTATACTTATCTCTATGCTCAACTCCATGCAGGAATAATACACAGCATAGATGACTTGATCACATACAACCTTAATCTGACACAATTTGTAACAGATGTTATTCAAAGCAGCCAGGATCATCAATTTATAGTGACTGTCTACACTTGCTTAAAGAACATGCTTATCCTCGATCCTACATGCGGTACAGGTCCATTTCTTTTTGCCGCCCTGAC
>CAXTXB010000222.1:1293-8690 GCA_964247965.1 uncultured Dictyobacter sp. | reverse complement strand
TCTATAACCAGTGCCAGGGCTGATCCGGTTACAACTTCTATAATCGTTGGTAGCTTGCCCGGTTTTTTCGTTATTGCAGATCGCTTCTTAGCTTTATCGTGACTCAATGCTTTTGAAGCTATCTCGTGCTGCCTTTGCATATTCTTCTTCAGATTCTTCTGCTTTGACGCAGCGCAGTACGTGGACGAACGCGGTAGATAAGGTCTAAACAATTTTCAATGGCCACAAAAAGCCTGGAGCCACCAAAAATGGCAAGCAGAACAGACACGATAGCAAGTATTCCTGCTGATGCGCTGAGCTGTTTACTTATGGTCAAGAAGAGGTCACGCTGTGAACCTTGTGATGCGAAGCTCGGAATGGCCCGTTGAACGCTTGCTAAGACAAACTCCTGGCTGCTTTGGTTGCCGCCTAAAACAAATCCCAATATTGCGATGAGTGCAATAAGAATGGGAAACAATGCTGTGAGAAAGCTATAGGCCAATGATCCAGCGAGTATAAATGACCAGTCATTACTAAACTTTTGAAAAAATGCTTGTACTGGTTTAGCATCTTTCTGTGCCGTTTGCATTAGTTTCGATGATTCGACGCGCTTGATTACGTTTCCTGATGTTTTTGTCTCACTTGCCATATCGTTCCTCCCGAATAACCGCGCTTTTTAAGTAGAACAATCATAATATAGTAAAAATACATGTTGAAGTAGAGAGCAATCAAAACGAGAAATGAGGCATCTTTTATTCTTTTACTGCTTCTGTAGGAAAATAATTAAGGTCTGCTTTCCTAACATTTTATTCACGTATGAGGCTATAGGCCAGTTTCATTCTGCTATAGAATAACGGAGAGAAAGCAACTATAATTGAGAGGAAGCAATTATAATTGAAGGAATAGAAGTTAGGAACGATAATCCTGTACGATTACTCAAGCGGAAAAAAGGGAATATGAGTTCACGACCACCACGATCACTGGCATCTTTACTGTGGGATGTGCTGCGGTTAAGCGCGCGAAATTTCTGGCGGAGTGATGTGAATCCTATGCATGTGCTTGTGCAGCGGCAGCAAGCGCTAAGCGTCCTAGGCTTACCTTCCAACGCCACCCCCGATCAGATCAAACGCAGATATCGAGCGCTGGCCAAGCGCTATCATCCTGATCGCGGAGGGGACCAGCGGCAGATGCAGCGTATCATTGCCGCTTATGAGTTCCTGGTGAAGGAGAATCAAAAAGGTTCTTCAGGTTAAACGCGCACCACAATTATTACAGAAGCTTTTCCCAGGGCGAATACGCGCGCCACACTGGTCGCAAAAGCGTACTTCTGTGGATGGTGCAGGGGCTGGCTGTATGGGTTGTCCAGGTCCTTGCAGATCAGGTTCTGGTCGCTGCTGTGTATACCCTGCCTGTTGATTTTGAAGTGGTGAAGGGGAAGCAGGCTGACCAGGCTGAGGTGAGGCTGCATAAGGAGCCGGGGATGTCCCTAGATTCGTGCCCTGCTGTGGCTGGGACCCCTGTACCACTTGTATCGTCCCCTGTATAGTCTTTGCTGCTTTCATCGCCATACCGCCGATCGTACCAGCAATTTTAAGCCCTTTGGCGATGTCATCCATGTCCTTTTGCAAACGATGCGTGGGTGGAAGGAGCGTAGAATCCGAGACCTTGTTAAAGAAATTAGGCCCGATATATAAGCCTTCCCCATTTGGTGCAATGCGGCTCTGCTCAAGCCCACCGTCGTCAAAGTGCAGGGTCAGGCTCAATGCGGGCATCTGGTACGTATAACTGCCCTCGCGTCGCGTCTCTGGTGCCGCTACGGAGGCCTGCTGCCCCTTCATCAAAGACTGTGCTGCGTTGATCGCCCGGCTCTGGTTTTGGATGGTGAGGATAAAGCGTCCATTGGGCTGTAGCGAGATGCGATCGATGCGTGACGTGAAGTAATCCAGCCCTACCCCCGAGCTATGTACACATTCATATTGGCCTGTAATTGGCTTCATGTTCCGTCTCCCCCTCTGTGTTATCTTATCTGTTTATGAGAGGATGATCCTGGCACCGAGTTCGTTGCCAACAAGCATCTATGCTGGTAGGGTGTCATCCGCAGAGCTAGAGGTGCCGCTACTTGCAGAGACCAGGTCGGAGAGCTGCCGCGCCTGCTCCAGTTCTCGCTCCCCCTCTTCAATTTTACCAATTTTTAAGAGATGCCGTCCAAAGCGCACATGCGCGCTTATGCGTGCAGCGATGCGATGTGTGTCTGCCAGTTCCTCTGTCGCGGAACGGAATGCTTCTTCGGCAACTGGATCAAGCGGATTCACCGCCTCCAGGATACGCCCACGCATTAAATACGCATCAGCCCTGCGCAGTTTATAGCTTCTTTTGCCTGCCCTGAGCGCCTGCTCAACATAACCAAGAGCTTTTTGATATTCCCTGGCATCAAGCTCAATATTCGCCAATGAGCATGCAGCGGCTGAGACCGTACTGGCTATCTCTTGTTGTTTACGTTTTTCTGCTGGCAATGTTGCAACTGGCTCATCGCACACACTCGACCAGGTTGTCAGTATCTCTTCCAGATAGGTGCGTACTTTTCCCGCGTGGCCCAGTGTAAACTCAATCTGCGCTATCTGACAACTCACCGCAGCTGCGCGCAGTTGCTCTCCCATCGAGCGATATAAAAACCGTGCGTTCTCTGCATGCTCAAGTGCTATACCGAGCTGTGTTTCTTTCCACTTTTCGATAATTGTATTTGAAGCTCGATTTGCCTGTGCGAATGCAAGCAGTGCTATACCCCAATGTGCCTCCGCAGCATAGCCAAATGGGGTCTCATTGTTGATCATTGCTAACGTGATCTTGTAATGTTCTAACGCAGCATCGAGTTGTTGTAGTTCTCGATAAGTGCCTGCCAGGTACAAATGCAGAAGCATCAATTCATGCTTTTGCTCTCCTGACAGCTTTTCTTGTTTAGGGAGCTCGTTAGCCGCGTAGACAAAGTCTTGTTGGGCCTGCAAAAATTTCCTTTGCTCAAAGTAACATTGTCCTCGTAAAGCTATCAGACGCCAGCGCTGGAGTGGAGGAACCTGTGGCAAGTGGAGATCCTGCAAGAGGTGCAAGGCGTGAAGAATATCTTTTTGTGCGAGCATATCTATAACGTGTAGGCGTAAGTCTTCGTATGATTGATGTTGCAAGACTTCGTTTTCTGTCTCTCGCTGTTGATGAGCAAACTGCTCCAGGTCCTGCAGGGAGAGTTTGAGGCGCTCAGCAAGGAAACATAAAATTTCATGAGAAGGCTTAATTCTATTGCGCTCAATCTGCGAAATTAAGCTTGTGCTATAGCGACTATGCGCAACATCCGCTAGCGATAGATGAAGTTGTTCGCGTGCTGCCCTGATATGTCCTCCCAATGTATAGGGAGAAACTTGTTTAGACGGACGTGACATGTCCCCCTGCCATCCTTCCTATTGAATTGGAAAGCATACGCCTTTATAAGAAGCAACGCGATAGTATATGTTAATTAGAAGTAATTATAATCGGTGGTGGGAGAAAATACAATCCCTTTTATAAAAAGGAGGGTGATAGACCGAAAGTAGAAGAAAGAAGTAGATGCCCTGTGCATATTATTGTTAGAAACAGTGTCAATATATAAGGGAGATAAGGCGCTAAGGGCGCTGATGAAGTTTTTGAGTTACACAATATATTTGTGTCTGGCGTCTATCAGAAAATTGTGCTTTATCAGTCCTTCCAGGAAAAGCAGGAATAAAAAGAGAGCGTAGATGTATTTCATAGGATGACACGTTTACTACACTTTTTCACCTGAGAGGGAGAAGATAATAAAATTTTTAATTGTAGATGTTAAAAATCAAGGCTGGTTACAGCTGATCATGATACAGTTTTGAGGAAGAGTCAAAACAGATTAGAACTTTTGGTCCAATTACGTCTTGACTTTCATGGATGAAGGCTGTATGCTGAAGAAGCAACCAATGCATTCTGAAGAGAGGTATAAGGGTAGATGTATCGTTCCCCCAACGCACTTCCTCCCATGCGAGATGAGTCAGCTGCACAGCAAGAGCAACTCTCACTCTTTGCTACGAGGACACTTGATGAAAATACAGAAGAAATAAAAACGAATAGAATAGAGGCAAAAGAGGCAAAGCAAGTAGGACGTACAAAGAAAAATATAACAACATATTCATCTGCTGATATTCAGGTTCTTGAGGGCATTGCCGCGATCCGGCATCGCCCGGGTATGTATATCGGTTCTACGTCTACTTCTGGCCTGATTCATCTGATCTGGGAAGCGCTTGATAATGCGGTTGACGAGGCGGTAGCCGGGTATGGGAAACACATCTGGGTGGAGATCGACAAAGATAGCTGGGTAACGGTCCGTGATGAGGGGCGTGGCATGCCTTTTGACTCCATGCTTTATCAAGGCGAGTACCTACCGGCTGCAACTGTTATTTTAACGGTGCCTCATTCCGGTGGCAAGTTCTCTGAGGGAGCCTATAAGACAGCAGGAGGTCTTCACGGCGTAGGCTCGACCGTTATTAACGCTCTCTCGGAGAACCTCGAACTTACGGTCTGGAAAGATGGTCAGCAATTTATGCAGGTGTTTAGCCGTGGTAGTGCGCTGCCTCATCAAATCACACCATGTGATCCACGTCTACACGGCACACAACTGCGCTGGTTATACGACCATTCAGTCTTTGATCCAGATGTCTACTACTCGCTTGAGGCCCTGGAGAGTCGTCTGAAGGCGGCTACTTACCTCAATCGTGGTGTAACCTTCCATCTAGATGCCTGGGACGATTCAACCAGTGAGCAGGTGAACCGAGTCTTCTATTCGCGTGAAGGCCTGCCTGACTATGTACGCGACCTGGCGACCAGCACAAGCGAGCCTCTCTTCAAGCATGTCATCAGTATCGTAAAAGAGAAGGATGATGTGCGCGTTGAGGTAGCTTTGCAGCCTACCACAGGCTATAAAATTTCCATGTACAGCTATGCCAACGCAGTACGCACACGTGACGGTGGCGTTCACGAAACTGGTTTCAAAGCGGCCTTGACGAAAGTCGTCAATGATTATGCGCTTAAGCTGAATGTCATCAAAAATCGTGAGCGTGAAGGTTTCAAACCAGAGGTGATTCAGCAGGGTCTGAATGTTGTGATTTCGGTCAAGCTGACAAATCCGCAGTTCCAGGGCCAGACAAAAGACCGTCTGAATAATGCTCCTGTGGAAGGCCTTGTCCGTTCAGTGGTGGATGAGGGTCTGAAAGAGTGGTTCGAGGCCAACGCCGCCGCCGGCAAAGAGTGGCTGAAGAAAATTCAGCAGATGCAGAAAGCGCGCAACGAGGCACAATTAGTGGAGGAGTTGGCGCGTGCCGGGAATAAGAAAAACGGCGAACTAATAGATACGACTCTTTCGAAGAAGTTTTTGCGCTGTAATACCAATGATCCTTCGCGTGCAGAGCTCTTTATTGTGGAGGGCGATTCGGCTGGAGGCAGCGCTGGACAGGGGCGCTTCTCCGATTTCCAGGCTGTTTTGAAGTTAAAGGGAAAGCCACTCAACGTTGCTAAAGCTGATCTGAAGAGCATCGTTGAAAATGAAGAGATTCGTACGATCATTAATGTTCTGGGTACCGGCACCCGTGATACTTTTGATATAAGCCATTTAAAGTTTAATCGAGTTATTATTGCAACTGATGCCGACGTGGATGGTTTGCATATTCAATGTTTATTGCTCACCCTCTTCCACCAGGAATTTAGTGATCTCATCGAGCAAGGCTATGTCTATATTGCCTGCCCGCCGCTCTATTCGGTCAAATACAAGAATAAAGTAAACTGGCTGCTCGACGATGAGGCGCGCCTGCGCTTCCTTGAGACTCATCCCGACGCACAGAATCTCGAATTTAAGCGCTTCAAGGGCTTAGGTGAGATGAACCCTAAAGAGCTGCGTGATACCACGTTTGATCCCGCCCGCCGCACTCTAAAGCGCGTAACCATGGAAGATGGAGTGCTGGCCGCTAAATTAGTGGGTGAATTAATGGAAGATAAAAATGCGGAGAGTCGACGCAACTTCCTTGCTGAGCATTCTAGAAAGATTAAAGAACTGGATATTTAAGCGATGGCTCGTATAACTACAGAAACTGATTCGAATGCGAACAACGGAGTTATCCGCGAGGATTTTTCCGTTATTCTATCACAGGCTTTTGCCACCTATGGCCTCTCGGTTGTAACTGATCGTGCTTTGCCCGACGCACGCGATGGTCTAAAGCCTGTGCAGCGGCGTATCCTGGCGGGGATGCGCGAGGCACGCTATCTTTCTACACGCCCAACGGTCAAGAGTGCCGAGGTAGTGGGCCTTATTCTTGGCAACTATCATCCGCATGGCGATAGCTCTGTCTATGATGCCGCCGTACGTATGGCTCAGCCTTTTACGCTCCGTTATCCATTGATTGAAGGCCAGGGAAACATGGGCAGCGAGGATGGCGATGCGCCCGCCGCCTATCGTTATACCGAGATGCGCCTCTCTCCTCTGGCCGAGGCGCTGATGGCGGACATGGAGCAAGACACTGTTCCGCTTCATCCCACGTATAAGCAGGATGTGAAGGTGCAGGAGCCCGACTATTTGCCCGGGCACATTCCACCGATCGTTAATCCCTCCAGCGGCATTGCTGTGGGCCTCTCTACGAATATTCCTCCGCATAACCTGGGCGAGGTGATGCGCGCCTGTATCGCCCTGCTCGATCGTCCTGATATGACGGTCGAACAATTGATGACCTATATTCAAGGCCCTGATTTCCCTCAGGGTGGACGTATTATTGGCAGCGAGGGGATCAAAGACTATTTTACGACAGGCAAAGGTCGCATCATCGTACGTGGCGAGGTTCGCCTGGAAGAGACGCCGCGCAGCCGCTCCCTCATCATCACTCAAATTCCCCCTATCGGGCGCGATAAGCTCAAGGCATCTATCGTCAAGGCAATCAACGCTCGTAAGCTTGAAGGCTTGATGCCTGATGTGCGCGACGAGACCGATACCGAGAAGGGGACCCGCATCGTTCTAGACCTGCGTAGAGATGCCGATGCCGCCCAGACGCTCTTCCAACTTTTTAAAGACACTGATTTACAGGTGCCCCTCTCTTTCCAGATCGTGTTTCTGTTCGGCGAGTCAATGCAGGCAGGACGCCAACCCAAGCAGGTGGGTCTGCTCGAATTGCTTAACTACTGGAACAATCACCAGATCGATGTTCTGACCCGTCGTTCTCAGTTTGAACTGCGCAAGGCCCAGGAGCGTCTGCATATCGTGGAAGGCTTGATTATCGGGTCAGCAAATGCTGAACAGATCGTCAAGATCTTCCAGCAGGCTGAGGATCGCGTAGCTGCTCGCAAAGAGATTGAGACGCGCTATTCGCTCACTTCAATCCAGTCTGACG
>CAXTXB010000222.1:0-1283 GCA_964247965.1 uncultured Dictyobacter sp. | reverse complement strand
GACGTGATTGCCTCAATGACTTTATCACAGGTCACACGCCTGGATGCCGGTAAATACGCAAAAGAGCGTGAAGAGCTGCAAAGCCGTATCACAGAATTAGAGCAGCTTTTGTCAGATCGCAAAGCTTTGATCGCGCTGTTGAAAAAAGAGATGCAACAGTTAATCAAACAGTTTGGCGATGAGCGCCGCACCGTTATCGATGCACAGGGCCAGGTCCTTGCGCCCATAGAACGCGTCGCCAGTCTGCATGAGCGTGAACCACTGTTGATAGCCTTTACACGCAATGGGTCATTAAAAGCCCTGGCCGCCGAAACTTTTAAAGCCAGGGGAAAAGATGCTGCGAGCCTGTACGCCCCAGTGCGCGGCGATGAACAATTGCGTGAAGTGATCGCAACCACATCACAAGATTATCTCCTGTGTGTCTGTTCAACAGGGCGGGTGCATCAGATTGCTACACATCGCGTGCCCGTCGCCAATCGTTCAGCGAAGGGCGAGCCTATTCGCAACCTGCTAGAACTCGCGCCCAGCGAGGATGTGGTGGCGGTAGTGCCTGTAGATGCCTACGATGAAGACCGCTACCTCGTGACCTTCAGCAAACTCGGGAAGGTAAAAAAGTCACCCTTGAGCGAGTACAGGACCGCCGACGTAGACGGAGTGCAGGATATGAAACTGACCGATGGCGACAGTGTAGCTGTAGCCCTTGTCTCAAATGGGATAGGAGAATACTTTGTAACCACCTCTACTGCCCAAACTCTGCGCTTCAGCGACGAGAATCTGCGTACTCAAGGCCGTCTGGGCCAGGGTGTGGCAGCCATGGCTCTGAGCAAGGATGCAGTTGTCGTGAGTGCATCATATCTGGACAGTGAGCAGAAGGACAAAAATCTAGGTGGAGCAAATCTTCTTGTCGTAACCGTTGGCGGTATGGCGAAGAAAGTGCCGCTGAGCCAGTATCCTCAGAAGGGACGCGCCACCGGTGGTGTGACAACTATCGAATTGCGCCCAAATGACCTCGTCTTGCTTACAATGCTCATTCGTGATACAGATACGCTCTTGTTTACATGGTCAGGTGAAAAAGGCGATCAGGTGACAGTGCTAAAAGGTGCAGCTATAAAAGCCTTTCCGCGTGCAAACAAAGGTGAACCAATCATCAACGGCCACGTTACCGGCGTTACACAATTATAGCTCTAGCATTTTTGTTTGCTCCTTATTATACATTATTACGTTTTTTAAACTCTTTTGCGCTAAGCGCAAAAGAGTTTAAAAAACGTAATAATGTATAATAA
>CAXTXB010000221.1:0-8718 GCA_964247965.1 uncultured Dictyobacter sp. | reverse complement strand
CTGGGCTTTGTTGGCTTGCTGGGATATCAGATCTGGCTGTGGATGCATGGTAATGTTTATCCATGGCTGCTCATCTTCGTTGTAATGGCGGCCTTCCAGCTCTTCTCACGCAGTCGGACGCCCGATAGTCCCGAGGCACGCGCATACTATGAAGTACCTCTGATGACACGTATCATATTGAGTGTACTCTACTTTGGTCTGGCGGCGGTGCTCTTTGTTGGTATGTCTATGGCCCATGCACTAATACCTGCTATGGGGCGCGGCTTCTAAAATCTAAACAAGAATGACTCGTGCCAAAATTTTAAAAAAAAAAAAACAATATTTTTTTTTCTATAAATATTTATTTTCTAAAAATTATTTTTCTTTTTTTTTTTAACTTTTGGCACGAGTCATTCTTATTGTTACGCACCTCTACGCCTGCTTGCTGCTCAAGAACTTTCAAGAGGGATGTATAATCGGATCTCCCATAGCCCGCCGCGCTGGCCATCTCAAAAAGTTGGCGTGAGAGAGCGGTCAGCATCACAGGTGTTTTGTTCTCAGCTGCCAGGTCAAGGGCAAGGCTCAGATCTTTTGTAAGCAGGTCGGTCATAAAGCCGGGTTGAAAACTGCCATTGAACGCACGCAATGGAAATTGATTTGCGAGTTGCCAACTCGCGCCAGTGCTGATGCCAATGATTTTCGCCATCGTATCAACATCCGCTCCAGCTTTGACACCTAGCACAAAAGCCTCGGCCGTTGCGGCAGAAATTGTGCCAACAAGTATGTTGTTGACGAGCTTGACTACCTCACCTGAGCCGCTAGGGCCAACATAAATAATGTTTTCTTTTTTGCCCATTGCCTCCAACACCGGGCGCGCCTGCTCAAACGTCTCCTGTTCTCCGCCGACCATAATGGTCAGAGTTCCATTGATTGCGCCCTGAGAACCTCCGCTTACCGGAGCATCCAGGAAGTGGACACCCTTTTCCGCCGCCGCCGCCGCCAGCTTGCGGCTCACGGATGGCGAGATAGTGCTCATATCGATGATAATAAGCCCCTTGCGCGCCCCTTCGAGAATCCCCTGTGGTCCGCTCACGACCTCTTCAACCTGTGGCGAATTGGGTACCATCGTAATCACGATTTCAGAAGCGATCGCGACCGCCCGTGTTGATGGGGCAAGCTTTGCCCCGGCGCTAATTACTTCCTGCACCTCTGGTTTTTCAGGATGACGAGCGTAAATAGTAACATCGTGTCCGGCCTTGAGCAGATTGAGAACCATCGGACGGCCCATGACACCGATGCCAATAAAACCTACTTGCATTAGCTTTTCCCTTTCGTCTTAGGAAGCAAATATTCTATTGATAATGCTTAAGCTGGTGCTACTCCATCTCGACTACAACGGCTCCACCTCGTACAACAGAGCCCTCTGTATAGAGTACGCGCTGCACTTTGCCTTCATAGGGTGCAGTGATAGAGTGCTCCATTTTCATTGCACTAAGGATCAACAATACCTGGTGTGCCTCTACTCTATCACCATCGTGTACCTGTACCTTTACAATAGTACCAGCCATGGGTGCGGTGAGAGCTTTTTGCATCGGCGCTGTGCCTGGACCATGAGAGCCGGCCGTTATTGCAGGCGGCTGACGTTTCTGCAGAATATATGTACGCCCTGCTAGATTAACCTGTATAGAGGTGTCCTGCATTTGTACAAATGCGCGTTTTTGTTGTGCGCCGTTTTTAAGCAAGAGAAGGTTATGAGCGCCAAATATACCCGTTACATCCTCTGTAGAATTCTCGTTAAAAGAGATGTTCCATGTGTCTACAGAATTCTTCATCTGTTTCACGGTTACTTTGTATTCATGTGTATGATATGTGTATGTGAGAACACGGGCCTCTCCGATCATACGCCATGGACCCAATCTGCGCCAGGGATTGATATCTTCTGGCTTGTTTGCTTGCCCGAAAGAGTTTTGAGCTAGCTGAGGACTCTGTTTGTTCATCTCGTTCTGGATGGTTGCGAGTGTGGCGGCGATCAACGCATCTTTGGGAAGGTTCTGCTCAGCTTCTGGTTGTGGGAGTTTATATGTTGTTAAGAAGTTTGTATAGGTCTGTCCCTCGCGGAAGGCTGGATGGATGCTGATATCGTGAAGTAGGGAAGTATTTGTTGTGATGCCAGAGATGGCAGTCTGTTCAAGTGCGTTTTGCAGGCGTTGAATTGCGGCGGGACGATCTTCTCCGTAGACGATGAGCTTGGCGAGCATAGGATCGTAGTACTGCGTAATCTCGTCTCCGCTTGTTATGCCGCTATCCAGGCGAATACCGGGTCCCTCTGGTTCAATAAAGCTTGTAATCGTGCCTGTTGAGGGGAGAAAGTTTTGTTGTGCATCCTCTGCATAGATACGTACTTCGATGGCATGGCCGCGTAGAGCAATGTCCTCCTGCGTAAAGGCAAGAGGCTCTCCAGCAGCGATACGGATCTGCTGGCGCACCAGGTCCAGTCCAGTTACCAGCTCCGTTACGGGATGCTCTACTTGCAGGCGTGTATTCATCTCCAGAAAGTAGAACTGCTTATCTCTATCGAGCATAAACTCTAGCGTTCCCGCATTGACATAGTGGGCGGCGCGAGCTATACGCACGGCGGCAGCCCCCATCTCCGCCCGTTGCTCACGGGTCAATGCCACGGAAGGGCTCTCCTCAACAATCTTTTGATGGCGGCGCTGAATCGAGCACTCGCGCTCGCCCAGGTAAATCAGGTTGCCATGCATGTCGCCAAGCACCTGGATCTCAATGTGCCGTGGCTGCTGAATAAAGCGCTCAAGAAAAACGGTTGCATAGCCAAACGCCGTAAGCGCCTCACGTCGTGCGCCAGCTAGCTGCTCCAGAAAATCCGACTCTGTACTCACCACACGCATCCCCTTGCCGCCGCCGCCAGCAGAAGCCTTAATGAGCAGAGGAAAGCCGACACGCAGCGCCTCGCGCATAAGCACTGCATCATCCTGAGACTCTCCATTGTAGCCTGGGGCGGTTGGTGCGCCTACTTCCCGAGCCAGGCGCTTCGCCGCAATCTTCGAGCCCATAAGATGCATTGCAGAGGCCGAGGGGCCGATGAAGACAATCCCCGCCTGCTCACACGCCTCGACGAACGTAGCGTTTTCGGAGAGGAAGCCATACCCAGGATGAATAGCCTCGGCACCACTTTTTCGCGCAGCATCAATAATGGCGGCACTGTGAAGATAGCTCTGTGGCGCAGGAGCGGGTCCAATAGCATAGGCTTCATCAGCCTCAAGGACGTGGCGGGCGTGTTGATCAACCTGGGAGTAGACCGCCACCGTACGAATGTCCATCTCACGACACGTCCTCATGATGCGGACCGCGATCTCTCCCCTGTTAGCGATGAGAATTTTCTTGAACATACTGCCTCATTATTTAAGCCAGCGCGGCTGTCTCTTCTCCAGGTAAGCATTGAGCCCTTCCTGCCCCTCTTCACTCACGCGCAGATGAGCAATCATTTCAGCAGTGTAGTGGCGTGCATGCTCATAGTTCATAGAACCAACGTTTAGCGCCAACGCTTTTGATGCGCGCACCGCCAGGGGGCCGCTACTCACCAATTCATCCAGGGCCTTCTGAACCGCATTATCGAGGTGCTCAGATGGAATGATTGCATGTACCAGCCCAAGCAGATGGGCGCGACTCGCACTGAAGCGCTCACCCGTCACAAACAAGGCGCGCGCATTTGTCTCGCCTATTTTACGAATAATATAAGGGGAAATAACAGCGGGTGCGATACCTAACTTCACCTCACTAAACGCAAAGCGTGCGCGTTCGTCCGCGATAACCACATCGCAGACCGCCAGCAGGCCGACGCCACCGCCCAAAGCATCGCCATTGACGCGCGCCACTACCGGACAAGGAAATACATTAATAGTATGCAGCATGTCCGCGAGGCGAAGCGCATCATCAATGTTTTGTTGTTCATTCAGTGTAATTGATTCTCGCATCATTTGAATATCGGCACCGGCACAAAAAGTCGGACCATCGCCAGTGAGTACAACGCCGTGGAGTCGATCATCGATGCTCAGCTCTGTAAATATGTCAGCGAGTTCCTGAATGAGCTGGGTATTGAGTGCGTTGCGTACCTGTGGTCGATGCAGGGTTACAACGGCTATACGGTCTTGCATGTCATAGCGAACGGTGAGTTGGGTATATTCAACCATAGCACCACCTTTAAAAGTCGATAGCGATAAAAAAAGATAGTCACAGAAAATGCGAATAACGTGTGGAATATAGTCGAGATGTTTCACATTCTGAAGACACCGAAGGGGGTGTCGGGCATTGGTGCATTGAGTGCGGCGGCGATACCCAGTCCCAGAACGGTACGGGTATCGCGCGGGTCGATGATACCATCGTCCCAGAGACGTGCAGTACTATAATATGGATTGCCCTCTTCCTCGTATTTATCCAGAACCGGCTGCATGAATGCCGCCTCTTCCTCCGCATCCATAGCTTTGCCACGCGCGGCCAGACCTTCTTTGCGCACAGTAGCCAGGACCGTTGCAGCCTGCATACCTCCCATCACAGAGATGCGGGCGTTGGGCCACATCCATAACTGGCGTGGCGAGTAGGCGCGACCACACATACCATAGTTACCCGCGCCAAAAGAGCCGCCAATAATCACAGTAAAGCGCGGAACCGGAGCGTTCGCGACCGCCATAACCATCTTCGCGCCATCCTTCGCAATGCCGCCATTCTCATACTGACGACCGACCATAAAACCTGTAATATTCTGCAAGAAGATTAAGGGCGTCTGGCGCTGGCCACAAAGCTCAATAAAATGCGTCGCTTTTAATGCACTTTCTGAGAAGAGAATGCCGTTATTAGCGATGATACCAACCGGATAGCCCATCAAGCGCGCAAAGCCGCAGACTAGTGTCGTGCCATAAAGCTCTTTAAACTCGTGGAAATCACTGTCATCGACAAGACGAGCAATAACCTCGCGCACATCATAGCCCTTGCGATTATCCAGAGGAACGATGCCAGTCAGTTCGGCGGGATCGTAGCGGGGCTCGACTGACGGGTGGATATTCCAGGGGATATACTTCCGCCGGTTAAGATGAGAGACAATGCTGCGACAAATTGCCAGGGCATGTTCATCGTTCAACGCGTAGTGATCAGTGACGCCGGAGGTACGGGAATGCACATCGGCCCCACCCAGATCTTCAGCGCTCACCACCTCTCCTGTAGCCGCTTTTACCAGAGGCGGACCGCCCAGAAATATCGTCCCGTTCCCCCGCACGATCACTGTCTCATCGCTCATGGCGGGAACATAGGCTCCACCAGCTGTAGACGAGCCCATTACCGCAGCAATCTGGGGGATACGCTGACTGGACATGCGTGCCTGATTGTAAAAGATGCGCCCAAAGTGATCGCGGTCGGGAAATACATCGGCCTGCAGAGGGAGAAATGCCCCACCTGAATCAACAAGATAGATGCAGGGAAGATGGTTTTGTTCCGCAATTTCTTGCGCGCGCAGATGCTTTTTCACCGTCATCGGATAGTAGGAGCCACCCTTCACCGTCGCATCATTCGCAACGATAAGGCATTCTTGTCCCTCAACCAGACCTATGCCAGTAACGATCCCGGCTGAAGGAGCCTCGTTGTCGTACATATCCCATGCTGCCAGCGGACTCAATTCTAGAAAAGGAGTGTCGGGATCACAGAGCAACTGAATACGTTCGCGAGCCAGGAGCTTATCGCGTTTGCGATGCCTGGCAATCGCCTCAGCCCCACCCCCTTGGTGAATCTGCTCAACCCGTTGTTCAAACTGATCGATGAGGTGTTGAAAATAGCTGGTGTTTTCCTGAAATACAGAACTTGTACGATCTATATGCGTCTCAATGATAGCCATCAAACTTAGTATCCTCTCAACAGCGATGATGGGGACGAGATTTTTGTTGACTGCCAGCGCACCATTACGCTGTAAATGCAGCATAGCATTCAGCGGAAAGTGCGTCAAGGCGAAGTGAAATCTTCTAGGTATTCTCCTCTTCTGGATTGATGTTCAGAAGGGCGTCTAGTTCTTCTAGCGTCCCGGTGATCCCAGGGTTGGTTTGGTTCTTTTTTCGTATCCGCGCTGATGACTTTGAGCAGTTTGTGCAAGAGCGAAAAATTAAGAGGGATGGGGAAAAGTAATTCTGGGAAAGTATCTTTTGGCCTCTTGCCAATATTTTTGCAGCATGATATAATCGCAGCGTATTGATGGTTCTATCAGTCTCATTGATAATCGGGTGTGGCCAAGCGGTAAGGCAGTAGACTTTGAATCTACCATTCCTAGGTTCGAATCCTAGCACCCGAGTTGTATCTCTTCGATATGGACAAAAAGTAGGCTTTGTTCCGAATAGCCTTTCTAAATTGTTCATTTAGCCTCTAACCATCGAAAGAACAAAAAAGGATCTGAACATCCGATTATGAATACATATGCTACCGTAGTCCTTGCAGCCGGCAAAGGTACACGGATGCGTTCAACGTTACCCAAGGTTCTCCATCCACTGGCAGGTCAGCCATTGTTGGCACATGTCCTCAAGTCTATAGAAATTATTCCCACGACAAAAGTATTTGCACCGCATAAAGACACAGTGGACACGTATCGTCCCATTGTCGTGCTTGGACATGAAGCCAGGCAGATTGAAGCAGCCTTTGGAGAGCGCTGCCTGTATGCGATTCAGCAAGAGCAGTTGGGCACTGGTCACGCAGTATTAGCCGCCCAGGCAGCCGTTGATGCGCTTCATCCTTTGCCAGAAACTGTTTTAGTGTGTTATAGCGATACGCCACTGGTAAGAAGCGAAATGCTAGCAAGTGTGCTAGTAGAGCATATCGCGAAGGGCGCGACCATAACGTTTTTAACCGCCTCTACCGTGCCACCATCTGATTACGGGCGTGTTGTACGTGACATGCATGGTCGCGTACGTGAAATTGTAGAAGTAAAGCGTGCCACACCCCAGCAACTGCAGATCAAAGAGGTCAACTCAGGAGTTTACTGTTTTGATCGTGTCTGGCTCTGGGAAGCATTGCATGCTTTGCCACGCAACGCCTCTGGCGAATACTATCTTACTGATTTAATCGCCGTAGCTGGTGCCCAGAAGCGTGTCATCTCAACGGTAAGTGGCTCGCTTGATGAGACGCTGGGCGTCAATAATCGTGTGCAACTGGCCGAGGCCGAGCAGATCATGCGCCGGCGCATCCTGGAGCGACACATGTATGCAGGCGTCACAATTATCGATCCAGCAACAACTTATATTGATGATGAAGTGCAGATAGGCACAGATACTACCATTTTGCCGGGAACAATGCTAAACGGAAAGACCACAATTGGCGAGTGGTGCCGTATTGGTCCGGGAACGACCATCGAACAGTCTACAATTGGCGATCGCTGCGTCATACGAAACTCGGCCCTTGAGGGTGCCACGCTTGAAGATAATGTGAGTATGGGCCCATTTAGCCATTGTCGTCCAGGCGCTCACCTGGCAAGCGGCGTGCGAATGGGAAACTACGCCGAGGTAAAAAACTCTTATGTCGGTGAAGAAACAGACATGCATCATTTTAGCTATCTGGGTGATGCGACTGTTGGTGATCATGTAAATATCGCCGCAGGTACAATAACTTCTAATTATGATGGCATTACAAAACAAAAGTATCGCACTACAATCGGTTCAGGAGCCTTTATTGGCTGCGACACCGTTCTCGTTGCACCCGTTACAGTTGGTGACCACGCCATGACTGGAGCGGGCGCTGTAGTGAATAAAGATGTTCCACCCAATGCGTTAGTCGTAGGCGTTCCCGCACGTCTCCTGCGTATGTTACCAGCAGCAGATGACGCAGCGGCAGAAGGTGGCAAAAAGGAATAGGTGTTGACTATGGACGGCCCTGGCTTATCGAGCTTAGCCGCCAATTTTGATTTTCACTTATCTCAGCTAGGCTCAGGAGCGTGGCTACAATTAATCATAATGGTTGTAGCCCTCATCCTGTGTTCGGTTGCATCAGCAGCGGAAACGGCTCTTACATCGATTAGTCATATCAAATTAAAAAACCTGCTCGAAGAAGGCGACCGGGTCGCCATAAAGATCGAGAATATGCTGGCTCAACCCAACATTTTTCTCTCGACCATCCTGGTTGTCAATAGTATCGCAGTCATCGTAGCCTCAAGTATGGCCACTGCCCTTGCGCTACGTTTCACACAATCCTTTGGTGAACTCCTCTCCTCTGTAGTAATTTCTCTCATAGTATTAATTTTTTGCGAGATTACTCCTAAAACTGCTGCCGTACAGAGTCCCTTACGTTGGGCACATGCCCTTGTCGGCCCAATTCGCGTTGCCGCCTGGCTGTTGCGCCCGCTCGTCCTGTCACTGAATGTCATCACTTCAGTGTTTGTGCGTATGATGGGTGGGCAGATAAAGCATCGCGGCCCTTTTGTCACTGAGGAAGAGTTGCGGCTTCTGGTAACGGTAAGTGAAGAAGAGGGAGTACTCGAAGAGGAAGAGACGGAGATGATCCATAGTATCTTCGAGTTCGCAGACACCACTGTACGTGAGGTGATGGTTCCAAGGATCGATATGGTGACACTATCGAGTGAAGCTACTGTCACACAGGCAGTTGATCTTGCCTTACAGGGCGGCTTTTCGCGCATTCCTGTCTATGAAGATGCTATTGGCGTCGATGAAATTATTGGGATACTGTATACCAAAGATA
>CAXTXB010000220.1:6386-8721 GCA_964247965.1 uncultured Dictyobacter sp. | reverse complement strand
GGTTATGGAACGACTCTAAAAGAGTGTCAGAAAATAGTCCTTCCATCTTGAAGAATTTTCTGGAAGAGAAGGGCGGCGATGAAAACCTCCCTGCTATTATTAGCATTATACCAGAGGAGTGATAAAATATCAATGCAGTAAATAAAGCATCAGAAAAAATGATATTTTATCATTGACTTCTCGACAAAGGTGAATTAGAATCAGACAGACGATACAACATGAAAAAAGAGGACACAAGACAACAAATGGATATGCAGAATGAGGGGAAGCAACAAGAGGGAACGAATCGCAGTGAAAGGGATAGGAACCAGAGCCAGCCAGTCGAGGCGGCTACTCGAAAAAGTGAAGAACTGGGCCAGCCCGTTCGCAGTCCCTTACAGTATCTGCGGCAAAACCTCTCGACTTTCTCACCGGCGGAAAGACAAATTGGAGCCTATGTGCTGGAACACCCACACGAGGTTTTACGCCTTCCAACCGATCAGTTGGCGAGAGAAATTGGCGTGAGCCAGGGAACACTCTCCAATTTTAGCCAGGCACTGGGCTACAGTGGTTTCAAAGCCTTTCGCCTCGCTCTGGCTGCGGAAGTCAATACGTCGTTTCACCTGGATCAATCTACCATTGCGCGTGGTGACACCTTGCAAACCATTGCGAACAAGGCAATCAGTGCCAATGTCGATGCACTCCTGACTACACTACGCAGCCTGGATATGAGTGATATGGAGAAAACAATCGAGGCTATCCAGCAGTCCCGTCGCATTGACCTGTACGCCAATGGGATATCGTCGTCGGTTGCTCTCGACGCTTTCAACCGCTTCCTGACCATGGGTCTCTCCGTTAGCTGGCTCCCTGATATCGCTCATCAACTGGCATCTGCCTCACTGCTGACTGCTCAGGACGTGGCTCTGGCCTTCTCGTATGCTGGCGAAACCAGAGCTACTGTGAAGGCCATGAGTTTAGCGCATCAGCAGGGCGCAACGACCATTGCGATAACTTCCAATCCGCACTCCTCGCTTTCTCGCTATGCCGATATCAAACTCGTTGTGACACCGCGCGAGCCAACGATCTTGGGCCAGAATTTACGTATTTCAGCACGTATCGCGATGCTTGGTCTGGTTGACATTATCGCCTTGGGACTCTTCAATTCGTTGGATGACGCATCACAGGTAAAAATGGAAAGCATCCTGCACCTCTACAGTCGAGGAGATGAACACCTAATCAATCCAGAGCATGAAACAGAATAATAATGCGATCTTTTCCTTTTTCGCCAAACAGGTGCTTTATACGAAGGTAGCCCCACCATCCACAACGATCACCTGACCAGTGCTAAATCCCTCACGTACAAGATCCTCATCTCGACCCACAGGAGCAAGGACAAACCGGACATGGACCAAATCAAAGGACTCCCGTGGCAACGTGGTGTGATAGGCATCCTGTTCAACGATCTCGACGTTGTGCATCCCTGTCTCTTGAATGTAGGCACGAACTGCTGCTTGGAGGGACTTCTCTGTAGATCTCTCGATGGACGAGGCCATCGTGTTCAAGCTCTCTAAGATGTTGCGTGAGCATCCGCTGAGAAGCGTCAGGTCAGCCCAGGCTTCCCGTCACAAGAGATGAACATCGTACACAGCGCAAAGAGTGCGGGTGTCAAACAGATCATTAAGGCTACAAGCGACGCATCGGCAAACTCTCCCATCGCCCGACGACGCTGGCATCATGCGAGGTCGAGCTACTCGCGTCTGGACTCGACTACACGCTGCTACGTTCAAAAGCCTACATGCAAAACGTCCTGGCACTCGCTCCCGCAATCAAGAAGACCGGCGGATTCGGCTCCTCGGCTGGCAAGGGGTGCTTGGGCATGATCGATACTCGAGATGTAGCCGCAGTCGCCGTCGAGATTGCCGCTTCACCCACCTCGCATGTCGGAAAGACATACAAACTCACCGGCCCAGCACTGATCACCTATTCAGACGTGGCAGCGACGCTCTCAAAGATACTCGGTCGGTCAGTTACTTACCACGAGCTGAGCTTCGAGAAGGACAAGAACGCGATGATTCATGCTGGCCTCCCGAAAGAGCTAGCCCAGATGAACGCTCAGTTCTTCAGCATGGTCGCCGATGGAGACACTGACTGGCTCAGCGGGGATGTGCCACTACTCCTCAGCCGCCCGGCACGCTCCTTCGAGGAGTTTGACTACGCTTCCGCATTTTCCTAATGCATGGCGTATCGTTTCCCTTGATCAGCAAGATAAGATTTTGTTACAAGATAAATTGCACATATATGTCACGCATAATAAAAGACGATGAAATTGTGTTAAAGTTAGGGGAACCAAGTTGCC
>CAXTXB010000220.1:0-6376 GCA_964247965.1 uncultured Dictyobacter sp. | reverse complement strand
CCGAGAAGGTTGTCCTATTTTTGAGTAGACACACAACATCGACTCTTAGAGCTATGCCTGGACTGTCTGAGTAGCTACTTTCTGTACCACGGCCAGATCAATTTCTATATTTACGTCCTCACTTACCAAAACTCCACCCGTCTCAAGTGCGACATTCATGTTCATAGCATAATCTTTGCGATTAATTTTTCCCTTGACAGCAAATGCGGCACGTTGCATGCCGTAAAGGTCTTTTAGCTGACCACCGTATTCTGCAGAAAAAGTCTCTTCTCTGGTAACACCGTGCATCGTCAGATTACCCGTAACTCGATACTCATTCTTACCAACTGGTTCAATCTTATGGCTTTTAAAGGTGATTATCGGATACTTTTCTACATCGAAGAAATCGGGAGAGCGCAAGTGATCGTCGCGCTTTGCATCACGAGTGTTAATGCTCTTTGCATCTACTTGCGCCTCAACCCACGAATTTTCAGGATGCTGCTCATCAATTTCAAGCTGACCGCTAAGTACCTCAAAATGCCCTCTGACCGTGCTGATCATCATATGTTTGACCGAAAAGGTTGCTTGCGAATGCACACTATCAATGTCCCAGGCCATAATAAAACTCCTTCATCTCAAAGCTATCTTCAGTATTGTGTCAAACGTTTCGTTAGTCACTATACTAACGAAAGTGATTGTAGCATCTTAACCTTTAATTGTCAAGTTACTAACCTTAAAATGTTAGTGTTCTCAGTCCACAAAACAAATACTATTAGAGACCTGTCAAATATCCACTCATGTTTCACGTTCATCCGACTCATGAAGGCGAGACTACCGAACGCTTTTAATGGGGAGAATAAGCACGGCTCCAAGTGATGCTAGGATACCTGCCAGCACAAAAAATACTGTATAACTCTGTACGGTCGTAAGAATAATGGCACCCATAGTTGGGGCAAGAACGGCTGGCAACGCATTCGCAATGTTGAGTACACTCATATCTTTCCCTCGCACTGCTGTACTGGTAATAACCTGAGTTGCTAACGCATTGTCTACTGCAAAGTAGCCTCCAAGTCCAAGACCCAGGAATGCTGCGCTGATTTCAACCATCAGCCAGTTGTGGAAGAAGGCTAGGCTGAGCAGTGAAAGCGCGATGAACATACTCGCTCCCATGACAAACACTTTGCGTCGTTGCAAGCGGTCCGACATGACTCCACTGCCCATAGCTGCAATGAGTGAAGCTCCTGTCGTAATGATCTGTAAGATTGCGACGCCTTGAGACGCTTGTTTACCTGGGAAGAGCTGCTCGTAGTGTAGGGCATCCTGAACATAATAGAGCAAGTAGCTGAACGTGAGGTTGAAGCCCAGATACACCAGAAAGCGCGTGAGCCAAGTCCAGGCAAAGTCTGGATACTGCCTGGGATTGACCCAGAAGCTCGTCAAGAAGGAACGTAGGTAGAGAGGCGCAACTGCTTCTCGTGGCAAGACCGGATCGCGCATGAAGACGATCAAGAGGAACATGACAGTGAGGAGTATACCCAGAATTGTGTAGTATGACAGAGGCGTAGACTTGATGAGGAAAGCGATAAGGACATCTCCAATCACGATACCGACGGGGGCTGAGAGTCCGACAAATGCAGAGACGGTTGCTCGCTGACGTATAGGGACGCGATCAGGGACGACCGCCGCGAGTGCCGCTAACACGAGGTTGAGGCAGATTTGCAGGAGTGTCCATGCAAGAGCCAGCACGAGAAAGTTCGGTGCGGTGGCAAGGACCACGAGCATGACACCTCCCGCCAGTGTTCCACCAACGAGCCAGGGACGACGGCGACCGAGACGAGAGGTTGTGCGGTCACTCAAAGCACCCGCTAAAAGATTGGCAAGCAAGGCTGCCAACGCTCCCATCGTGGCAACCAACCCGTAATTACTAATTTTGTGACCTGGATCGAAGGCTGCAATCTGAGTTGGGAGCAGCAAGAGACTTATCGGGAGGATACTCAGGTGGACGACCGTATTCGCCGCACCGATGAGCAGTTGCATGAGAAGTGCAATAGATCGTGTTGGTTGCTGAAGTGCTTCAGGAACTGTGACGTTCTGGTCTCCTCTACTCGAGTTTGTTGTCTTGTTCGATACAGTGGTGTTTTGCATCTTGCTCCTACTGGCTCATCTACACTATTCATATTTCATTCTGAAGATCAGAAAGATATTCTTCTCTCTTTTCTTTCTACTCGACAACTCGCGTACCAGTGACCTTCGACGTGGGAAGCATTCCAGCCTTCGATGTGCCCGTGAGCGTATTACCGTCGATGGTGACATCGAATGTGAGGTTTAACCGCATCGGTTTGGTGATCGACTGCTTCCACATCAGCCGATTGCCGTCGAGAACAGGATCGATCAGTGGACTATTTTCTCCTGCTCCCTTAGCGACCCCTTCGACGATACCCCCAACCTCGGTGAGTTCAAGGACGACTGCTTGCATCCCAATCGGAGTTGAGATTTTGACGTTCCAAGTGCCTGTAATAGACATGAAAATCCTCTCTTTCATTGCATGAGTACACGTTGAGACACAGAGCAAAATGCTCTACAAAGCGACAGCCTCGAGTCCCTTGTTCTTCCACGTCGTTCCACGTCGCTCATACTCGAACACTTCTTCCACAGCATTGGCGATACGCGGACCAAACTCGCGTTCGAGCAGATACAAACCCAAGTCTAAGCCCGAAGTAACTCCACCAGCAGTGACTAGATCACCGTCATCAACCACTCGTGCCCGAATTGGGATGGCTCCTGTTGCACCCAGGACATCCATACCCATGAAATGAGTTACTGCATGACGACCTTCGAGCAAGCCAGCCATTGCCAGTGCTAGAGACCCACCGCAGACTGTCGCAACAAGGACCTTGGGATTGTCTAATGCTTTCTTCATCAATGTGGGTAGGTCGGTCTCTAGCGTCCGCGCCAATAGGCGCGGGATAGTATCAATTTCTTGCCCATCCTCAGGTTCGCTGATTCGTCCTGCAGCACCCGGCACGATGATGAGATCAGCGGCGTCTGGGTCTAAGGCTGCCGTTGCACGTAGCGCGAGGCCACCAGAGCCGCTTATGACCTCTCGTGGTCCTTCTGCAGAAACGAGTTCGACGGTCAGTGCGCCCGACGTTGCAGCTCCTCCCGCGATCAGCACTTCATAGGGGCCAATGACATCAAGTGGGTCAAAACCATTGAATAACACTATCTGAGCGTGCATCGTATATAGTCCTTTCAATACTCTTCGCATATGGTGACGACCAATTGTCTTCTCTACTATAGTCTCTATTCGCTCTGTCGAAAAGTGGCTTGATAGCCACCTTTCAACGGATTCAAGCCAATATGTGATGAAATGTGTGTGCTCTTATGAACGACAGCATGGTATGCTATAGAGAGACGTTCTTTGCCGTTGTCAAGAAGATTAAAAAATGAAAAGAGGAGGGTGATGCACACTATCGCTGTTCTTGCGTTACCTGGAGTGGTGACATTCGATCTGTCCACTCCCATTGAGGTGTTTGGGCGCACTCGCCTACTCGACGGACATCCTGCATATCACGTGCAGCTATGCGCTTCCACCAATGAGATTGACACAGGCATATTCACGATGCATATTTCTCGCGGTCTGGACCTGTTAGCGGAGGTAGACACAATCATTCTGCCTGGCCTTGCTGATCCTCTAGTGCCACTTCCTGGCGACGTACTCGTTGCACTGCGGAACGCAGCAGCACATGGGACGCGTATTGCATCGATTTGTGTTGGAGCATTCACTCTTGCTGCCACAGGACTCTTGGATGGTCTACGTGCAACCACCCACTGGGCTGCTGCAAGTGAGTTGGCACTGCGGTACCCGAATGTGGAAGTTGATGCAGAGGTGCTTTTTGTTGACAACGGGCAGTTTCTGACCTCAGCAGGTGCAGCAGCAGGACTCGATCTCTGTCTGTACATGATCCGTCGAGATTACGGGGCGACCGTAGCGTCTGACACGGCCAAGATTACGGTGATGCCCTTAGAACGCGACGGCGGTCAGGCACAGTTCATCGTTCGTGAGCAGCCCACCGCGGATGGGAAGACGCTTGAGCCGGTGCTACGGTGGATGGAAGAAAACATGTGGCGGGAACTCAGGCTGGAAGATATCTCAGCTCAAGCTACGATGAGTACCCGCACGCTGAGCCGCCGCTTTCGTGAGCAGACTGGCACTACTCCATTGCAATGGCTGAACCGTTCTCGGTTGCGTCAAGCGCAGTGCTTGTTGGAAACCACGGATCACTCGCTTGAATGGATCGCGAGTTATGTCGGACTCGGCTCATCAACAAACTTTCGTGATCACTTCAAGCACCTCGTTGGCGTCAGTCCGCAGGCATATCGACGCGCCTTCCAAGGAACCCGAAAACAGCACTTTCACACTTCATCTGCTCACTTCGCCTCCCCGTTCGTAGAGGCAGGAGAAGAAGAACTTTCGAGATAGTGGAATGTCACGGAAGTATTGTGGTTTACGATAATACTATCTTCTTTCTTCTTTGCCTCATACAAGGGAAGCAAAGATGCCGATGGCAGCAATGGTCGCACAGGCGATAAAGGCGCCCTGGAAAGCCATATCGAAGGTATGCTGATATAGAGGAAGTTGAACGAGGTTGGTATGTGTGACAATCAAGTTCCCGGCAGCAGCACCACCCAGACCAACAAAAATTGCACTAGCTATAGCCACACTCAAGCTCTGTCCCATAGTGCGAGCCGTGGCTAAAAAGCCAGAGGCATTCCCTTGTAGATTGCGTGGAGCTGAGCCTAACAATGCACTATTGTTTGGTGCCTGGAAAAGCCCTTGGTCGATGCTGGTAAAGGTAAGGCGCCAAGCAATATCGAAGATGGAACTGCGTTCATTGAGTTGGCTAATCAGCAACAAGCCAATACAGGCAATAGTCAAGCCGCCGGCCGTCAGCCAGCGTGAACCAATACGGTCAGCGAGGGAGCCGCTAAGATGAATTGTACCTGCTGCATCAGTATCGTTGTGTCATCACAGATGTAGAGAACCGCCAAATTATTGATTTGCTTCGAGCCACGATGCAGTACATCTGACCTTGCCTCATAGCAAACTGGTCGTAGACAAGTTCCACGTCCTGAAACTTCTTTCGGGCTGCCTGGAAACTGTTCGCAAGCAGATACGGAAAGGTTTGACCGACCAACAACGTCGAACGTTGATGCATGATCGGTTCTTGCTCCTCAGACGCCCTCATGACCTGGACGAGCGCGAAACCTTGATCCTTGAAACGTGGCTCAAGAACTTCTCCCAATTGGAAACGGCCTATCACCTCAAGGAAAGCTTCTATACCATTTATGAAGCAACCAACCAGGAAGACGCCCTTCGACGATACTTTACTTGGTTTGCACAGATCACGCCGGAAGTAGCTGACGCCTTTCTGCCCTTCACACTGACTATTGAGCATTACGGCGATGCCATTTTTAACTACTTCACCCACCGTTTCACTGCTGGATACACTGAATGCCTCAATGGAATGGTCAAGTTGACCCAACGCACTGGACGAGGCTATAGCTTCGAGGTACTGAGAGCTAAAATCTTGCAGACTGATGGGCTGCAACGAGCAAGCCGACCAGGGTACGGCGAACAATGGACACTTCATGCCGACACCTCATTCCACAACGATTGTGTGATGCTCTCAACATGAACTATTGGTTGTTTCACCTCAGCTTTCGGTTTCTTAGACTTGCAAGCAGGACGTTTTACATCGATAATGAGAAGCATCTCCCCCATTCGCTCCTGAGCAATTGGAGCAAAGCATCCACACCCACCCCACTCACCTTTGTCGTAATCCGTGTCCCCTGACTCTAAGCAGAGTCGAAATGCATGTAAGGTCATCGGCTTTGTTTCGCCACTTCGACGGTCTTTGAGAATAGAAATGTCTTTGTTGAGGTGGGGGTCTGTGGTGCAACGGAACAGCAAAGTGGTGTAAGACCGATTCCGGCGCGAGCTACCTCTGCAGAAGCTGTAATGAATGCACAAAGAACACCGAGGCAACACGCATCAGCGATTCGACTCTTTGTTGTGCTTCCTGTTCACCTGCTCTGGAAGCCAGTTCAGTGCTTACACCACCTTGCTGTTCCGTTGCACCACAGACTCCTAATAGATCTCGTTCATCCAATTTCCCTGGAAACCTTTTGCTCAAGAGACCTTCGAGAGTTCTCTGTTGCCCCTTTTCTCAAGAAGAATTGCATTTTTTCCGTCATTTTTTTACCAGTGGTTTTACTGCTTCCTGATACTCTCTTTTCTCAAAAAGTGGTCCTTCGTTTAAGTTGGTAGCTGTAGATCCAGTGGAAGTGGTGCTTTCTCTTTCAATTTTTCCTGAAAGTCGCGAATGACCTTAGA
>CAXTXB010000219.1:7298-8736 GCA_964247965.1 uncultured Dictyobacter sp. | reverse complement strand
AAATAGAAAAATGCAAAACGTTTAATAATTTAATAAGAAGAGGAATTATGAGTCATCCCACAGTAATCGTTGTGAGAACTCTATCGGGCGATGTGCTGCTGCTAGTTGTATTCTTATCCATGTGGTCATGCAGCGTAAAGCGTCCTGCTTGACCCAGGTGTAGAATAACATCGTAGCGCTCGGCCGGCCCAATCTTCAGAGTATCTTCGGTATAGGGATGGTCTAGTTTTCGTCCATCGGTCCCAATTACCAGAAAACGAAGACCATCAGGATGAATGACGCGCACCCTGGAGCCCGCGTTAACAAAACGTAACAGTATTGTCTGACCTCGCGAACCATTAACGTTATCATCAGGGTCTTTCGTCGTATCGGGGTAGGCCTTGCCGTTGAGCAAGAAGTAATCGGGCCGATAGTGTGTCCAGTTCATCGCTGGCCCGTTGTTATAGATGTTGTCATGATCTATCTGGTGGCCCACGCTATCCATCTCGCTTAGAACGAAAGTATACTGCTTGTTAAACGTTGGAGTGTCGATGTAAGCCTGGCCTGCATCACCGGCGGGCTGGATGACAAATGCACCATACATGCCCATCTGTACATGCTCCTGTACGTCTACATGGCAGTGATACCAGTAGGTGCCTGCATAGTTTGCAATGAAGTGATAGGTAAAGCGCTGACCTTCTTGGATGGGTCCCAGGATTGGCTGCACGCCTGAATCCTCTGCCGCCGGGGTAGTTATGATATCTCCGTTCGCTGTACGTGGAGGGGCGGTCATCGGGTCGCCATCATAGATGCTGGAGAGATCGAGACCGTGCATATGGATGGTGTGCCCATCTCCTTTGGAATACTTGGATTTTGTCGGATCTTTGTCGTTGATGAGCGTGACATTGACCGTATCACCTTCATTCACGACTAATGTCGGACCGGGAACTTTCGCCCGCCCGTGTGGATCATCGGTATACCCGAAGACGTAGATCTGCTTCCCATCTGGCATTTTGAGAACATTATCGCGTACGTAAAGAGTAAAATTACGCACCTGAGGATTATATTTGTTATACTTATAGAGCGTTGCCGCGGCCGCCTCCGATGATGTATCGCTCGTTTGAAGCTGGGTCGAGACCACCCCGGCAATAAATAAGACAACCAGGAATATCGTCAAGCCTAGCACGAACCATGTCCTCTTGCTGTTCATGCCTATCCGTCCTCCTAAGAATTGTGATCAGCGTCACGAAGAGCGTATCATTGTTATTCTTTTTCGTCAAAGATATCTGATATGATAAGGACTTACGGGCTGTACCTATCCTGGAAGGGCTGTTTTGATGGTCATAGTCGCATTTTTTAACCCTACACAGGGTCAACTCAAACTTTTGAAAAATAATATACATCGTGTTTTTATCCGCTCTTTTTCCTGCTTCTGGCAGGAAAAAGAGCGGATAAAAAC
>CAXTXB010000219.1:0-7288 GCA_964247965.1 uncultured Dictyobacter sp. | reverse complement strand
TGCTCTCGTATTTTCCCTCCATGAGCAATAAAAATTACATTATATCAACACTTTTTTTATATTTTTTCAAAAGTTTGAGTTGACCCTGTGTAGGGAATGTGTTGTTGCTAGTAGCCCCATTTCCAGCCGCGCATCGTATCTTCAGCTACAGCGCGCCAGCCACGTGCCGCTGCCTCAGATTTTAAGCCGGCCTGCTCAGCCAATTCAGCATCGGTGATATTTGGGTTCTTCTTAAGAATTTGAATTACTTTATCCGTTGTTGAGTGGGTCGGCGTTGTTTTATTTTCTGATGTATTTGATGTATTCATCAAGTTTCTCCTAACAAGAAAGGAAAACTGCGTAAAAGTATGTAAACTACTGTGAGCTTGTTGCATAGGAAATACATGACATTCATGCTTCTTAAACAACAGAGGGTCAATAGGATAGCGTCTCTGTTCGCCTTTGATAAGACCTATCTGTCCTCTACACGTCTGCGATGACATCTATGTACTGTATACTACAACTTTTTGCGGTAACATATCCACTAGCGCGAACCCTCTTGCGAACGGAGTGAATTAAGAATCATAATAATGTCATTATTGCTATCAAGCTATCTGTTTATAGAAGGGGAAGTTCGAGCATGGCTTTGAATCTAAAACACAAGCATTTTCTAAAACTGGATGATTTTCTGCCCGAAGAGATCAATTATCTCTTGCAACTCTCTGCGGAGTTGAAAGCGGCGAAGCGCGCAGGTATGGAAGTGGCCCGCCTGCAAGGCAAACAGATCGCGCTTATTTTTGAGAAGGACTCGACGCGAACTCGCAGCAGCTTCGAAGTTGCCGCCACCGACCAGGGGGCGCACACTACATACATGGGTGCCGGCGGCTCACATATGGGTTCTACCGAGACTATCAAGGATACTGCCCGTGTCCTTGGTCGTATGTATGATGGAATTGCGTTTCGTGGCTATGCACAGGCTGATGTAGAAGAGCTGGCACGCTACGCGGGTGTTCCGGTATGGAATGGACTGACGAACGAGGCGCATCCAACCCAGGTTCTGGCCGACTTCCTGACTATGCAGGAACATGCGCATAAGCCGCTGGAGGCCATCTCTTTCTGCTTCCTGGGCGACGTCGGCTATAACGTGGGTGATTCTTTAATGGTAGGGGCGGCCAAGATAGGTATGGATATTCGCCTGGCGGGCCCGCGCTCAGCGTGGCCCGATGAGGAGCGTATCGAACAGGTCATTGTGCAGGCCAAAGAGACGGGCGCTCGTCTTATGCTGACTGAGGATGTGCTGGCAGCGGTTAAAGGTTGCGACTTTCTCTACACCGATGTCTGGGTCTCGATGGGCGAGGCACCCGAACTGTGGGCAGAGCGCGTCAAATTGATGCTGCCCTATCAGGTGGATAGCCAGCTCATGGCGGCGACTGGCAATCCTGATACGAAGTTTCTACACTGCCTCCCTGCTCTCCACAATGCTGATACCAGGCTTGGGAAGCAGATCGGCGAGCAGTACGGCGTGAGTGAACTGGAGGTAACTGATGAGGTATTCGAGTCACAGGCATCTCTCGTCTTCGACCAGTCAGAGAACCGGCTGCATACCATCAAAGCTATCCTTGTCGCCACGTTGGCTGGCTAAATAATACTTCTACAGGGAGAGTATCGCTGAGGCCAAAGAGATTACTCCTGAAAAAGAAGAATGTAAATTCTATATCTTCTTTCATGCCCGAAGTGAATTTTTATTGTTGACTTGACTTATTTCATAGGATTCTTTATCCTGAAATATGCTCATTATAAAAGTATCGAGATAAAAGTAGCGAGGAGAGATAACTGTGGATGTTCTCAATTCTTCCACTCGTTTCTTGCGTCATATGAGATATCGAACGTATCTCATAATGACAACCTCGTGCTTTTTGTTGTGTTTGCTTCTGTTTGTAGCCGTCTACAACTTCTCGCATGAGGGTAGCATTATGGCGCTACCCGTTGCGCTTGCCGCCTGGTTTTTTAGACGTTATGAGCCATGGCTCTATTTAATCGCAACAATTCTTACTATTGCGCTCATTAATAGCTATGTTTATCATGGACTCCTATGGCCTCGCTCTCTCACCCTTGCCTTTCTTGAAAGTTCTTTTATCTTTTGCCTTGAAGTTATCTTTATTCGCTTTTTACGTAACATAATAGATAAGAGTGAAGCTGCTGAGAAGAAAGCGTTGTTAGCGGAACAGCAACTTACGCTCGCATACGCGCAACAAGAGCAACTACTAGAACTCAAGGATCAATTCATCGCGAACGTCAATCATGAGCTACGAACACCTCTCACAGAGGTTCAGGGCTATCTGGAGCTCTTGCGCACCTACCATCTGGAGCTTGATGAGACCACGCGGGCTACCTTTATCGATAACGCCGCCCATGGCTGTGAAGATCTGCAATACCTTGTAGATGCGGTGTTAGACGTAAATTGGGCAGGTACTAATCCTCCCCCTCCTGAATATGAATTGATATCCGTATCGAGTATTATAGATGCAGTGTTAAAGCAATATGATCCACGTAAGTTAGAGCTTCACCTTATCCATGTAGATATTCCCGAGCAGATAACCGTCTGGTGTGACCGAAATCAGTTAAAGCAGGTGGTGCGCAATTTAATTTCTAATGCCTTTAAATACTCTTCTCCACACACGCCTATTCGCATAACTGCCACCTCCACCATAGCCTGGAAAGAGCGCGAGGAGGGCCTTGTGAGGCAGACGCGCATCTGTATAAAGGATGCTGGCATGGGTATCCCTCCTGCTGAAATTCCGTTGTTGTTTGAGAAATTTGTGCGCCTCAAACGAGACCTTGCTGGATCGCAACGAGGAAGCGGATTGGGCCTCTACCTGAGTAAGCAATTGGTGGAGAATATGGGTGGAAAGATCTGGGTAGAAAGCTCGGGTGTGCCGGGCGAGGGGAGCTGTTTCTTTTTTACTCTTCTTAGCGCTGATCCAAATAGAATAAAACTGAACTTTACAACTAATCATGCTGCAAGTTACCAAGCCAGGGTAAAAAATTAGGGTAGTGATAAATTTTTCGTTTATCACTACCCCGATGTACTGCACAGACAGGTAGAACATACCACCTATCAGCAAGTGTCTGGTAAAACCATCACCCAGAGCCAAATCCAGGTGTAAGAGCAGGCGTATTAGCGCCCGACCCCTCTCATTTGGAAGGTGTGGAATTCAACGCTGCCTGTGCAGCTACTAGGTTCATACATGTACACACCACCTCCTTTCGTTGTTTATAATATACCATCAATGCATGCGGCCTGTCAAGACCCTTCATTCCCTCTTTCGCAATTGGAGCGAAAGAAAAACATTGGTTCACCCACGCGTGATGGCTACCGAATCAATAAAAACGGTGTTATGAGCACCTCCCTTTAAACCTTTAAATTGCAATGTATGGATACCGGAGCTAACGGTGAATCCGAGCGTACTGTAGTAGAGGTAATTTCCGCCGACTGGAGTGAAGGTGCCAACGACGGTGTTGTCGATCAGTACCCATAAGGTCTGAGAGCTGGAAGTACTCACGCGTTGCGCCGCTAAAAATGAGAGTTTGTACGTTCCCTGCACAAAGGAAACGTTCTGGCTCATGGTGCCGTACGATTGTATAAATGCAGCTTGAGTTCCTCCAGGTGCGTTGGATGTGCCCTGGCTGAGATTGCTTCCATTGCTAGCAATGCCGCTATCATTGCTAAATGTCCAGCCAGAATTGTTTGGCGCGTACGCGTAGCTACCCATAAGGGCAGGAACTTCGAAGCTAGCATTGACGACGGTTGGTGTTGGTAGCGGAGTTGGTGTTGGATGTGGTGTCGGAATCAGCGTTGGTTTTGGCGTTGGGGTCGAAGTTGGAGCCGGATTCTGATGCTTAAAGGGTGTTGCTGCAGGGCTGGGTTGGCTTGTCGCTAGAGATGTTATATGTGCTGGAAGTGCCTGGCTTTTTGTAGTATGGGCGTTGATGGTATTCGAGTGAGGACGAAAGAGAAAGACAGGAACGAGAATGCTAGCCAATATAAGGAGCGCAACAAGAATGATAAGCGGTAATTTAACAGATGAAATGCTGGCTCGCCTCCTGACAGGCGGCTGATCGTGTAAATGCTGTCTTGTGGATAGACGAACAGGTAACGAGCGTTGTGACTCATTTTGCGGCTGGAAGGGCACAATCTCTCGCTGCGCAACGGGTGGCTGAGCTGGTACTATTGGTTCTGGTTCATCTAACGGCGTAACTTGCACTTTTCTAGATGAATCGAGGGCATGTTGTAATGCCCCCACAAAGAGAGTTGCGCTGCTAAAACGGTCCTCTGGATGCGGGCTGAGAGCCCGGAGGAAAACCTGGTCCACTTCTTCAGAGAGCGAGGGCGTCCAATGCGACGGTGGAACCGGGGCCATATCTCGCTCGCTAGCAGAAGTAAATGGTTGATATCCAGTGAAGAGCTCATAAGCCATACTACTTAGTGCATAGATATCATCCTGCATACCGTTCTTTCTGTCATCCTGCACAACAGTCGGTCCCCATGGCACCAGCTCTCTTCCCATCTTCACTGGCTCATAGACAATTGAGTACACATCAGGATGAGTAGAAGCAACATGGATATCGGAGAGCATAGCCTGCTTATTCGCATCAAAGAGAATATTCTCAGGTTTAATGTTCCCATGATAGACCTGCTCTTCATGCAGATAGGTGATCGCTGCACCAATGCGGGTAAGGATAGCCATAGTGGTAGACAGCGGAAATGACTGTCCGTCTTGCTGTGAAAGTTGCGTAATAAGTGAGCCTTCAGGCGCATATGCCCTGACCAGATACGGCTCGCCCTTGTCCAGGCCGGCATCTAGCAAGGGCAGGAGCGCAGGATGCCGTAAAGAACCCAGAACATTCACTTCTTGTAGAAAACGTTGACGCTCGCGCAACGAAATCAACTGTGTATTGAAAATCTTAATAATAAATTCTGGTGCTGCATCTTCGCTGGTCGCACCCAGATAAACGGCACCATATTCATGTTGCTTGATGCATTCCGTGAGGAAATACCCGTGATATTCACTTTGTACTTGCATATTTTATTATTAATCCGATGAATTCTCACTATTTTTGTCGTCAAGCCTCTGGTTTGAGCCCGCATTGATCGTTGGTAGAGCAGGAATAGCGGTCGTGGTTACCGAAGGTAGTCCAGGATATTGTTGTGAAGGTACCAGATGTGCTGAAGCACCGAAGGCATGTGAAACAGAAAAGAGTAATAAAAGAATAACGAGAATAGCAGCCATAATGATGATTCCAGAGCGTTTTGGAAAAGGCGAGGACGGATGAGGCACAACCTTAACGGCCACCGGCTTTGTTGGCATATTTTCCATAGCTAAAGTCGGAATAGGCGGAACGCTCACCGCCTCAAAGCCACACGCCTGACGAAAGGCATTAGCCAGGGCCCGAGCCGTATGAAAGCGTCGCTGCGGATCTTTCTCAAGCGTCTGTAGAATAACTTGCTCAACTGATAATGGAATAGCAGCGTTAATGTGCGACGGAGGAACCGGTGTCTCGCGTAAATGCTTTATGACAATCGCGACAGGATTGACGCCGCGAAAAGGAAGGATTCCAGTAAGCATTTGATAGAGCAAGACGCCGAGCGCATAGATATCGCTAAGTGGCGTCGCGGGATCTTCCACCAGTTCAGGTGCCATATACTCGGGTGTCCCGATCAAGAAACCAGAGCGTGTCAAGCTGTATTCATCCTGGATGCTTTTAACGAGTCCAAAGTCAGTCAAATACGCGTAGGTTCCGTCACGCAGCAAGACGTTGGAAGCCTTGATATCCCGGTGGAGCACACCATTGTCGTGGGCATACTGCAATGCCTCGGCCAATTGGTCCAGAATCAGCCTCGCCTCATCAATGCTGAGTGGCCCCTGATTCAGGCGAGTAGCCAGCGTCCCATACTCGATATAAGGCGTTATCATATAAGACCAGGCATCATATTCGCCATAGTCTAACGCAGGAAGAATATGTGCATGACGCAGCATCAGCATAGCCTTCGCCTCCCGACGAAAGCGCTCATAGTATTCTCCCACTGTGCGCCTGACCACCTTCATCGCCACAGTCTGGCCCGTCTGAGTATCGTGGGCAACGTAGACCTCAGACATCCCACCACGTGCCAGCCCGCGTTCAATATGATAATGATCGATAGTCATATCTATAAGTTCTTGCATAAGCATTCGTTGCTCCTCATCTCATAATAATACAAAAGTATAAGTGATTTTGTAGCTCGACTGGACTATAGAGCCATCGTAAAATAGTCTAGGCGTATTTTGATAGAATCTAGAGTAGAACAGGCTACAAAGGAAAAATAGTATTTTATCTCTATAAGCAATGATAACTACTTATCATCTACATACTCAATCTCATCAGTATGCCCTCAGAAAGGGAAAGCACTGCTATCATAAACCGTACTGCACCAATCCTGCAAGCCTGCCACAACTCTCAATGAATATATTTGTGAATAGAAATTTACTAAACATCGTAAAAACATGAACTAATTGTAATGAAAATCTGTAGATTTATTGCTGTCATTGTGGTATTTTATAATAAATACAGTGATTGTGGAGGATACGTGGAATGGGGAAAAGCTGGGACAAGAGTATGCGCTTACTTGTTCAAACGGACCCACAAGCCTTCGTGGATTTTGTTCTTCCTGGCGCGCACTATGTACAGAGGCGGCCAGAAAAGCTGCGTAATTGGCAGCTTGAAGTTGATGCTCTCCTGCAAGTAACTATCGATCAACGGCCAGCACTTGTCCATTTGGAATTCCAAACATATCATGATGTGGATATGCCCGAACGTCTTTTGCGCTATAATATATTAGCGAGGAGCGAGTACAAACTACCTGTGCTTTCCTATGTAATTTACCTGCTGAAAGACGGTAATGTTGTTTTGCCTCCGCTGCGTTGGATGGTGCCTGTGCTGGCAAAAGAAGGCGAACAAGAGGTGCTACACTTCTCCTATGGGGTCTTTGAGATCGGCGAAATGTTGCCTGAGGACATTATTCGCCTGGGGCAGCCAGCTCTGTTACCGTTCATGACGTTGACAAAAGGTGGTGCTACACGAGAAGTTGTTCTGCGTATGTTTGAAGCACTAGAACCGGCACAAAATAAGAGTCTAGATTTAGTAGGTTTGACATTAGCAACCTTTGTTTTTCAGAAATCGAATACACTCGACTGGGAATGGTTGCAAAGGAGATTTCATACTATGCATGACATTCTACGCGAATCCCCCTTTTTTCAAGAGATTTTGAACG
>CAXTXB010000218.1:0-8759 GCA_964247965.1 uncultured Dictyobacter sp. | reverse complement strand
CAGAAGCCGGATCGAGGTCGAAAGAAACGAGAGAAATGGCGATATTCCAGGCATAGATATGAGCCATTTCTGCTTATTATGGCCTGCTACCCTGCCCCTGGCGACACTTACGTAGCGCTACTCCTATCCATACGCCTGGAATTACCAAGAACGATTCATCGTCAACGGCTCCTGAGGCGGTTTCTCAACGAACCAATGGTTGTGCTGCTCAAGTGGACGGGCAAGTGCTAACGTCGGAGGGCAAAACCCGCTCATGTCGTAAGTCATTTACCAGCTGGGTCGAGAGGCATCTGCTGAACAGGCGCTAGAAAAACTTGGGCAGCAGTTAGAGGATGCGTATCAGCGAACGGCGGCGAATGTTCCCAGCAACACTGCCTTACAGATTGAGCAGAGAGATGGAGCAGATGTTCCCAATCTGGAGCGCCTCGAACGTCTGGAGGAACCAGAGAGTCTGCGCACGTTACGGGAATATGTCGGAGCATGCTTGCCACCTGTCGATTTGCCAGAAGTTATTCTCGAAGTAGCGCAACACACAGGCTTCTTTTCCCACTTTACCCATGTCAGTGACAGTAGTGCCTATGTAGAGGATTTGCCACTTTCCCTCAGTGCGGTCCTGCTGGCTGAGGCATGCAACATTGGCTTGAGGCCAGTCATTCAGGAAGATGTCCCTGCTCTCACACGGGATCGGTTATCCTGGGTCCGGCATCATTTTGTCCGTGCAGAGACAATTACCCGCGCAAATGCCTGCTTGGTCCAAGCACAACGAGATATTCCATTGGCACAGATCTGGGGTGGTGGATATGTCGCTTCCGTCGATGGTATCCGCTTTGTGGCCCCCATCCGCTCCGCCAATACTGGCCCTAGCCCGCACTATTTTGGACAAGGACGAGGCGTAACCCATCTCAACTATACCTCTGATCAATTTACGGGCCTGGGTGGCTTAGTCATTCCAGGTACCATTCGCGATTCCGTGTACGTGCTCGAAGCCCTCCTGGAGCAAGATTGGGGATCGTTACCGCTTCTTAAAGGTCTCCGTAGGCTTCGAGCCTTTGCTGAAATTATTCTCTCTGGTTGTTCTGTTCTTCGGAAGATGGTTCCTGCGGGTTGGTGCGAAGTTGCTTGTTTTCAACGAAGCAACTTATAGCCTCAATTGTCGCAAATTGGTCATGACTAATTTCATCATCATATAAAACAATAGAGAATTGCTCTTCAATGAAACAAAGTAAATCAAGCATACTGATCGAGTCAATAACGTCGCTTAGCTGCGTGGTTTCCAGGGGAACTGGACTGCTTGATACGTCTGGACGAAGTTTTCTGACGTGTGCTAAAATGATCTCTTGCGTCTCGCTCATAGAAGTCTCCTTTGCCTTTGTCTTGGCGTACACATTTGCCTTGCTTGTTCTGCCAGTGCCTGACGATCTCGTTTCCCGTACAAAGTTCTGGGAAGACTTTCTACCACCATCACCTGGCGTGGTCGTTTTGATGTAGATAATTTATGCAGGGACTCCTCCCGTACTTTCTGCAGGATCTCGGCATGTGGTTTGTCTGTGTCTACTACGAGCAAGGCTACAGCAACATGCCCAAGCAGTCCATCCTCTACAGGAGCTACACCTACTTCCAGCACCCCTTCGATCGAAGCAATCACTGCTTCAACTTCTTCTGGCGCAACTTTCTCATGTCCAACATTGATGATGTTGTCAATTCGTCCCATAAGATGAAGTTGACCCTCCTCATCAATAAGACCAAGATCGTGCGTGTGAAACCATCCATCAACGATACGTTCCGCCGTCAAGGCTGGCTCACGCCAGTAGCAGCGCATGAGACTTGTTCCTGACACCAGAATCTCTCCACTCTGCCCTGAAGGCATTTCTTTTCCTGTTTCGTCTACGATTTTAAGATGCGTTCCACGGATTGGTTGTCCGACAGGGCAGGATGTATCACGAGGAGAAAAATCAGGAGGAAGCCAGAAAAAAGCGATACGTGGAGCATTCTCTGTGCAGCCATACATATTCACAATGCGCGCAGAAGGGAAGCGAGTAACAATCTGAGATGCGACGCGCTGATCTAACGGCTGTCCACCGATCATAACGTACCTGACGTACTCACCCGAAATAGAATGCTCCAGGCGCAAGGTATGAAAGAGATGAAAGGTGGTTGGGTTCGCCGCAATACCAGTGAGCTGATGCTCTTGAATTGCTTGCAACACGCGGGCAGGGTGTCGCAAACCAGAAGGCCATGGAAGGAGTGCACCGCCACTCCAGAGATGTGTGAGCACCTGACTTACAGCATAGGCATAAGCTGGAGGCGTGAACACAATCGTTCGATCACATGCGGAGAGTGCCAGATAGTCGGCAACGGCTCGCACATTTGCCGAAATACTTTGCCTGGTCAACATCACGCCCTTTGGCCTACTTGTACTTCCAGAGGTATAGAGGAGCAGGCAATCGTCGGGCTCAACGTCGCATTCGCGTTGGGAGAATGGACCAAGGAGACGAAGCGTCTTCCACTGAGTTTCTTGTACAGGTGGACCATCTTCGACAATGGCGCTCTTTTCCTGTGTGATCAGAAAGGACATTTCTGAGTGCTGAAGAATATAGCGCTTTTCATGCTCTGTCGCCAGAGGATTGAGAAGCACACTTATTCCTCCAGCTCGATAGATTGCCAGGAAGGCGATCACGTACTCTGCACTCATTGGAAGACAGACGCCGACGAGCATTCCCTGCTCAACGCCTGCGGCTCGTAGGACTTTCTCAAATGCCTCCACCTCTGTGAGAAGGCTTCCATAGGTACTTGCCTGCTCCCCAAGCAGAGCTGGATGCGCTCCCCATATTTCTCGCCCAAGAATATGCTCCAGAATGCCCGCTTGCTCTCTTGACATCCCCATTCCTTTCTCAATCGTACCCCTGTGTACAACCGTTTTTTCAAAAGAAACCTCTCCTCTACACTATTTATACGAAGTGATTACTGCCAGGTACCCAATCGAGTTTTTTCAGTATTCGTAGATAGGTGGCCCAATTGGGCATGGAGTGCCAGCGACCTCCCTGAAAAATGCCATCTCCTGGCAGGTCAGTTCGCACGACCTCGCCAGGAAGAATAAAGGTGTTGCTTCCAATGTGAATAGGTCCAATCAGTAATGCATGGGCACCAACAACGATAAAGGACTCCAGGGTCGGCCCCGGCTCCTCCGGTGTGTCCCAATCGGCGAACGGAGAGTAGTAACTGTGCGCGATTCTTCCTAGATGGATCACATGGTCACCGAAGGTCGTGCGATCGGGACAATTGCCTTGAATGGAACAATCACTGCCAATCTCGACGTGTTCGTGGACTCGTGCTCCATACAGCAAATGTGTCCGAGCTCCAATATGTGCATGTGGGCCGACTCTGCTAAAAGGGTCCAGTACGACATGAGACTCGATAGAGACATCATCATAGAGCACGCTATGGGGTCCGACAACCGTATCTGTTCCAATCACAATTCTCTGCGTTGGGTCGTGTTCTCCTCGTTCTGAGTACCCAATCACACAATAGGCCCCGATGCGAACTCCTTCAGCGATATGCACATACTCCTCTACAACACTTGTGGGATGAATATGGTGTTTCGAGGACATACGGAACCTCATCTCTCATTATGCTGTGTTACCCAGTCAACGGCCGCACGAATAGCCTGTTGTTGCCACGCAAGAGTTCGTGGATCGGCGTAGTAATCATCTCCAGGGACGGAGAAACCATGGTCTGCACCCTCAATGGGAAGAAGTTGAGACTGTGCATTAGCCTGTGCATATTGTTCAGATAGAGTGAAAGAAATGACTGAATCAGCGGTCCCATGAATGGTTAAGACAGGGGTCGTAACATTAGACATCTCCAGATGCGGAGAAATATAGAAAAGTTCATTGATAAGTGCTCGACTTAAACCAAATGCACTCGTGTGGGGAATCCAGCCTTTTCTGCGCAGTTCCTCTCCTCCAGCTTCGGTCAGCCGATCATTTTGCCAGAGAGGCTTTTCCTCTAGAAGACGGCGTTTGTAGTCAAGGAGCGGATTCATAAGAACAAGTGAGAGCACAGTCTCTGGGAACCGAGCTGCAAAGTATGCACTGAGTCCTCCACCGAAGCTGGTGCCTATCAGATGGACACGTGGAAGTGTAAAACGCGCAACTACTTGTTCTACGGCAGCATGAATATCATTCACAATACCCAGGAGCGTCATTTCTTCGTAGCGTCCTTCACTTCGACCATGCACACGCATGTCAAAGCGCAGGGAGGCAATATTTGCGCTCGCAAGTGCCTCGGCAAGTCGGACATAGAAGCCTCCCTCATTCCGATCAACGCCACCTCCATGCACAAGAACCGCAGCTCCTTGTCTGGCATCTGCAGGCTGCAAAAATGTTCCCTCCAACCATAACTGATCAAAACTACGGAAAAGATATATTTCATCACCATTTACCATTATAGCACGTCCTCCAGCAATTTTCATTCATATCACCACACTATGCCACTCCCGTTTTTAGTGTAAGGCTTCTCTCCAAATGGCAATAGCGTCGAGATAGCGTTGAAAATCATTCCAAAGCAAAGCAGGTGTTTGAGCTTCAACGAATCGTATGGTCTCGTGCAGATACTGAGCAACATGGTGTAAGCTCTGAAAAAGAGGAAGGAGATCGATGGAATCAGAGCTTTTGTCTTGCTGAAGAGGAAAAAGAAAACGCTGGATTTCCTGCACCTGTTTCCAATCATTCCACAGTATTTGAAGACTCTCCTGCTGAGCCGCCACAAAATGGCTGGAAGAAAGGTGATGCTGATAATACGTAATATGATGCGCTTGATGCGGAATATTTTTTAAGAAATTTTCTAGTGCCAGGTACATTATATCTCCATACATCTGGTACTGGAAAAACTCTAGCGTGACGGGCGGTTGAGGGGGGGCTGCATGGATGATATGTGCCTCAATCTTGCGCAGGGTGCCTGGACCAGCACTGAGCAAAGAAAGCCAGATCCAGTCTTCGTTGTACCAGCGGGGAAGACAATGCGATCGGAGCGAGGCAACCGTTGTCGCCAGAACTGCTCCGCTTATGCCTGGTCCACCTTCAGCGAGGGCAGAACCGGGAAGATTGAGTCGGAGAGGAATGGCATGAGGAAAATGACTGAGCTCGTGTAGTCTGTGCTGAAGAAGAGGAGACATCTTTGTGCCCATCCCATGAATGGATAACAATTGTCCAACCTCCTCAAGGACGAGATGCACGTGTTGACGAAGAGATGTGTCGTGCCGTCCATAATATCCCGCACCAGATGCAACCACCATGCCAGGAAGCGTCTGTTGAGCAAGCTGCCGGAGGACGGAAACACCATCGATAACGATAAAGTGCCCGTGATAAGGCGCACTCTCAAAGAGCATATCGTCATCAAGAAAGAGCAGAAAGTCATCTTCTTGAGCACAAGAAAGAGCACAAACAAATGCCAGGTTTCTAACGCCTGCAAGATCCCAGGAGGAATAACCTGGTTGTTTGCAAAAGCTGAGCAACTGTTGAAAGCGTTGAGGTGTCAGGTAGGAGGAAGATGAAAGTCGAGCTATATCTTCGGCTGCCCGAATATAGTGGACATGCAGGCTCTCAAAACGCTGCTGTGTGCAAAGATCAAAGACATGACGAGACATCTCTTGAGTGGTTGAGTCATCGAAGATATAGCCGTGAGCTTGCTGTCCAGGAAAGGCGCAGCGAAAAGTGTGATCCAGGCTCGACAAACATTGCCCAAGTTCCTCTGGCCGATTGCGTGTACAAACAAAAAAGCGAAACACCCTTGTGAGACAAAGAGAAGACATGACGGAAGAAACTCCTCTCCTTTTAGAGCTCTTGAAGCAAGAGAAAAAGGCGTATGAGTGTGAGGAAAATGCCCTATAGGTTTATATTTTACTCCCGTGAGGTATTATAAGTCAAAAAGAGAAAAACGATGATAGGATGGGAGGAACTGCGATCAGGTTGAAGAAGCAAACAGTGATAAGGTATAGTAAATGAGAAGAGAGAAGTTATTTCCAAATGTGACATATACGTTTTTATGAAAGGCAACGATTTTTGTATGAATGATGACATCATTGTTTTTCTGAGCTTTGCATTTCTCTCCAAATCGCGCGCATATACCAAGGATGAAATTATCGCAGCGGTCCAAGATGCGTGTGATATAGCAACAGAGAGCCTGCGAAGCATAGGATATTCTGTATCAATTCACTGCGAGTTTTTGCTAGAACAGTATGGAGTGGGCTTAAATCAGCAGATTCGCGAGAAGATCGAGCGTTCTGATATTGCCGTGGTCGATGTTTCCGATACGAACTGGAATGTCGGCTACGAAATGGGTCTAGCACATGGTGCTCATCGGCATACTATCTTAATTCGTCAGAAGGACAGTAAGAGTGAACTCTCCTCTGATGTGCAGGGCCTCCTGGTGTTGTCATACACGCGGATATCCGACATCCGTGGGCAACTGGCGCAGTCCATAAAACAAGCACTGATGGAGATTCTTCTGAAGCAAGATCGTTTCTCGCCATCAATGCGCCGTCTCTGGAATCTGGGAGAGGAAGCGCCAACTGCTATCCACGTGGTTGGACCGGATACGCGACGACGTGAAAATCTTCCAGACACATTTTTTCCCAACAAACTCCATCCAGACTACTCCCGAATGGAGTTTATTGGAGACAAAGATGCGGTTGTTGAGGCGATGCAGCAACTGGCACGGCTCTATTCTTCCGCTTTAACCGATGTCTATCCCTCTTCGTGGCTCTCTTCAGAACGCTATAGAGACCCATTAATTGTAATTGGTGGGCCGCTTGGAGATGATGGAGGAGGAAACAGCCTCACCAAAGCTATTAGTACTCATTGGGATCTTCCCATTTCGTATACGAGCGATTGTGAAGCGCTTCTGATGAATGGACAAGAGTATCGAACACAATACAGTGCTGAGGGAGCTGAGAATCTGCTTGTTGATTACGGGGTTATAGCACGACTTCCCAATCCCTGGTATCAAAAAAGACGAGTTCTGCTTCTGCACGGTATCCACACCTATGGCGTCTTTGGAGCCGTACAGGCCATCTCCAATAGCGTTGAAGGCAAAGCCAATACTGATACGATTTCACAAGTATGTGGTCCAGATCCACTTTTCTATGCCTGGTGTGAAGTCTCTGTTGTGGGAGGAACGCTCACCATACCAAAGGTAGAGCTGACGCATATCATACCTTTCTCTTCCAAGAAGTTTCTGCAAGCTTGAAATCTAACCATGTGTATACTTCTATAAAAGCGATGAAGAGCAGTTTTCTTGGAATATGTCTGTATGTGCAGTAAGATCTCCGTGGCTCCGAGCCTTTTCCGGCAGCGATCAGCAGGATGACCCCTCTTATCGAAGGGATAAGGTCTCTCACGAAGCAAGTGGGTATAAGCGTTGGTTGCTTCATAAGAGGATATCCCTACAACCCCATCGCTCGTTAGATAGCTGCTATTGGCAAACAGGCAAACTTTGAACATGAATATTTTTTCATGACGATGAAGATAGACTCATGGTACACTGTTATTGTGCATAGAAGCGTATAGACAGGCAGAAGGAGAGATGGCCCAAAAGCGGGATTGCAATTATCCTTGTAACTGCCGATAGTTTTTCAGAGTTTGTGGAAGTAGGAGAATTCGAGGCTGGTCAACATGCCAAAGCTCGACTCAAGGAGCTGTATCCAGGGTAGCGGTGCATTGAGTGAGTGGTGAAAGAGGAGAATGCGCTCACAGTGGAAGGAGTGCGTGTCTCCCCCGACCACTATATTGGGGGAGAGCGCATCACTTCAAGTACTACATTTGAGAATATCAGTCCCATTGATGAAACCTCGCTTGGCTTGGTCGCAGCTGGTAGTTCTCTGCCGGGACCTGATTATGCTTCTCACCTATTTTCATAGGACTATCAAGTTGCGAAAGAGCCACAAAAACGGGTCGAGATCAGTCAGGGGTGGATCACCTGGTGAAAATCCCGCCCCAGATCCTTAAGAAGGACCATAGCGGCATTGCGTCCAGGGCCGCCAGTCACTGAACCGCCGGGATGCGTGGTGGAGCCTGTCTGATAGAGGCCGGGGATCGGCATGCGATGTTGGGCATAGCCCGGCACAGGGCGCAGCGTTTCTGACTGCGCGGGGCTCAGATCACCTCCATGGCAACTTCCATGCCAGTTATGCCGGTTTATACGCTCCAGGTCAAGCGGACTGCGAATCTCAGTCGCCAGAATCTTCTCATCCGTTAGATTAGGCGCATATTTGCGCAGTTCTGCCAGGTCTCGTGCCGCAACCTCTGTTTTGATCTTGTCCCAATGCTCCGGCCCCTCATGCAGTTCATAAGGCTGGACACTAATCACCTTGATCATATGTTTGCCCTCTGGAGTCCGGCTGGAATCTTCTACCGAGGGCGTGAGTACGAGCAGTACTGACTGATCCATGCCAACGGTCCCATGCTGAAAATGTTCAGAGATACGCAGTTGGCGCTCGCTGGTTTGCGCGACGCCTGCTCCGACGACGGGAAGGGTGCCGCCATCGATGGTGAACCTGGGTGGTTCGGTTGTGGCATAGTGGGTAACGAACATGGAACGACCCGGCTGATAGGTTTCCACGCCATACAGGAAGGACTCTCCCCATGCTTCCGGTGGGGCCATATCGATTAGGTGCTTGACATGGATCGAAGAGACGACCGCGTGGCGCGCGCGGAACTGTTCGCCTGTTTCAGTTTCAACGCCCACGCAGCGCCCATGTTCCA
>CAXTXB010000217.1:0-8764 GCA_964247965.1 uncultured Dictyobacter sp. | reverse complement strand
TCTCAAGCTCGCCCTCCACGACAATCTTCCTTCGGTTGATGTCTATTGTGCGCGACTCTGGTTATGGTATTTGACAGCGTAACGCGGATTAGAAAACGTATCCATGTGTGTAGAGCGTGACGGTACAGGAGCCATTATTCGCCTTGATGTCGATGCGACCGGTGACATCAACCTGGAGCATGCCGGAGCCATTCAGCGTTCCGTTGGCGGCGGGCAGGTTGCCGATGCTCGCGTAAGCGCCCATATCTGATGCTCCATGCGGGGCGAGCTGGATATAAGCTCCGGCAGTCGCGCTGCTAAAAAAGGCTTTGTAGAGCACTCCCAGCGCCCCGGCAGGAATGCCGGAGGAGCCGCCAGTCAAGGTAAAAGTGCTCACACTATTTACGCTGACGACCTGGCCCTGAAATTGCTGATAGCCATTGACAAAGACGATTCGTCCCGGCGCTGGTATGGGAACACCCTGCGCCCCATTGGGATAGACGGCCAGCACCACCGCGTCAGTATAGTTCTGCTCATCGAAAAAGAGCACCGCGCAGAGCGAGTTGACCTGCGCACTCGTTCCATCCAGGTGGCAGGCGACCGGAACTCCCTGAATCACCGTCGATGTGGCCTCCAGGATGAGAATGTTTGCCGTATACGTGGCAGGAAAAAATTGGGTCATGATGCCCTGCTTGATCGTTTCCTGTTTGCGTCGATGCTGACTACGAGGATGGGGACCGTGATATGTATGTATGCCGGAGTGCAGGCTGACCATCAAAAAACTCCTTTCTTCCTTCTTCCGTTATGCCTGATTAAGCGTCGTCGCTTGCCTGTCCAGGATTGCTAATAGCATCGCCACCGGCGCAGCTATGAAAGCTGCCTGCGCTATAAGCCGTGCCCAGCAGCGTATTGAGCGCGCTGGCAATATTGGCGTAGGTCTGGGTCGCGGATGGATCGACGCGTACAAAGGTTCCGTCCGCTGGCAGCGTGCCATCAGTGGCAAGCTGAATAATGCACAGAGTGCGCGGGTTCAGATAGCTGCCAATGGGCGCAACCTGCCCGCCATTAAAGCGTCCGTAAGTGAGTTCGAGTACATCAAGCATGCTGTACCATCCTTTCTGGATAGCATTCCACTTTTTGTTGAGATCAAGATCGTTTTTTTGTTTTGGGAGGGCTCGCTAAAATTCGAGCCAGCGAGCGGTGATTGTGTTGAAACCGGCGGCATAGGTCTGTAAGAAGACCGTGATGCCGTTCGCGCTGCCCGCCGGCAGCAGGATGAGCGCGCCATTCAGCAGTAGTTCAATCGGACCAGTACTTACCTCGACCTGCATATATGGCCCGTTCAACGTCTGGCTGGTTGTAGTAAACGTGCAACTGGCTGCAAGCGCTGAGGCCGCCCCGCCGAGCCTGGCGTTGAGCACATTGGCTGCTGTGGCATAGGTTGGATTACTCGTCGTGTTCTGCACAAAGACGGAGATCGAATTCGCCGACGAGGTGCCAGAAGAAATGTGTAGGGCATAGATCAGGACATTCTTGCCGCTGCTCGCCGGATTGAAAATGCTCAGAGGATAGCTATTGGTCCCCCCTGTCGAATTGAGCAGCCCTGTCGTCGCGCTATACGCCTTGCCCTGCAGCGTCAACGTATGCACCCAATCCTGCACCTGTAGATTCCCACTGCCATCCACCTGCAACGCCTGCCCAATCCCAGCCGGATTGAGCGCCCCCATTAGCGCCGAACCATCTGCATTCACAAAATTCGTCATATCCCTTCCACCTCCCTCTCCTCAAGAGCCATTTCTCGTTGCCTTAGTATCGGTTCGATACCACTACCGATAATAAGGAACTTGCTAGCATATATTTATACGCCCCGATAGAGGCCGCGCCAGTCTGTGGCTGCTCCACCGTATTCATGTCGGCACTTATAAGACACCGCATCATTGTTGAAATTCAATCCTAGCATAGGTGAATCCTGGATAAGGAGCGTGGGATTCACCATCCCTCCCACAAAGCCGACCTCTATAGTATCGATCTCGCGTGGATCGCCAGCGAGGAACCATTGCGTCGGACTCGTTAACTGCGGACTCACGATGGGGGTGACGTAGCCGAGCATGGGATTGATGTCGTTGTTGTTGCTGCCAGGAACGCCCGCCGACTTGGTGATGACCATGCTCGTCCACTCCAGTTCTGGCGGGACGATCAGGTAGCGTGGGCGCAGACCGAGCCGCTTGCCCGCATAGTTGACCTGTTCGCGCATCGCTGTAATGCCCGTCTGCATCGCGACGCTGCTCAAGGCTGAAGCGCCAAGGTTGTTGTGCGGCGCGCCGTTTGTGAATAGGGCGTTTCCATCATAGAGCACGGGATTGGTTGAGAGGAAAGAATAGACAAACTCTGCCAGGGTATACGCGGCGGCGACGGCGAGCTTGGTTGGAATCTGCTTGATGGCTTGCAGATCGTCGTTGATAATCGTTTCGCGCGAGACGGTGACGAGGTTGCCACGTTTCTGAGGAACATAGGTTGCCGCTGAGTCAGTCAGGGTCACGGCAGAGTATGGAGTATCCTCAGCCACGATCGGCAGGCTGCCAAAGGCTCCCAGGCGCACGCGGGTCTGCTGCTTAAAATCGCGAATAGCGACGATGGTGACAAATTTTTGCCACTCGGCGGGCCAGGCCTGGTAGTCTTTGAGCAGGCGCTTGTTCATGCTGGTGCCGAGCAGGTAGGAGAAGCTGGCCGTGGTGGTGTCGGCTTCGGTGATGCGGTCGATGGGGGCGTGTTCAGAGACATGAATGCCGCCGAGCGTTGTCTGCTGAGAGATGCCGCCGTAGAGTGAAGTGTCACCTGTGACGCGGGTGTAGGCCTCGCGTACGCTGTTGAATCCACGGATATTGCCCATTCTGGCTGTGTCGATATCCAGCCCAAACATGCGATCGAACGCCGCCTGTATCTTCTCGGCTTCGGTGATCTGCGTGCTGATGTCGAGCTTCTCATAGGCGTGGCCGCGTACAATACCCTCTTGTGCGAGTTGGGCCAGCATCGCCCGGCTGGAAGTCAGTTCCTGTTCTAACTCGCGGTCCTCAAAAATTCGTCCTTTATAGCGCATCCGGATCTGATCTTTGAGCGCGTGTGGCAGATTGCTCTCTTGCAGACGACGGTCAAGGTGCAGGTCAGAACGTTCGTGGCGCACCTGGTCTATAAGCTGTTCCACCTCCACGCGCTGTTGTTCAAGAAGTTGCTGCTGCTCGGTGATTCGTGTTGCCTCTACTGCTTCCTGGGCTTCTGTCTGGATCTGTTGGATTTGCTGAGCTTGTTGCAGTGTTGTTTCGTTCATACTGTCTCCTTCTTTGGGTAGGAAAACGGGCTGATCATACAACTCTTCAGAATGCAGAATTCTGCGCAGTGCTCCACCTGCGCTCGGCCGGGTCACGATGTCGCAGGAGTTGAGCGCGATAACCTGCGTGATGTGTTTCTCTTTCTCTCCGGTATCCTGCTGCCAGTGGCCCAGGATGTCGATCGAGAGGCCGATCAGTTCGGGACGCCCCAGTTCACAGGCCTCGCGAATCATCGACCAGAGCCAGGCCGCCGCCTCTAAAACGTGGAGCGTCGCATCCACGCGTCCGCCTGGGGACTCCGGCGTAGGTGGTTCATACGCTGCGTCGTGATAAAATCCAACGATGTCGCGCACTGAGCGGGTAGGGACATTGTTACTGCTGTGGTCAACGTAGGCTTGAGCGCCTTCAATCATGTGCGCGATAGTTCGCAAGGCATGGGCGTCGTAAGAGTAACCATTGATCGAGCACCCACCCTGAATGATTGTGACGCGTACATCATGCCCCTGCCCCTCATCCAATTGCTGCCCCTCACAGACCTGGCCCGCAATGCGTATCTCCTCTTGCATGTTGTCGCTGCCTTTCGCTGTTTACATCCACCTGCTGCAAAGCTATTCGACCACTATGTCTCGCCTGCTGATGGGGTTGATCGTTGCTTGAGTTTATCTCACGAATCGCTTTCAGGTTTGGGATAGCGAGAGAGCAAAAGGTCGTAGTGGCGGCGTCTGCTGGTATTCATGCCTGCCTGGTCCATAAAAACTTGCTCGTACGGAACGTCATCCAGCGATTGATAGGCCATGTGCAGTTGTTGCAGCGCATGAGCATCCAGGTCGCCGGGTCGTTGCTGCATATGTACGGCCTGGGTCAACTGCGGCTGCTGTAAATCGGGGAGGAGTGGATCAGGAGCCTGTGCATCTTGTCTTACCTCCATACCCTGCGGCACATCATAGTGCAGCAAATCGTCTAGAAGCGGATCAGGCTTGAACGTTTCGCCCGCGCCCTGATTATGGATAGTAAGCCCGTATGGATGTCGATACTCGTCCAGGTCGGGCAGTAGCGGATCAGAGGCGAAAAGCGGATTTTGACCCAGGGTAATTCCTGGCTCGGTCAGGTCATATGGTCGTAATTCGGGGTGTGTAAAGTCAGGAAGTCCAAAGTCAGGTTCATGTATCTGTGAAGAGTCAGCCCGCACCAACTGCATAGGTGACGGCACGCCCTCGACGCCTGCCAGATTCAGCTCCGGAATGGGAGTCTGCGGATCAATACCGCCCAGTTCAGGACTACCCTGTAGGTGTAGAGGACCAGGTGCAGGCGCAACAGGATCGGGGGTATGCTGGATACTCTGCCCCGACGCAACGTTGAATCCATCCGCGCCCGCCAGATTAAGCTCAGGTACTCGTCCTCCCTGCATAAGAGGATAGACAGGTCCTGTGAGATCATCCATTGAATGCTGCATAACGAAGGGCCTCCTTTTCTGTCTGTATCACTACAATAAACAACAAAGTAAAAGTGTCGTCATTTAAAGCGATCAACAGCATGGGCGAACTGCAAACCAGCGGGCCGGTCACCCGCCAAAAGAGTTGTACCAGAGCACTAGCGGAATCGGCGCATCTTGGCTGCGATGTGCGTACCGCCAGGAGCGATACCAATAGGCAAGGCCTCGACCACGGCATATTTGGCTGCGGCCGCAATCGCACTGGGACTGGTCGTTGTGGTATCTGCGACGAAGACCACGCCGTTAAAATTCGTGCTTATAGGTGCGATCAGCAGCAGATCGAATGCCGGCTTTGGTGGAGATCCCGATTGGTCTGGTATCTCGGGCTCGATGATCGTTTGCGGTCGAAAAATCGCCTGCACAGTCGTATAGGTATAGACGCCAGCGATCTGATAGACAAACACCACCGTCTTTTGTCGCCCCGCGAAACTTTTGAGGATGACCGATTGAATATGCGCAATTTTGTTGTTGTCGAGCGGCATCTCGAAACCTCCTCTTCCACATGTTCCTCACCTGTAAGCTTTTTTCGCACCTGAGTTAGCGAACCAGTCAATCAGCGCTTTCAGTCCCTGCCTGCGTATCTATGTGCGTGCCTTGCGTGCCTGTTTGCGCGCCGACTTTAGCCAATTCTTCGTGAACGTTGATCTCTTCGCCGGCGAATTTGAAGAGCATGTGCATTGCCGTTTCATCTGAGATCCAGCCCTGAGCCTTGGCGCTGGTGAGCGCCTGCGCGAGGTAATAGGCGCTGTGTGCCAGAGTCTGGTGTTCGCCGCTATCGATCTCGGGAAAAGTTATCTCGTAGCTTGTGTCGACGCGCGGCCCCAGCCGCCCTGCGCGCTGAGCCTCGCGAATCACGCGATCAAGAATGAGGTGCAGCATATACTTGATGACCCGTTGCCGTCGCTTAAACTTCAGCAGAGTCGGCAGGCTCATCTCAGATGCCGTGGCACGGTTCCCATTGTAGCCATCGGCCAGATAATGCTCAGGCATAGACGAACCCGCGGCTATCATCAACTTGATTGCCCGCCCATCGGCGGACGCATCGTTGGCCTGAATATGCGGTTCCACCGCGCTCCACTTCTCAGCCTCGTTATGAATGATCACGCTGCCCGGCTCGGGTGGATACGTATACTCCATCTTTTTGCGGTCGATGGTCTTTTTGTCCGCCCCCATCAGCGAGACATCCCAAAGGAAGGCGGCCTTAAATTTATTGATGCGCACACGATCGGTCAGCCAGTCTTTATAGCGTCTCAGCCAGGGCAGCAGAGTCGCCAGGTCAGATTTCCCTCGCTTCGCATTCGAGACCTTATTGATGGCAACATGCACAACCTCGCTATTAGCCGTGAACCACTGCCCCTCGGTATCCTCGCCGGGATCAAAGGTAACTGCATCGCCGGAGGCCACGCTCATCGTCTGCTGAATAGGACGGCGGTGATAGCGCAAAGGTTTCTCTATGTCCTCAGGATCGGTCTCAATCTGATCAATCAACGAAGGGTCTATCTGCCGAATCGTCACTGAGCCATCGTACTCATTCACAAAGAAGTGGATAAACAGCTCTCCATACAGGCTCAGTTCAGTACACAGACTATAAACCCGCTCCTCCATCCGATTCTCCGGCTGACGCCAGAACTCATCCAGTACCTGCTGCACCCTCGCATTGTGTGCCGAGACCGTCAAACCCTCGCCCAGCACAAAGCTCGTCGTCATCTCAATGATCGAAAATGCCAGCGGATTCGCATTATAGGCTTCATAACACTGATTGTGGATCTCAAGATAGGTCGCAGGAATGACATCCTTAATATACGGACTGTCACTGAGCCGCCGCCACAGGTAATCCTCTTCGTTCCCTGAAGCCAGCTTGCCCCAGTACCAATCTTCCTGTGTCGGTGAACTTGTAAAAAACGTGGGATTAATCTGCTCTCGGACCAATTGCGCCCCACTCTGCCTACCCATCACCTTCTCATCCGCCGAAGCTCCCTGTGGTGGCTCTTGTCCTAAAGAATGGAGAACCCGCCCCAACCAACCCATCACATCACCCCTCTCCACACAACAAACATCTTCAACGAGGAATCATCAACTACGCGTAGTATACCATAAAATGTTAGCTGAATACAAGTGTTTTGTTAGCTGATTTTGTGAATTTGGATTGTTCGTCAAAAAATCGTTTGAATAAATCAATGTCATCGGCTATTGCCAGCGGAATTACAAGAATCCCGAGCTCATTTTCATTGCTTTTGGCTGCTTGGCATACTATACTAAAGAAAGCGAGAGCTCGCGTTAGAGATTGCAATGCTAACATCCCTTCTCTGATCCAGCGGCGGACGGTGCGGTAGGGAGGAAGTCTCGTTAGAGATTGAAGAAGGGTCTGCAACTCACACTGAAATCAGCGCAAGGGATGTTAGAAATGTAAGTGGGGACACGACTATAAAAACGAGTCCCCCAGCTTACATTAAACACGCAAGCCCCCTCAACATTAAGAAGCCTTCCTGCTCCCTTTGTGATTACTTCTTTTTGTCTTACCTTTAAGCCGTGTCGAGACGGAGAACCTGGTCAACAACCGCCTCCCAGTCAACTGCGTCAAACGAACGATTGGGATTGGCTGTGAAGCGCATCATCGCATCATACAAGCTCTTAGGCGCATTCCCTTTGCGTACCCATTCCTGCAGTGCTTCCGCCGCTTCATCTCCCGCATCAGCAAGCAGCTCCTGCACCTCACCCTGATCGGCCTCACCCAGGTGGCGAATAACCTCTTCTGTTTGCCACGTTCTCGACATACTGCATTCCTTCCTGATCTGATGAAAACAGTATACCAGAGGCAAAACGGGATGAGAAGCGCATATATTTCTATTCATCGATTTAAATTGGCATTGAGATTGGCACGCTCAACCTCGCAGCTATTGGCTCTTGCCATACTCTATGCCTACATGCTAGGCTTCTCTCTAGAAGAAGGGTATATTTTTGCCGCTATAATCGCGTAGTGTATACTATTGCCAGTACATAGGATGAAGGAAAAGGGGAAATTTATGTCATCTTTGAGCCAGAAGGAAAAGGCCCAGCAATTTCGTTCATTGCATTCAAGATCATCAATGCTCGTTCTGCCGAATGTGTGGGACGCTGCCAGCGCGCGTGTCTGTGAACTGGCCGGCTTTCCCGCCGTCGCGACGACCAGCTCGGGCGTGGCTGCCGTCTATGGTCGGCCCGATGGACAGCTCATCAGTAAAGAAGCGCTCATTGCGACGACCGGGCATATTGCAGCGTCTATTCATTGTCCCGTTTCAGTTGATGCCGAGTCTGGCTATGGGCGCGATATCGCAGAGGTTGTGCAGACAATCAAGGGCATCATCGAGGCGGGTGCGGTTGGCATCAATATTGAAGATTCGAGCAAGGGAGCGGATGAGGCGCTGGTAGATGTTGCGTACCAGGTGGAGCTCATCCAGGCGCTCCGCCAGCTTGGGACGGCTCTGGACATCCCCTTTGTCATCAACGCTCGGGTCGATGTCTTTGTCCTCGCCGCCGGTGAGCCAGCCAGCCGCAGCGAGCTGGCTATCAAACGAGGCAATGCTTATCTCCAGGCGGGCGCGGACTGCATCTATCCCATCGGACCGAGCGATAGTGATACTGTCACGAAACTGGTGCAAGGTATTCAAGGGCCAGTGAATATCCTCGTAGGGCCTACAAGCCCCAGCATACCAGAACTCACCAGACTGGGCGTGGCCCGCGTCAGCTTCGGATCAGCACTCATGCGTGCAGCCCTTGGGCAGCTCAGACGGGTGGCGCAAGAATTATTTACCCAGGGAACCTATCAACAGATGTCTATCGGGACATCTGCCTTGAGCAATCTTGATGGCTTGTGGCAGGAATAAACATTGATCAGGGCGATCATGCTTGTATTCCTTCTTGTCTGCTTAGAGAGTGTTTGATCCCCATCGCCTCCACCTTCCTGTGCTCTGACTTGTCGCAGCTTCGC
>CAXTXB010000216.1:0-8792 GCA_964247965.1 uncultured Dictyobacter sp. | reverse complement strand
CCTGTGGTATAGTTAACTACGGAAGGATGGCAGAGTGGTCTATTGCGGCTGTCTTGAAAACAGCTGGGTGAGAGCCCCGGGGGTTCGAATCCCTCTCCTTCCGCCCTGGAGCGATTTCTACGCTCTAGCTTTCTTCTCGTGTACGAATGGTTCCCCTTGCTCTTGGGGAGTCACAGCCTTTCTCTGTCATGTGTATTGACGGTGCTGTCAATCTCAAGGTGCTTTACGAGAATCTGCGGAGTGCATTTGACCTGGCTGTTCTGCCGTCAATGCATTTTATTCTGTTGTAGTGGGCTCTCGCGCACATATATGATCTGAATACATAAAGACATGGGACCATATATTTACGTGAGGGCCGTTCCTGGATGGACGGTGAAGTATAGTGTCGCTGATAGGTACATTAGAACAGTTTAGTGTGTCAACTGTTTTGCAGCGCGTTGAGAGGCATGAAAAGACTGGTTTGCTCGTTTTGAAGAACCAGGATTCTCAATGGATTGAATTCTATTTGCATGAAGGCCGACTGCTGTGTGTAGGCCCGGTTCGCACAAATGCTTCACTCGGCGAGCGCTTGCTACAAGATGGCGTCATTTCTCCTATGGTTTTGCGAGAGACGTTACTCGTTCTTGGGGATGTGAATCCTGTTGAGTCTCTTATGGCTCGTACTTTGATGGAATTGCATTACGTTAGTCGCGAAGAACTGCGCTCATGGGCTATCCGGAAGGCGGCCGATGTTCTCGATGTGGTGCTGAACTGGCCTGCTGGCGAGGTGTATTTTGAGGAGGATACTCTCCCACCCTCCGATCGCTTGCTTGTCTCTATGTCTATCTCTTCCTTGCTTGCTAACTCTAAATCGGTTGCTCGTTCTCTTCCGAAAACTCCTGGAGGCGCGTTTGAGGCTTCTCTTGCAACTCCGCCTCCCCCTGTTTCGCAGCCTCTGACTCCTCTCGGTCGAAATTCTGAGCCTCCTTCTACTCCTGCTCCCGATGTGTCAAGTATGCCTACATTGATGAGCGGGTCGCAGTTTATTGATGATACATCTTTTTCTGTTTCATCACTTATGGCCTCTTTCGATTCTGTTGAATCTCCTTTGCCAACAACTGAGACTTTTGTTCCTCCGGTAGCTGATGACCAGTCTGCATCTTCTATGGGTCCTTTCCAGGGTATCGAATCCGATGCTGCGTTTCCCTCTTTTTTCTCAGATGGGGATGCTGTTGCGCTTTCTCCGACATCCGCTCCTCTTCACCCGGTTCCTGTGATGCAGCCTACACCTCCAGTGCGTATCAATACTTCTTTTATGCAACCAGATATGCTGCTCTTTCCCGCTGATCTCTCTGCATACCGTGATCAGAATCCTCAAGTTCAGTTGACTCCTGAGCAGTGGCAGATTCTAGCTCTGATTGATGGTCGCAATTCCTTGCAGATGATCTGCCAGCTACTCGGTGCTCCTGGAGATTATGTGTGTACGATCACAGGTGAACTGATTGCTGAGGGTCTGGTTTATGTATCGATTCCTGGCTCACAAGTGGTTGAGGTGTCACCCACAGTTCGTGAGATGGGCGCTTCTGGCATGGCGAATGGCTATGTTGGTCCTGGCTATACGTCGGCTGCCGCGTCTCCCTGGTCGGTCTCTCTGCCAGTTGTGGGGCACTCGCCTGCTGCAGTTCCTCAGTCGCTTTCACCTGCGCTTCCCGTTCCGACTGAAGCACAGTGGGGCAATGGGGGGAATGGTGCGGCCTTTATACCAGGTCAAGGTTGGGTTATGAATCCTCAACCTATGCAGAATCCATTTCAAGCAAATAATTTTCAGCCTGGGGCTTATGCTCCTGCTGGTACCGTTTACTAATGCACTTCAATCTTTTTCATGATTATACACATTTTACACTTTGGCACACTCTTGCGCTTCGCGAGAGAGTGTGCCAAAGTGTAAAATGTGTATAATCATGAAAAAGATTGAAGGTCTGCTACTGTTGACAACTGTGAGGGATTGTTGCAGCATGTAGCGGCATTTTTGATGTGGCAATGGATGGAAAAGTGGAGGTCGGGATGTATTCTGTCTACTATTCTTTGATCGATATGGGGGGTTTTCATGGCTGAAGACCCGTTGGATAATGTTGTTGTTGGTGAAAGCGCTGGTATGCGCGATGTGATGCACATGGTTCATCAGGTCTCCCGCTATCCTTACACAACGGTCCTGCTACAAGGCGAGAGCGGTACTGGCAAAGATGTGATCGCTCATACTATTCATGATTTGAGCCAGCGCTCCGCGTCTCCTTTCGTTGCTTTAAACTGTGCGGCCATTCCTGAGACGTTGCTAGAGACTGAGTTATTTGGTGTGGAGGCTGGGGCTTTTACTGATGCTCGCGTTTCTCGCTCTGGCTTACTTGCCCGTGCGCACAAAGGCACGCTCTTTCTGGATGAGATTGCTTCTATGCCCCTTACTTTGCAGGCAAAGCTATTGCGCTTTCTGGAGACGCGCTCTTTTGTTCCTGTGGGGAGTACAAAAGAGGTTCATGTGGACCTACGAGTCATTTCTGCTACAAATGTGGACTTACGCCTGGCTGTGTCTCGCAATGCTTTTCGTGAGGATCTGTTCTACCGCTTAAAGGTTATTCCAATTTTTATTCCTCCTCTCCGCGATCGTTGTGAGGATGTGGAGCCTCTTGTCTTATTCTTTCTCCGACAGGTAAATGCTCTGCGCTCTGAGCCTTTGCATATAAGCGAGGAGGCTCTGCAGGCATTGCGCGATTACCCCTGGCCTGGTAATGTTCGCGAGTTGCGTAGCGTGATCGAGTACATCTCCATTATCTGTGATTCCAACCTGGTTCTGCCCGAACACCTTCCTGAGAATATCAGAAAATCTCCTACCATTGGTGCCTATCATTTACAAGAACTTTTGCATCAGTTGCATCTTCCACCTGAAGGGATTGACCTTCCCAACTTCCTGTGCTCTATCGAGGCCTCCTTCATACAGGAGGCCCTCGCCTACTCGCGCGGCAATCAGGTACATGCCGCCTCCCTTCTTCAAATCTCTCGTGATCAGCTCCGCTACCGCCTCAACCTTTTAAAAAACAAATAGCTCAATCAGAATGGCTCATCCCAACCTTTTGGGACATGAAGTACATATGGTGTACTTCATGTCCCAAAAGGTTGGGATGAGCCATTCTTGATTTACTGCATGTCCTCCACTTCAGGCCAATCCAGCATCATTGCCTTGGCCTTGTCGCCAGGATGAATCTGAATTCCGCCTTCAGGTACAATAACCAGCGCATTGGCATGTAATAGCGAGGTCATTACATGCGATCCCTGGTTACCTGTTGTACGTGCCACAAAACGGCCGTCTTGCCACGCCACCCAGGCACGCACATAGTGCCGTCTCATCACCTTATCTGCTACTCCATCAGCCACCTCGACCTCGATCTGCTGCTTAAAGAGTCGGTTGTGTCCCTGCATCTTACGCAAAATAGGCCTACCGAAAAGCTGAAACGTGACCGCACTGGAAACTGGATTGCCTGGTAGGCCCAGTAGCGGTACACCTCCGATGTGTCCAAAAGCCACCGGCTTTCCAGGTCGCATATTGATGCGCCAGAAGTCGACCTGCCCCTGTTCGGCCATGATGTCCTTCACCAGATCAAAGTCGCCCACGGACACTCCACCGGAGGTGAGTATCAGATCGTAGTCTCTGGCTTCGGCAAACTTTTCTCGCAGACTCTCGGCTGTGTCGCGCGCAACTCCCAGCCGATGCGCCTGGGCCCCTGTACTTCGGACCGCCGCCTCTAAAAGGTAGCTATTGCTATTCCGAATCTTGCCGGGCTGTAAGGCTTGATCTATGTCCACAAGTTCATCCCCGGTCCCCAGGATCGCGACGCGCGCTTGCCTGGTAACTGGAACGTGGGCTACTCCAAGTGTGGCAAGTATGCCTATCTCCCACGGCCCTATCTCTGCACTCCGCGTTATTATCGTCTGCCCGCGCCGCATATCGTCTCCCGCTGTCCTGATGTTGTTGCCGACCGCCACCTCCTGCAATATTTCTACCCAATCGCTATTGGGGCCAGCATTGCGCGTGAGCTCTATCTGAATGACACTATCTGCCCCAGGTGGGACGGGTGCCCCCGTCATGATGCGCATAGCCGTGCCTTCTTCAATTTCTCGGTCAGCAACATAACCAGCTGCCACTCCTCCAGTCACCCGTAGTCGAGCTGGTCTCCCCTCTTGTTGTCGACTATCCTTGCTTCTTAAAGCAAAGCCATCCATTGCCGAGTTGTCAAAGGGCGGTATATCCTCCTGCGCCACTATGTCCTCACTCAGGATCATCCCCATCGTCTCAGAGAGTGGTGCCTTGATCGCCTCCAGGACTTTGATCTCGGTCAACATCTGTATAAGCGCTTCTTCAACACTAATCATAGTTCAATCCTTACTCGCGTAGCAACAATGCCTTACGGTCACGCCGCGATCGAGCGGATGAGAGTGATCCGCCCATGCTCAGCTCACACGCGTGTAGCGACAATCTCTTGCCTTTTTTCGCACTCCATATGGGCTAAGATAAGAAACGACAAAATCACCTTAAATAAAGAGAAGCCTGGCGCACTCAAATATATAGCGCTGCCAGGCTTCTCAAAAATACTACCTCGTACGGGATTCGAACCCGTGATCCCCGCCTTGAAAGGGCGATGTCCTAGGCCGCTAGACGAACGAGGCTTGCTCAATACTATTCGTATCGACCGCTAGGATCATACTCTATTAAGAAGACTTTGTCAAGCGCTTTGCAACTATTCAGCTGAGATAGTCACCCTCAATGGTTGTAAACTCCAGCCGATTCCCAAACGGATCGTGGCAGAAGAAGCGTGGACGATTCAGGATAGGCGTATCCTCGATAATCTCATACCCCGCATCCCTGATAGTGACCCTCCACTGCTCTACATCAGTTACTTCCAGGCAGATGTGTCGCCCCTCTTTTGGGTTCGGAAGGTGTTCATCATCAGGAATAAGATGGAGCTCCATCTCATTGTCCCCTGCCGCGAACCAGATAATACCCCGCGCCGCGAGCCCAGCAGGAGCTTGCTTTTCCTTGAGCCCGAGCACTCCACCATAAAATTCCCGCACCTTCGCCTGTTCTCCGCTGGCAACGGGCAGCGAAGCATGCTGCAAACGCGGCAAATTCATCCCTTTCCGCTCATACATAGATGTCATGACTTTTTTGTCCTCCTGGAAAGCTACTCGTGAGACGCCCCGCGTAGCGACAATTTCTTGCGGTTGTCGTTGGGAGCTAGCAGGAAATATGCACAGGCGTCTAACAACAATCGCAAGAAATTGTTGCCACGCGAGTGCCCTGCCCTTTTAGCAAACTATACAGTATGTAGCTTCTATGTTACAATATTCTGTGAACCAATGAGTGTATTATAGTCAAAAGGTTAGACGGAATGGCGAAAACAAAAAGTCGTCCTGCTTCGGCCGCCCAGCGACGTGAACAAGAACGTCAGCAGCGCCAGCAACGCACAAATACAAATCAAAATGTTCATGTATCACAGTCTCGTGGGCGTAGATCGCGCGCGAAAAAGTCAAACTCGGGCCTCCTGATAGGAGGAGGCATCCTGCTCGGCGTTCTCGTCATTGTTGGTATCTTTGTGTTTATCGCTAACCAGCCAAAGGCTACGGTTCCAACAGCGACACCTCAGGTCTTCAGTACTATTACACATGTCGATCCAGGTCTGCTTTCAACTGTCGGTACCGGTGGGGTTGATAGCAGCGTGAAATCACTTCTTCAGCCGGTGAAAAACACTCCTGTGCTTAAAGGTCCAACGGGGAAACCTCAGTTTTTCTACATGGGTGCTGAATAATGCACGTTTTGTGCGGCGCAACTCTTGTCTATGATCGTTGCCCTTAGCCGTTTCGGTCAGTTCAATAAGCCGCTCACAGCAATCGTTTCGTCAGAAAATAGTGTTCCAACCTATTCGTTTTACAAAAGTACTTATACCAGCCAGTATCTCGATTTCGTGCCAGTTGAGGTGGAAGATAATCAGGCTCAACCTCAGGCCCTGCAAGCGCTCTCTCCTGATCAACAGCAGTTGGTAAGTAAGTATGATGCTCCTCCATATACCCAGAGCACGGGAGCTTATCCTTTCATGGACATTGGCAATCAGCTGGTCTCGTCTGGTGCTTTCTATGCTCCAGATATCCTGATTGGTAATAGCCACCAACAGATTGCTGACCAGATAAAAGACCCGAATAGCAAGATCTCGCAAGCTGTGCTCGGTTCTGCTAACTATATTACAGCTTCCATCTGTAGTATTACCCAGAATCAACCTTCCAGCGTCTGCACTGCAGGTTCTATTCCCCAGATTCAACAGAACTTGCCGAAGACAAGCGCCTTCTCTTCTGGCAATACACTGTTGGCATCTATCGATATTCCACCGGCAGTGACAACACGAAGACCTGATTAAACGTCTTGCCTTAATGAGTCATCCCGAATTCGATACGGTTGGGAAACTTTTATTGTGAGCTCCTTTTTTTGCGCGGTCACCCAAAAAAAGGAGCTCACAATAAAAGAAAATTCAAAAAAAAAAAAAATATACCCAAACCTTAACTTATGGCGGCATGACTCATTAAGAGCACTTCAGTTGCACCTTCAACCCCTCCGCTGATACAATTAGATACAATTAGTTGGCTCGGCCGTACGTGTGTACAGGGAGCTCATTGGCCCTGTAGAGCATTGGGCGCAGAAACTGCTGTGGGCATCGCAACCACAACACTATGTAAAAAGAGTGGAGATTACCCGCATATGATGCGCTCACCTGGCTCTTCGATAAGGCCGTTAAGAATTGTATATGCATGGATACCATGGATACATGTACTGAGTATCTATCTCAGTGTGGGGGTTCGCTTCCTGCACTGGCGTATGCACTTCTCGCTTCATTCACAACAAAGCATAGGAAGTGTACAAGATCATATGAAACAAACTCTGCTCATCGTTCGACATGGGCAAACAACCTGGAATGTTGAACATCGTTTGCCTGGGCAACTTTCGGGCGTAGCTCTTAACGACGTAGGCCGCCAGCAGGCCACTCGCCTGGCTGAAGCTCTCAGGGTTCTGCCTATTAGCGCGATCGTAAGTAGTCCTCTAGAACGCGCTCGCGATACTGCAGCTTACTTAGCCGCTGGACGCGATCTGGAGATACAGCTGGAACCGGATCTTATGGATACGAATGTCGGCCCCTGGGCCGGTAGAACAATCGATGAGATCTCAAAAAGTGACCCTGCCTGGAAGGAGTACGTGCGAGATCCTATGGTCGCCCCCGAAGGTGTCGAAACCTTTGGACAGGTTCAGCAAAGAGTTGTGGCCGCTGTAGAGCGCTGGCGCTCTAAAGAAAATATTGGTTCTTATCTTGCCTTTGTAGCCCATGCCGACGTAGTGAAATTGCTGGTCGCTCACTATACCGGTCTGGATACTGCTCGGGCTGGCTCTGTCCATATCGATAATGCTTCGGTAACTACCATTGAGATCGATAAAGAGGAGCATCCCCACGTCGTTTCAATCGGCTGGAACCCTCAGCCCGGCTGGCTAAAGCCTCCCGCTCCCGAACAGCCGAAACCAGAGGAAACAAAACCTGAAGCTGCACAATCAGAAGAATCACAATCGAAAGCCCTCCAACCCGAAGCGTCAACGGATGCTCCAGGGCAGCCTGAAGTGGTTCAGGAAGCCGGCGAGCAGAAATTGTAGGTTGTGTATACAGTGAAATAGCGTTGCCCAGATCTCGCTTGGAAGGAAAGCACAGCATGTTTGATCCTCGTGACCCCTACGAACGTTATTACTGGCACTATGAGTCGCGTCGGCCTCTCTCCCTGGCTCAGATTATCGCGCTCGAAAGTGTTGATGCTGAAACTGTTGCCCTGGTCTGGATGCTCCTCGAACACGGTGCCTCGCTGACTGTGGCCGGACCGACCGATCCTCAACCAGGTGTGGGTAAGACGACAACACTTAATGCCCTCTTACAATTTCTGCCAGAAGGAACCGCATTGGCTTACATGTCAGGGATGTATGAGAACTTCGCTTTTACCCGCTTGCCCGATATAGATCCATCTATGACCTATGCGCTGTGTAACGAGGTGAGTGATCATTTACCTATCTATATGTGGGGCCGCATCGCCCGTCGCTATCTGCAACTGCCCGCTCAAGGTTTTCATGTGGCTACAAGCGTGCATGCTGATACAATCGACGATGTTCTTTCTATGTACCAGCGCGATCTCCGCCTTAGCCCGGACGATATTCGACGGCTGGGCGTGATTGTGAATATCGGTCTGGTCAACAGTTCGTATCCTGCCAGGCGCCGTTGGTTTACAACCCATTTTGTTCAGCCCAATGCTGATCCCGCGCACCCTGGTACAGTCGTTCCTGTTCCTCTCTCTCTCTGGAATTCGTTCGACGATAGCTTTGAGCATGCTGATCAGTCGATTCTTGATGATCTGGCGGGTTGGTTGGGCCTCTCTCCTCAGGACTTTATGGCTGCATTTACAAGACGTGTGAATTGCTTGCGCGAAATTTCACAAAACTCTGGGATCGATACTCGTGATATGTTCGAGGCGGTCAACGAGCTGCGTTCTAATGAGCAGTAGCCATCAGTCTTTGACAATGAAGCTATTCCTGGCTCTTTCGAAATAGATCCGTCACCCTGCTTTGTTATTATGTAGAGAAGAAAGAAGGGAGGAATCCATATGCCTATACTTCGACAGTTTACCAGTGAAGGTCGCTGGCCACGCATCTGTAACCTATAAATTTTACTGAAGAAAGAGGAGTTGAC
>CAXTXB010000215.1:5856-8812 GCA_964247965.1 uncultured Dictyobacter sp. | reverse complement strand
CCGATGTCATTGTTGACTTCGGCGATCTAGCCTGTCGTGCAGTCGGCACTATAGGTAGTGGTGACATCTACACGACAGAAAATAATACGGGGCCAGACGATGCCAACCATGCACAGTATGGCTTAATGATTTTCTACGATCCACAACATCCAGGGCATGGCACGACACTTACCGGGGCTCAAATCTACGATGTGCTCCCTACTCTACTCACGCGCTACGGCCTGCAATCACCCGCCGGACTGCGCGGAAAAGTGTTGACAATGGCTTAATCGCTATTGCCAGGCACCCCTGACGTATCTATTTTCTACCTGGCGAGCTCGTGTGCCAGATGATCTAGATGATCTAAATGAGAAGATCGTTCGACAAGACTACTCAGACAAATTGGAAAACTGATGGACCCATTCGAGAGAATATTTAGTAGATATCAAAACTTACCTCCTGTAGATCTGACGCAGGGACGCAGCATCGCTTATTCCCGCACTTCCACACGGCGAATGATGGAATTAATCGACGCCAATGGGCAAGGAAACGTGCACGGCGGTGTTATCATGCGTATGGTCGACGAATCCGCTGCAATCGTCGCAATTAAACATAGCCAGCGTAGCGTGGTGACGGCGCGGGTGGAAACTTTCAACTTCCTGGCTCCCGCTTTTATCGGGGACATGGTCACGGTCAACTGTGAGATGCACTTTGTCGGCCGTACAAGTATGGAAGTCGGTGTGGTTGTTACCACCGAAGACTTGATCACGCGCGAGGTGCGCGAGATTGCCAGTAGTTATGTGATCTATGTGGCTATCGATGAGCAGCGCCAGCCAACGCCGGTACCGCCCCTTACACCAGCTGACAACGACGAGCATATCATTATTGAGCGAGCTCGCATCCGCCGTGCACGCCGTAAGAAGATCGATGAGGAGTGGGCGCAGGCAGAGCGAGAAGACGAGAAAATCAAATAACTTCTTTACACTTTCCCAAACGACTGCCTATCGTGCAGTCGTTTGGGAAAGTGCAAAATATAGAAAACATCAGAAAGAAACATTCCTGATTTCTTTCTCCAAACCAATCCTTCAAATTAAAGTCCTAATGACTCGACAGTTTCCAGAACCTCCTGGGCATGCTCAGCTGCCTTGACTTTCGGCCAGACTTTACGGACGATCCCCTCTTTATCAATCAAGAAGGTTTCACGGTTGACGCCCATATACTTTTTGCCGAACATATCTCTTTCTTTCCATACCCCGTATGCTTGCGAAACCTTGGTATCTGTATCCGCCAGCAAAGGAAAGGACAAGCCGTATTTGTCGGCAAATTTTTGGTGCGAAGCAATGTCATCGGCACTTACACCCAACACGACAATTCCCCGCTTTTGCATTTCATGGTCGGCATCGCGGAAAGAGCACGCTTCAGCAGTGCAGCCGGGGGTATCATCTTTTGGATAAAAATAAAGAATAACGTTCTTTCCTCGAAGATCTGCCAGATGCACCTGGTCATTTTTCACAATATCATCGCTCCCCACAGCGGGAAGGGTAAAGTCGGGAGCTGGCTGCTGCTCTTTGATTTCTACTTCACTCATAAAATATCTGCCTTTCAAGTACCTATTTTTTATCGCGTGTCACAACATAATCTTCTGGAGAACTGAGTACTTTTTTGATGGTATCCAGCAGGTCGTCTAGTTCGAATGGCTTACGCATGCCGATGAGATGTCGTCGCTCGATCTCCTTTTGTGGCAGGTTCGCACTAATAACTAAGATAGGGATATCCGAGAGTACTTTCTGAGCCCGCATGCGATCATAGAGCTCAAGACCGTTCATGTGTGGCAGCTGAAAATCAAGTAGCAGCATGTCGGGTTTGAGATCGCGCATAACTTGTAGTGCCTCTAGAGGGTCAATTACCAGGAAGGCGAGATAAGGCGTTTCTTCGACAATCGCCTGTACAAGACTCGCGCCAACACTAGCATCATCCTCAACCACTAAGATGGTTTTACCCTGAAGATGTTCTTCTTGCGTTTCCTGAGGATGATCCATAGACTTTTCTTTCCTACTAGAGCTATATGAATGCATGACGATAGAGAGGTTACTCGTATAGGTGTGGTACGATTGCGAAAACAATTACGTTTCATAGTGAGGCGAGGTAGCTCATACTGCCTCTTTAACACTATGAGCTACCTCGGATGATCAGTTTATTTACCCTCTTTTCGCGGCACTACGACCATCATACCTCGTACAAAGCGGCGTGCGCGCTTCTCTTGCTTCTGCTCTTTGCCATCGATCTCGTCATAGAGAGCAACATGTCTTTGAGCACGGCCGATCTTCGTCATGCTGGATGTCTGCTCATCATGATCTAATACTATCATACCTTTTTTGAAGTGTAACATATTCTCACCTCTTTACACTCCTGGTGTTACCCCGAAGCGTAGATCGAATACGCATGAAGAAATTTGGACACAAAAAGGCGCAAGAAGCAAAAGCTCATCAGCAAAGGGAGAACACAAGCTTCTGTAAAAAATCCATGCTAAACGGTTTGCCCCATAGCGACAAGCATTTTGCGCAGCATTTCACGCTGAGACGATATCGTCAGGAAACAGCATATACGGTTTCTTTAATGAGCGGAATGCAAAAGAAGCAAAGAAACTCCAGCTTTTTCTATTTAAAGCTTTCTGGACATCCGAGAATGGATAAGGAGTTCTCGTGGCGGGATATCCAGACAAACATGTTCCGGCCGTGGTGTAGTCTGCGATCGAACACGATGCACCTCCGACTCTTTCTGTCTGAATATAAAAGAGGAATCAAAAAGTTATTTTTCAACTTACTCGGCTAGTATAGCATATCTGAGCAAAATTGTCAAGTTCAGCTTGTGCTCAATCAAATGGGTCATGGCAAAAATTTTAAAAATTATTAAAAATTACTTTTTTTACGCTCTTTTTTATGCCGGCGGGGGGGATATAGGCCGGGATAAAAGCCAT
>CAXTXB010000215.1:0-5846 GCA_964247965.1 uncultured Dictyobacter sp. | reverse complement strand
TTTTACGCCCGCTGGGCGTAAAAAGAGCCGGTAAAAACGCAATGTTCATCATTTTCAAAAGTTTGGCATGACCCGTTTAGTGCTTAACTGCGAGCGCCACCGTTTACGGTAAAGTGAATCCAACCGCGGACAATACGGTTGCTTAAACCAGTAAGATCGGTAATTGCATATCCATTTGCAACCTGGCGAATGGGGAGGGCCAGGAAATATGCTCTGTCGCTATAGTTCTCCTGCGCGACATAGACATATTGATCGTCGACTCCTACAATTACAGCGACATGTCCTGGCGAGTTTGTCAGACCCGACTTCCAGCCGGTCTGAGCGTTATTCACATCTTGAAATATCAGGAGGTCGCCTGCCGCCGGGCGAAACGCGCTTTTCCCCTGGCTGGCATCGTCCGATATCTGATAGCTTTCAGCCGGGAATGTATGAATAGTGCCAGGATGCAGAGTGCCATCCTGATAATAATCATAGTAGCGACCAGCCGATCCTGGAATACGCGGCAAGGCCCAGCGCTCAGAAAGAAATCGATTCGCCAATTCAGTGCATTGAAACAGATACCAGTCAGATGAGTTATCATTGCTACAAATAGCCACGCCTGATTGGAGCTGACGCCAGCCTACTGAAGTTGGCGTTGCTAATGCCTGGCCCCACTGCACATTCCCATAACCAAGCATATGCTGCATACCAGCGCATGTTTGTGGCGGCGGAGGCGTTGTCCCACGCGGGACAAAATCGGTGGGGGCATGCTGATATGTTCCTAACACTTGCTCAAAGAGCGCTTGATGGGCAGCAGTATCGTGCGAACACCAGTCCCCTTTGACATAATCATTGCCGGCCAGGAAGATACGTACGAGGCAATTTGCTCTACCCTTATCGGCTGGCGTGCGATCAGCGCTAAAGCCGGGATATGGCCCGACATGTAAAGTGGGAGTGCCCCGGGCCGCAAATGCCGCCGGCATATCCGCCCCTTCGAAGACTCCAAGATAGATCACAGCGTGAGTATCTTGCTCATCGCCAGTGGTCAGCGTCACAGCGGCATTGCCCGGCGCGGCCTGCGAGCCCGGCTGAGCATGAGCCTGCCAGTCCTGGGGCAGCATTAACTGGAAACCAAGCTTGGCATCTGTATAAACATGCCCCTGAGGAAAAGGATTCATAGCTACTGTAGGCTTCGGTGTAGGTACTTGCGTATGCACAACCTTTGGTGTTGCAGCAGATGGTTCTGTCGCACTTGCCCCTGTTCCGCTACAGGCGGAGCTCAAAAATAAAACTATAAGCAAGAAGAAAGTGACTCTCCACGAGAAAAGATGCGGTATTAGATTGATTCGTGATTGTTCGAGCATAGTTTTATCTTCTCTCTTCTTTATAACATATTAGAGCGCTGGAGCCCTAGCGCGATGAGCGTCTCTCCTCACTCACGCATTCACATATCTTCGCTGCACTCATCAGCCAACAACGCACCTATCCTGGAAGTCAGCTACTCTCTTAAGCAACAAATCTATCGCTAACTTTCCACACTAGTCTTTGTCTCTATGTAAATCATCACAATTCATTTTACACCATTACAGATCTGTAATAAAGAGCGAACTGCAAAAAAACTGACGTTTTTTGCAGTTCGCCCTATTTGCGCTTTATAAGGAAATGCTCGCCCGTCAGGCGGCAAGTGCCAGCATACGTTCTAGAGCCACGCGTACCCAATACACTATGTCCTCATCTACTTTTACCTGGTTGATTACTTCACCTCGCAGCAGTGCCTCCAGCACCCAGGCGATGTAAGCGGGATGAATACGATACATGGTTGAGCAGGGACAGACGATAGGGTCGAGACAGAAGATGAACTTATCTGGATTCTCATGCGCGATGCGGTGTACTAGATTGATCTCGGTGGCCACCGCCCACTGGCTCCCCGCTGGAGCACGCTCGATCTGCTGAATGATGTATTCTGTTGAGCCGTACAGATCAGCTGCCTCTACAACTTCACGACGGCACTCCGGATGCACAATGACGTTGATGCCGGGGTAGTCGGCACGAGCTTTGGCTATCTGCTCACTACTGAAGCGCATATGGGTGGAACAGTAACCTTTCCAGAGAATAATACGCGCGTTTTTAAGCTCCTCTTCTGCATTCTCAGTCGCCATGGGGTCTTTCGGATTCCACACGACCATCTGCTCTCCCTTAATGCCATATTTCAGTCCTGTGTTGCGACCCAGGTGCTCATCGGGAAAGAAGAGGACGCGCCTCCCCTGCTGAAAGGCCCACTCGACGACGGCGGGAGCGTTCGAAGAAGTGCAGACGATGCCTCCATTTTTTCCACAGAACGCTTTAAGATTGGCAGCAGAGTTCATGTAAGTGACGGGGATGATTCCAGCGTCGTCCCCCAGCGACTCGTGCAGCATGGCCCAGCACTCTTCGACCTCAGCGATATTCGCCATATCAGCCATAGAACAGCCTGCAGCGGGGTTTGGCAGTATGACCTTCTGATGAGGCCCGCTCAATACATCGGCGCTCTCAGCCATAAAATGCACGCCACAGAAGACGATGTAGTCGGCCTCAGGACGCGCAGCAGCTAGCTGGGCAAGCTTGAAAGAGTCGCCCCGATAGTCGGCATACTTGATGATTTCGTCACGCTGATAGTGATGTCCAAGAATCACTAGCCGCTTACCGAGCGCATCCCTGGCAGCACTGATACGTCGGTCCAGCTCTTCGCCATCCATCTCTGCATAGAATTGTGGGATAACATCGCTGCGCTTGCTGAGATCATGCCTGGCCCGAGTCTGGGGGTTAAGCAGGGGCAATACACGCGTTTCCTGGCTCTCTGCACACTCTACTTTGATAGCCATGAGTTTTCTCCTTTGTGTCGTCTCCATATCGTCTCTGTGTTAGCCTATGCAACTCTTATGCAAACTCTAATGAGATATCAAAATTGGGCGCGGAATGGGTTAGTGCTCCAAGCGAGATGAAATCAACGCCTGTGGCGGCAACTGCAGCAAGGCGCTCTTGATTAGTGCCAATATTACCTGAGGCTTCGATCAATACTCCAGAGGCCTGCCGACGTATAATTGTAACTGCTTGACCTGTCATCCCGATATCCATATTATCTAGAAGCACGACATCTGCTCCAGCTTCCAAAGCTTGCTGAACCTCCGCCAGTGTTTCACACTCTACTTCGATCTTCAGCAGGTGCGGAGCCTTTGTTTGCGCGGCAGAAACAGCCTGAGCAATTCCCCCCGCCGCTTTGATATGATTGTCCTTGATCAGTACGCCATCGTTCAAACCAAAACGATGGTTCTGCCCCCCGCCCAGTTGCACCGCCATTTTCTCCAGCGCCCGGAGACCTGGAGTGGTCTTGCGCGTATCTAGAATACGCGCCTGTGTTCCTTCTATTGCCTGCACACAGTGCGCGGTGAGCGTGGCAATACCGGATAAGCGGCCCATAAAATTAAGTGCTACACGTTCAGCGCTTAAGATCGCGCGCGATGGCCCGCTGAGCAGCAACAGCTTCTCGCCTGCCTGCACAGACGCTCCTTCCCCCACCAGTATTTCAACAGAGACGCGCTCGTCTAGAAGGCGAAATGTTTGCGCAGCTATCGTCATTCCAACGACCTTACCTGCTTGACGTGCGATCATACTTGCTTTACACCGCTGCTGCTCAGAGACAGTACTCAACGTTGTGATATCAGCGTACGCGCCGTCTTCTTCCAAAGCATGCTCGATAAGTTCTAGTGGAAGCTTATACATGTGGCATAACCTCCTTTTGAATGGACGCATAGACATCAATATCTAGGGGCTGAAAAGCATAGTGCCGTCCACTTGCATCCTGGTCCTGATGATCGAGACGCCAATGACTCCCACGGCTCTCGCAGCGTTCTAGTGCCGCCACCACGACAAGCCCGGCCACTTGCAGCATATTTATGGTCTCTAATGTTTCCTGCCTGACATGAGACATCAGGTTCTGCTGGCTCTCTCGTAGCAGCCATATCTCCCACCTGGCTAACAACAATCCTTCGTGATCACGACAGAGCGAAACATATTTCCACATTAACTGTCGCAGCTTGTACCTCACTTTCTGGTTGTTACAGTCATCTGCTTCACCTGATGACGATGTCCTTATGTTGTTAAGTCTATCGTCATAGGCTATGAAGCTTGTTGCTCGCGGAGAGAACTGTTGATCTCTTTCTCCAGTATTTGATGCAAGATGATCAGCGATACGGATACCATAAACCAGGCCTTCAAGTAGAGAGTTACTGGCGAGCCGGTTCGCTCCATGCACTCCTGTACAGGCTACCTCACCCACCGCATAGAGATCTGGCAAGGTTGTACGCCCGAAAGTATCTACCATCACACCGCCCATACAGTAATGTGCGGCTGGCGCTACAGGCAACAGATCGGCAGCCAGGTCCAGACCATAGTGCTTACAGATGCCGGCAATCGTTGGAAATCTGGCATACATTTTGTCAGCCGGCAAGTGACGGAGATCCAGGTACTCACAATCGGTCTGCTCAGCTATCATCTCGCTCAGGATAGCGCGCGCTACCACATCGCGGGAAGCCAGTTCTTCCTGTGAGCTATAGCGAGGCATGAAGCGCTCTCCAGCATGATTTCGTAGGTATGCGCCCTCGCCACGTACAGCCTCGGAAATCAAGTGAGACGAGCCCTGCGTTACCAGAACGGTGGGATGAAACTGCATAAACTCAAGATCGCTCAGCGCTGCCCCTGCCCGCCAGGCCAGGGCTACACCATCTGCAGTTGCTCCTGATGGATTCGACGTATGCAGCCAGAGACCACCAGCACCGCCACTTGCCAGGACAACCCTATGCGCTGCCAGTTCAAAAAATTGTCCATCCCGATCCAGCACTTGCAAACCAACACAACGACCATCCTTAACCAGTAGATTGCTGACAAACGTCTCTTCATACACTTCAATCTCTGGGCGCTTTCGCAAAGCGTTCAGCAGCGCGCGCTCGATCTCCGCGCCAGTAGCATCTCCACCCGCGTGCAGTACACGCCAACGGCTATGAGCACCTTCGCGCCCAAGCAGCAGCCCATCAGGTGTAGAGTGCACCCCATCCCCCATCTCATCGTCAATGCGATCAAATTGAACACCCATCTGAATCAACCAGCGCACAGCCTCTGGAGCTTGCTCTACCAGGATACGCACCGCCTCCTCATCACACAGTCCCGCCCCCGCCGCTAGCGTATCTTGCAAATGGAGCTCTGGACTATCATCCACGCCCAGCGCGACCGCGAGCCCACCTTGTGCATACCTTGTGTTGCTCTCACCAAGCTGCCCCTTCGTAAAAAGCGCAACACGCAGATGCTCAGGCAAACGGAGCGCCACTGAAAGCCCGGCAATACCACCACCTATAATAGCAACATCAAACGTTTGGTAGTGCGTCATGCCTCATTGTTCTCCTTTGAGTAAGTGTACAATGTACACTTACAACTCTGACAAAAAATAAAAGGTGTCTTTGTTACACTAACCTTTCTAGGGAGTATACCAGAGAAATTTGCCAAAAACAAGGGCAAATACTTTGGCCTTTGCAGAGTAATAGCTCATCTCGAATTGTTGAAAAATGAGGAACAACACGTGTTGCCTGCTCATTTTTCAACAATTCGAGATGAGCTATTCATTTTAATAAAAACGGGCACGCCGAAGGCATGCGGATGGGCGTGTGAGGAGAGATATCCATCACTATGGAGTTCTGGTACCCTCTTACGAGCCTTTCTGTTTGTCCAGAATACGTTTCATCAAACCAAGCAGAGCAATAGTGCCAAACCAGGTGCCAACAAGTACCCATGATCGCTTCGCTGCATGCTTATCTTCCATAAAGGTGCTCCTTACTTGC
>CAXTXB010000214.1:0-8829 GCA_964247965.1 uncultured Dictyobacter sp. | reverse complement strand
CCCACCAGGATCACGGCAAAAATCCAGAACAAGAGGGTGGCTAAATCCATAAAAACATACCTCCGGTTTCCATCGGGTAGCGGATTGTAGATTCAAGCTCAAATAAAAAGGAGAATATACATATCCTTAAATTAGTTGTCTACTCTATGAGTATTGTAGCATCTCCCGATTCCCAGAACATGACCAGCGGGACCAGTCGAGTCAGGGAAGACAGAATGCGAGTATAGTTCCACATGGATTTTAACAAAACATGTGACGGGTGACAAGGGGAAAAAGTCATCCAAAGCAAACTCTCATCAAATTATAAGAACGAAAGCGAAGAAACAAGAAAACGGTGGAGAAAAAGACCCATATTTCCTACCTATTGCATCTCTTAATCACGCACCTGAACATATTCTGTGTGCTATAATTTTCAGTAGGGAAAATATTTTGGATACAAAGGGCGTGCCGTTAGCATGAGTGCAACACAAACACCAGCAGAGAACGACCAGTCTGATATTCTACGCTGCTCGCGTTGCGAAGCAGTACTACCTCAGTATGCCACATTCTGCGGTCAGTGCGGCGCACGCGTCAAAAAGCAAGAGAGTGAGACGCCAGACTACAGCGACATCGTCGAACGCTATCGCATCACATCGCTTGTGCGACGACGGCCGTACACACAACTCTTCTTTGCCCTCGATAATCAGCAGCAACAAGCAGTGGCTATTAATACAATTGATCTGAGCACACTGAAGGATGAGGAACGGGCCAGGACAATCGAGGCATTCCAATATCAATATAACCTGTTGAGGCGCCATTCTCTGCCAACGCTTATGCGGTTGGTCGATCTGCGCTACTTTCAAGGACACCTCTATGTCATTGCCACATGGCCGAAGCAAGAAACAAATTTCCAGGGACGTCATCTATCTACACTCTTCAGCTTACTACAAAGCGGCATAGGGTTACCAGACGAACAAGTTGCTATAGCCTGGACGTACCGCCTCAGCCGCACGCTAGAACTCCTGCATAAGAACAATATCGTTGCCGGCGATATTGATCCAGATACTATCTTAGTAAACGATACAAATTTTGAGGGCGACCCGGCCTTGATGATTTCATGGTTGCCAGTGCTCTTACCTCCACTTCTTCCTCGCCCATCGATTGATACAAATGCTGCATATTTTTATGCGCCAGAGACAGTAATAGGAGAAAGCGAACCCCGCTCCGACATATATAGTCTGGGAGCTATCCTCTATCTGCTACTCTCAGGAGTAACTCCAAGAGACGCAGCGGAGAGGATGAGGCAACCACTGGCAAGCTTACGGGAGATCAATCCACATATCAATAGCGCTATTGATGGAGTCGTCATGCGCGCACTCGCATTAGAGAAGGAAGAGCGTTATCAGAGCGCGAGCGACTTCTCAGAAGCGCTGTTACAGCTAGACACAAACTCTAACAATGCACGTCACATACAGAAAAGCTTGCCGCACCTCGTACACAACATTGAAACGCAACAGGATAAACAACAAAACAAAGAAGAGATACGCATCTCTTCACCTACTGCCGATAATACTATTGACGAGGCAGTAGATAAACAAGTCCCAGAAGCAACGGAGGACGCAACAATCTCGGTTGTTCCACTCCAGGCTCAGATGGCCCGGCGCTATTTATCGAAGATCAAAATAGGCAAAGCGGAAACACAAGGAAAGCAAAGCGGGGAGGAACCAGTGGAAGAAGGGTTACTACAAGAGGAGACAGATCGAGGCAGTAGAGCAGTAGACTCAACAGCAAACGAACAAGCACCCTACATAGCAGAAGAAGATTATCCCTCCAACGAACAGAGAGATGAGTTGGGGAAGAACGCGGCAAGGGTAATAGAAGCTGATCCTATAGATATTCAGGATGAGAAACCCATCGAATTGCATGGGGAGATACTGCATATAGAAGATCAACATACTATTACACTTAACCCATTAGTAACAGAAGAGGCAAAGAAAGAGGAGACGCAGAATAGTGCCCCCGCAATAGAGCGGTTGGATACAATCCCATTCAAATATCAGGGGCTAGAAGCGTCGAATGTGCATGAGCAGATAAAAAATCAGGAAGAAAGAGACCAGCAGGAGGAGATCAATACACGCGCACTCCAGACTCAGGGAACAACGAGCGTCCAAAACCAGGCGACCAACGTCAAAGAACCTATCAGCGAACGGTTGAAAGCGCTTTTCGTTAAGACCGCTACACCCAAACTAGTACGCTTGAGAGAGATTGGTGGAGCAAACCGGGCTGTATCAAAACAAGTTGCAGGGCCAAAAGACGGCTCGCTCCTAAAACAGGTACAACACTTCCTGGTGGGTGAACCACAAAACAGCACAAAAGCTGCAGCACTTATTGAAACGCCATTGCGCATCCAACCGAGCCAGAGCTACTCCATTCGTATCAACGTCATCGGCAGAGACAAACCCGCAGGCACTCAGGCCGCCGGCCTTAGCGCGTTGATGAAAGGAGAGAAAGTACATATTGAAGTACGCTCGGCCCTCTATCAAAACTACGCTTATATTGTGCAACAGGCCGATATACAGATGCCCGGCGAGGGGTATGTGGCGGAGATAACGATGCCGATGCAACCATTGAGTGGGGGACCAAGCGGGCGACGAGAACGCTTACACATCTTCTTCATGGATGATGCAAACAGCCCACTCTACGAGAAACCCTTCGTCATCGAACTTTTCATCTCACACCTTGTGCAAAGTGGACGTGAAGGACACAATGTGCTCTCTATTCCACTGTAGTAAGGCATCACAAAATGAAACGTAGCATAGTAGCGAGACTGCGTTCAAATGGATTCTATTATCTTGTGAGCGCACTCTTGATTCTCCTGGCAGCGCCACTCTACCAGATTATCATACTCGGTCCTACAGGCTTTGGTGCTGCCCTCACTCCCACCGGTGGCGGGCGCTATACAGCCTACCTGGTCTGGATTGGTACACATATTATAGAGTTTATTATCTACCGGGCCATCCTTATTGCCGCATTTGCCCTGCTCATTAGCTTTCCATTCGCGCTCTATCGAATTATCGTCGCACAAGAGATTATGGGCCAGCAGGAACTGGAGGACGAAGATGAAGAGCAACTCGAAGAGCAGATAACAGACACAAAAGGGCCGAAAGAGCTAGAGAATCAAGCAAGCGAGAACGACAAGAACGACGGTATGCCCGAATATGCCTGGCGGGGCAAAGGCTTTGCCGTATTGGCAGCCTGGCTGGGCCTGATTGGACTAGGTATTTATGTACTGAGTGCGTTAATAAGCGCACTCTATTTTGTAAGTGCAGGCAATCCATACGCTACGGGAGCAGCCATAAATACTGTAACAACCTTTTCTACTATTTTCACCATCAGCACCAACACCGTTGGCACCGGCCTGCTAGGACTCGGTGTCCTCTTTTTCGGGGCCATGATTGCACGAACAGGGCGCAATCTCTGGCCCGACATATGGGTCAACTTTGGCTATGCCGCCCTCTTCGTCGGAGCCCTGCTCTGTATCAGCGCAATAGGAGTAGTAAGTGCGCCCGGAAGCGGCCAGAGCACTATCACGACCATTGCAACACTCTTATTCGCCCTATGGATACTCTGGCTCGGCGTTATGCTAGTACGCCTCAAGCCTGAGGCATAACCGAGAGAGTGTCACGCACCCACCACGATGCATATCTCTCTTCACCTACTCATTCGCACGCCTTCGGGGTGCTCATTTCAATAGTGGGTCATTGGCTAGCGTAACCATGTCTGGGCTGCCCGGGCGATACGTTCTTGCTCCACCTCAGTTAAGCGCCAGCCGATGGCACCAGCATTTTCACGTGCCTGGCGTGCGTTCTTAGCTCCAGGAATAGGAATTATACACTCGTCTTTGCACAGTAGCCAGTTGAGCGCTACCTGGGCAATTGTTTTATCATGCGCACGTGCAGCCTCCTCCATCACCTCAAACAGAGCTTCCATTTTTCGTCGGGACGAACGCAGGCCTGTTTGCATCAGACGGCGTGGGAATGAAGGCAATGGAGTCTGCTTGCCACCTGCTCGATACTTGCCAGTTAGCAAACCTTGCTCCAACGGCGTATACGCGATCAAGGCCACATTCAGCTCGCGACAGGCGTCCAGGACTCCATTGACCTCAGGCTTGCGATGTAAAAGGCTAAAGTGAACCTGGTTTGAAGCGAGCGGAATATCGTGGCGGGCCAGGCGAGCATGAGCTTTACGCATCAGATCTGCACTATAATTACTCACACCCACAGCCCGCACTTTGCCAGAGCGAACGGCTTCGGCCAGGGCATCCATCAGACCATGCACATTGTAGAAAGGGCTCGGAAAGTGAATCTGATAGAGATCAATTTGCTGCACACCCAGGCGCACCAGGCTATTATCCAGGGCAGTCAGCAAGTTACGGCGGGAGAAACCATCTGGTAGAGGCATGAATTTACTAGCAATAATGATCGGACGCCCATCATCACGCCTGCATGCCCCAAGGATACGCTCTGACTCACCCCGAGCATAAACTTCGGCGGTATCAAAAAAGTTCAATCCAGAATCAAGGCAGATTTTATAAGCTTCAGCAATATCGTTGCGCGTGTAATCTCGCTCGTAGCCCCAGAAGCTCTTATCACCCCAACTCCAGATGCCTACACCTAACGATGGCACTGTAATACCAGAATTACCCAATTGACGTTGATCAAGTTGTAGCATATCCAATTCTATCCTTCTATCTTTGAATTCTATACAAGCAGACAGGTATGCCTAAATCTCAGGTAAACATCAGAGATCGGAGATTTACCTTCTAACATGCAAAAACGAATAGAGGTCAACAGCAGACAAAATACTCTAATTATTCTTCAGAAATGTCCTATACTATTTCTAATGTAAAACTGATTGACCTTACTCGTGATTATATAATATACACCTCTCTGCATTATTATACAGGCTGGCAATTGGTTCTCTCTTCTCAGATTATCATCAAGATATACAGACAAGATAGAGCGAACAGATGAAGCGGGTACCACAAAAGATAGGGACAAGAGAGGCTTAACGATCCTGTGCTCCTCAATGACTGGCATGTAGTAGCGGTGGCAAGCGATCAAAACCTACCCATAGTAGAATCGCAGCGTCCAGAGCTTCTGCCACTCGACCTGCAAGCCGAACTACATCTACGTTCTGATCGTACTGCCATAGCCTATCGCTAACGGCTGAAGCAGCTAGGTCTAAGCATAGGAACATCATAAAAGAGAAAAGAGATAGCATAAGTAGACGGGATATCTTCGATCTCCAGCACCGCGCCCACAAAGTGTGGAGAGACTCCCGTCAAACACAGTATAACGCAACTGATACTTTTACACAAGAAGATAGTACCTTTGAAGTGTAAAATCTTTGAAAAGCATGATATCAGTGATTATTAGGTATAGCATTCACTTTTCTAGAACAAAAGAACTACCGACAATACTAATAGTACATAAAATGGATTTGGTCCTCATTGCTTCCGCCTTCTCGCGCTTTCAGAGCTCATCCTGTTTTCTTGTTTTTCTAAACTTTTCGGGCTTAGCGGTATAGCTGCATTAAGTGGTGAAGGCCGAATAACTTAATGTGGCTGTACCGGCTTAGCCCGAAAAGTTTAGAAAAACAAGAAAACAGGATGAGCTCTGAAAGCGCGAGAAGGTGGGGACGACGGGAGTCCGAAACTCTCATAGTACATTGTGGTAGCAAGTAGGGGAAGAGCCTGGAAAGAGAGACGAGGACATCCCCACACATATTTCTTGCACAGGTTATATAGTCGTGGTAGACTGTCAGAAGATAACAGGCAGCGGCATCACCTGCCCGATACCATTGTTTATACAGTTGATAGTGCCGACAAGTCCTAAATATCTAGTAAGAGAATACAAGAAAACTTTGTGTATTAAGCGAATAGTACAGAAATAGAAATGTAGACGTATATTTTGTATGAGGAACATATTGTGGATACCAACCCTGAAATCAGCCGAAGGAGACAGCAAGTGCAGCGAAACCAACGCACAGGAGATCAATTTGCAGGACGCCGTGTTGTAACTATCGGCGGAGGATCAGGAACATTTTCACTTCTTTCACATCTAAAAAAGTACCCATTGAACATCACAGCAGTCGTGACCATGTCAGATAGCGGAGGCAGCTCACGCAGGCTTATGGACGAATTCAGGCGTCAGCTTCCACTAGGAGACCTGAGGATGTCGCTCGTAGCCCTTGCAAGGAACGGGGCACTGTGGCGAGATGTATTTATGCATCGTTTCAAACAAAAGGACGAAGGGCTTGATGGACAAACGGTAGGAGGAGTATCCGGTCATAGCCTGGGAAACCTTATCATCAAAGGGCTACAAGACATCAACAACGAAAACCTCCTGCTCGCTATTGAAGACGCACAAGAACTTCTGGACACAGCAGGCAACGTCGTACCAGTCACCCTGGAGCAAACAACGATCTGCGCGGACCTGGAGAACGGCGACACTATTTGTAGCGAGACCGAGATAGATACACGGGGAAAGAAAAACCCGGGTCCACTTTCACCCATCAAGCAACTGCGTTTAGTGCCTGAAGATGCTCCACCATGTGCGCAGGCCGTACGAGCGATACGGAGAGCAGACACTATCATCATAGGCCCTGGTGACCTCTTCACTAGCTTGCTTCCTAACCTGCTAGTACAAGAGGTTGCAAAGGCTGTGCGCGAATCTGAGGCAGAGAAAGTATACATCTGCAACCTCATGACCAAGCATGGAGAGACAGACAGCTACAAAGCATCAGACTTTGTCAACCAGATACATCACTACCTGGGAGCGCGCGTGGATCGGGTGCTCTTAAACGACGGAACATTTCCCGATGATGTACGCAAAACCTATCTGCAGGAGCAGAGCGAGCCAGTCATAGTTGATCGTCCGCGGCTTGAGCAGCTCGTACCCAATCTAGTCATCGAACGCTTAAGCCTCGATGGTGACTCACTAGCGCGCCATGATCCAGAGCGCGTCGTGCATGCAATCTTCAGTACTCTACAGAATTAGCTTAATCAAGCAGGAAAAGCAAAGAAAGAGATCCCCTCATCTCAGTCCGGTGAGGGGATCTCTTTGTCTAAGCACGTCTAAAAAAGATCCAACTCTCACCAAAGCCTGCCAGGGCTCCAGTAAGCAAAAAGAGAGGCATATGCTGGCCAATCGTATTTCCACCGAAAGAAAATAATCCACATGTCAAAAATAGATAGGCAAGAATTGCAAGAATTGCTCCAACAAACGGACGGGTAAACCAGGAAATAATGATAAAGACGGGAGTATTGTTAGCGCGAAAGCGCCCCAATGTTACAATACAGCTCACACATCCGCCTAACAAACCATACATCAGCACCAGCCAGGGCACTCCAAGAGGTGCAAACTGGCCGGTCGCCACCTTATGCCCAAGCCCCAGGCCTTGCAAAGTGGCAAAAGTCAAAGAGACAAGCAACAGGCATGCCAGATAAAGTGAAAAGATAATGAGCCAACGATTTGTAGAAGGATCGATCTGTGCGACGAATGAATGCTGAATACTATTCTTCGCCAGAAGCATGCGCTCGCCAAAGGCCGGCAGAGGCTCTGTATTATGTTCGTCAGGTACGGACGGAGCGTCGGGAGACGGAGAGGCCGAATCGCCGACCTGAGCATTGAGAGATGATAAAGCTTCATACTGATGAATAGACTGCTCGGGTAGTTCCTGCTTGTGAACAATAGAAGCCATACGCTGCGAAAAAGAACTATCTCCTGTCCATTGATCAGCTGAAACCAGCTTGAGCTGCTGATGAGCCGTCTCGGTCGCAACATAGACTAGACTTGTAACATCACGATCGTGTTGGATTTCATGTACCACTACCTGTACCCCCCTAAAAAAATTCTGCGGAGTGATCGCAGCGTGAATAGTATCTAAGAGAGATGGCTCAGCGCCATTTGGCTCTGCGAGGCTGCGAGGGATAGAATAAAGCATACCCCACACCTTGGTACCTTGCTCAGAGCAAGGTTCGATTGCGACAATAGTCGGTCCGGTGCTGCCACGAATATATTGAGCACCGAACTTGATTTTGTAGCCGTTTAACACAGCCGGCCCGTATGGTAAAGCCAGGCCATGCAGACGCTCAGGGCTATTGAGAATGCCGGTATCCATCTCCAAACCGTATTCAAATAGCCAGGTAAGGTCGTGAGCACTTGAGATAAACGCCGATTGATTGGAAATAGAGACTGGATCAGATAATCCTGAATTAGAGACGGCGACCATCTCGGGCGGCGCTAAAACAACATCCTCTTCATGATCATCTGGCTCTTCCGGCAAAGGGGGAGCCAGGGGTGCCTGCGCTGGAAAAGCTGGTAGCGCTTCTGGGCCTACTTGCTGAACCTGCTCAAATTGACCAGTAGAAGAGATCATTGTATGAAAAGAAAGGGGTCGTGGAGTATTCCCCCGCACAATAGGGATACCCGGGAACATCTCTTCCACTTTCTGTTGATTGTCATAGCACTCTGATGCTTTTGCAAGGCCATGTTGCGATCCATCATCTAACTGATAACGCTGTTCTTGCTTCATGTTGAGAGCAACCTCCTTTTATACACACATCCACCACACAACAAAAAAACAGCCTCTATCATACCAGGATACTAATATTACACTTATACACCAAATGAATAGGACTACTGGGAAGGAGAGGTCAGGCTATCGGATTCCCGTCCCCTCCGCCTTCTCGCGCCAATAACTCATCCCGACCTTTTAAAAAATGATGACCATGGTGTTTTGGCAGATATTTTTTTTTAGGGCGGCAAAAAAAAAAGAAGGGGAAAA
>CAXTXB010000213.1:6907-8837 GCA_964247965.1 uncultured Dictyobacter sp. | reverse complement strand
TCTTAAAAACTGCTCGATCAAAAAACTGCTTTTAATACTCAGATGAGTGGAAAGTCACTTTTGTGGGAAGCGTAATTGTGCAATTTAAATAATAGCATGTAGTAAATGAGTGGAGAAGCAGATGATCGGTTTTTGCGGGTTTGATAGATGATGTGTTCACGCTGCTATATTGGAATAATAAGACGATGTACTACAGGGGGCATTATTGTGGATGATGAGATGCAACGAAAACAATTAGACCAAATGTCGGTGGATCAGATTGTGTCGCGCATCCAGCAGAATCAGCGGGAGATTGAGATGTTTCTAGGGCCGCTTTTTACACGGGCGCGCGTGCAGGAGTATACGGAGGAAAAATATAATGAACTGCTTGCACTTTTACAAGAAACCGTTCCACTTCTAGAAGGATTCCTTGTAGGAGATACTATTACTCCAGAATGGGTGATCAAGAGTAGTGAAGTAGTGCGCAAGCTACAAAGTATATAGATAGTATTGCTCTGGCACAGCTCATTTGGTGGGTAAGGTGATAGGCTCGCTCCGCGTGTTTGTGCCCACCTCTCGAAAGCACGATAGAGCTTCTCTCCCAAGCGCTGACCCCGCAGAGCGGTTGATTGCAACGAATAAGATGCAGCCAGGCGGCATGGAGTCTGTCGAGAAAGCGAAGGCGACAGGAATGTGGGATGCTATGAATGACGTTGATGCGTTACTCGTTCCAGACGACCTTGTTGCAGCCCTGGTCGAACATGAACCTGCAACCCATTACTTTGCATCTTTTCCAATCTCTACACGACGAAATATCTTGCGTTGGATCGCTTCAGCCAAAACAGAGGCGACACAGACGAAAAGAATTGCGCTCACAGCTGTTGAGGCACAACATAATTTAGCAGTGAAGAGCAATGGGTAAGCTTTTCGCTGTGACCAGACAGGGAAAAATGGAGACTGATGTGCTTCGCCACTAGTCCAATGAGCATGTGAGCATCCGTACATGCTTGAAAATAGGAAGCAGGTGCCCTATACTAAGAACAAAGCGCCCTATGAGGTAGCTACTTTTACACTACAGAAGATGTGCTGGCCAGAACGTATACTCAATTCGCAATATAAATATATACACAAACATTTTATTTCCTAATTAAAGAGAGAAAATATATGATAGGTAACTGTAGTTATGATGAGTGATGTAAGATTACAACAGAAAGCTAAGATAGTTCGCATGTCCAGAAATTATCTGCTTTCTTTCATCTCGATTCTATTGGGATGCCTGCTCGTTCTTATCAGTTTTACATTTTTTAATTGGAGTCCGCTCTTTACTCCTTACTCACATACGCCTAATCCTTTTCTGAATGGTCCGGGTGTCTTCCATGATGCGATACATTACTATGGTCTGGCGGCAAGCTTTTGGATCTGGATTCCGCCGATAGTGGCGATTGTTGCATTGACTCTGGCATGTGCTAGTTGGCTCTGGCACCCTCGCCTGCTCTCCCTGGTTTTTCTCCCTGGCAGCATTGGCTTTCTTCTGCTCGCACGCTTTGCATTGACAGGTGAGGCATGGGACTACGACAACTATGGATACTGGCTGACGTTGCTAGGTATGCTCGTCATTCTGGGTGGAGGTGTGTGGACCAGAAGTGCATTGTCTGGTGAACAGGCGATAGGTAGATACAACCTTGTTCTTACTTGCTGCACACTGGCTGGAAGCATTCTGGTCATTGCCAGCTTTTTTCTGCCCTGGCTGGCTGTGCGTTCTGATAGAAGCAACTACATCTTCCAGTACGATCTCTATCTCTATAAAGGAGTTCCAGTAACAGGGACGAGCCTGGCAAGCGGCTTCTTTCCATACATACAGCAGTTTTATCCTCAGATGACTCCTGAGGTTTTCTGGTTATTGTGGATTATGCCTCTCGCTGGTCTAGTAAGTATTACTATCGCGAGTATG
>CAXTXB010000213.1:0-6894 GCA_964247965.1 uncultured Dictyobacter sp. | reverse complement strand
ATCTAAGCGGACGTCACATTTCATACTGGTTCAGGCTTATTGTTGCCCTCATACCGTTTTTGCTCTTTCTATTCCCTCTACACTCACTTACAGCGAGAAGTGTGACGCTCTATGGCTTACACATTGCGATGTCAGCGCTGGGTCTTCTGCTAGTAAGTAGCTTGCTCTGGAAAGAAACAGCGCAAAAAGAGGTAGAGTCGTTACAAGGGCTGCCGCGAAGGATGCTGTCGCGGCGGAGGATGCTGGGTGGCATCGTTGGTCTGGTGGGCGTAGCGTATGTAGGCTATATCTCCTGGCGTACAAGCGTTACGCGGAGTGCACTTGTGACGCTGCCAGTCGAAGAGGAGGGTGGAGGAGAAGCCGTCGCCTGGGCAGCCGATGGCAAGCATCTGGCGGTTACAGACTACAATGCGCTCCGAATCTGGGACGCTTTTCAGAAAAAGCAACTAGGCAGTATACCACTTCAGCCTATCAGCCTGCCTCGTTACTACACCGCGCTCGCCTGGTCGCCTGATCAACGCTTTATCGCAATTGTTACTGCCGGATCAGCACGGATTTTCGAAGTGGCAACGGGGAGGCTTTTATCATCCTGGGCGGTTGGCAGTCCTTATGCGCAAGAAGGGGTCTCCTGGTCGAGAGACAGTCGGCGCGTGGCTACTACAGCAGGTCCGAATGGGAGTGCGATTGAAATTCATGATGCAACAACGGGGAAAGTGCTGCAATCCTTTGGAGAACACTCAAGCTCTGGTGCAGGGAGGTACACGGCTGTCTCCTGGTCGCCGGATAACAGCTACCTGGCAACGAGCGGAAGTGGAGAAGGAGACAACCAACGCCAGTCATTCCTCAGAATCTGGGAAGTCTCCTCTAGCAAGCAGATATTCGGCACCTATTATGCTCCTCAGCAAGAGGAGGCACGATCTCCTGGGATGGTTGCCTGGTCACCAGACGGAAGGCGAATCGCAACCATTGGAGATACAACCGGTGTAAACGTATGGAGAGCATTTGGTGGAGAATTACTGCTAACCTATGCTGGTACAGGTGGCCCATTTTCCTGCTTGTCCTGGTCGTCGGATAGCAAATATATCGCTTCAGGTGATGATAACGTTGTACACGTATGGGATACAATGACTGGCAAGACACTTTTTAGTTACCTGGGTCATCAGAGCATTATCCAGGGAGTCTCATGGTCACCACAGAGCAATATTATCGCGTCAGTGAGTAGCGATGGCGTGCGAGTCTGGCGACCAGAGGTCTAAATCTCTAACTTGTCGCAGCTTCGCTGCTCTTTACGTTTTTAATAAATGTTTTACACTCTGTACATTTTTACAATCTTTTGCGCTTCGCGCAAAAGATTGTAAAAATGTACAGAGTGTAAAACATTTATTAAAAACGGCATACGCCGAATGATGTTCATTTTAAGAGATCACTTATTAGCTTTTTCTGTATGCAACAAATTCAAGGATTGAAAGACGTGCTGAAAGGTTGCTGGGGCCTCAAAGTGCGTACTGCGCCAGGCGACGAAGCCGTCAGGGCGGATAAGAGTAGCTCCATCATTGCATATGCCGTAAGCAGAGCTCCAAAGGCCGCTGGAATCGACGAGGCCACTCTGTGGGCCGATACGGTAAATGGTGAGCGGAATCCTTAGCTGATCCACGGCCTCTTGAGCAGCAGCCGCCCATGCACTTCCAGCCTCTCCAGTGAGCAGGACGAAGTGTGTTCCAAACAGATCGAGCGTCGAGATACGCTGGCCCTGGCACTCTAGCCAGACGTGAGGAGCGCGCGTACCCGGACGACCGGTAAGATCTAGTGAGGCTGTAGGAACTTCATTCTCAGATGCGATTATAGCCTCTGAGGCGTAACGATAACCAAGGACTGGTATAAGCTGATCGAGGAGCACATCGTCACCACTTGCAGAGGGTGGTCCTCCCGGTCCTCCTGGTCCTCCCGGCCCTACTAGAGAGTCAGGCGTGGGGGCCTCTAATTCCCTGACGGCCTGATCCACAACGATGTGCGCCACCGGACGGCGTTCAGTATCGTAGGTTGTTAGCAGAGAAGGATCGGCGTGCCCGTTGATAACGGCGGCTAGCTTCCAGGCGAGATTATGTACATCTTGCACACCGGTGTTCAGGCCGAACCCGCCAGCGGGGGGCATTAAATGGGCCGCATCTCCGGCCAGGAATACTCGTCCAGCCTGCATACGATCGACCACGCGGGCAGTTGCCTCCCAGGGTAAGACACTAAGAACTTCAACATCCAGTTCAGGAACGCCAACAGCCTGACGCACCAGCTCAATGCAGCGTTCGGGAGTAAAATCGGCGGAGCCTTGCTCAGGAGAATAAGGGACATTGAGGAGCCAGCGATCAGCATTGTTGACGGCAAGAAAGATCCCTTCCATACTCGGATTTTCCACAAAGCAGATGCCGAACCAGCGGTCGCGCACTAGATCGCTGAGATCAGCGCGGAAGTAGATATTGACAAAGTACTCTAACGTCCCCTGCCCCTGCATGGGCATTTGCAATTGAGTGCGAATAAGACTATTAGCACCATCAGCGGCGAGCAGATAATCCGCTCGAATGGTGCACTCATACCCCGTATCTCGCTCCCTAATCGTGGCGCTTACTCCGTCCTCGTTCTGGATAAAAGCAAGCAGTTCCGTGCCGAATAATATATCCGATCCAGAGGTCAGATCGAGCGACGAGAGCGTTCCGGTTGCAGGGTGAAGTTTTGTACCGGTCTTTTCTATTGCGGAAAGCAAAAGGGGCTCCAATTCGTCCTGGGCACATTGACACCAGGAGCAGGGAGAAATCTCAGCGAGGCTCTCTCCGATCAGTGCCAGATCGTCATCAGGCACACGGCGGATCTCCTTTCCGGCCAGCGTCTCGACAAAAAGCATATAACGGCTTTTGGCAAGCTCAGCTCCAGCAGAACGAATAGATTGCTCCAGACCAAAAGAACGGTAGATCTCCATAGTGCGGACATTGAGGCCGCGAGCGCGAGGATGAATTGAGGTCGAGGTACGGCGTTCTAAAAGTAGGGAGCGAACTCCAAGACGTGACAGGAAGAGCGATGCAGAAAGTCCGACCGGACCAGCACCGACTATAAGAACTGGAATGTGTAGATTAGGCAACATGTGGGAGGTATTGTCATGCATCTGAAAGCTCCTAAGGATAGTTTTATAGTGAAGGAAGGTCTTTATGCTCCTCTTCTTGTTGACCAAGAGTTAAAAACTCGTGCAGCCCACGGAGCAGGGCCTGACGACCATCTTCACTCATAGAACGGAAGAGCCTGGAGAGACGTGCAGTAGCATGGTGCTGCAACTCCTGCTGTATAATCTGTCCAGCCTCAGTAAACTCTACAAAAACCTGGCGGCGATCATGGGTAGCGCGGCGGCGGCGAACCAGGCCACGCTTCTCTAATAGATCAACCGAGCGCACGATTGTAGCCGGGTCGAGACCCATCTGATTAGCAAGCCCGCTAATTGTGCAAGCCTCATGACTGCGCTCCAGCCAATTCAGAATAGTGAACTGGGTCGCACTCATCTCACGCTCATGCGCCAGTTTAAAAGTCGAGGTCACCCCCTGCTGCCGCACCTGTGACCAGGCCGCAAAAAACTCCTGCTCTTGCTCATCTATCTCTGACTGCTCATCAGACATAATCACCTTTCTAGTAAAAAACGATCCTCTATTTCTTGCTTCTAAACAATGATTAGCAATCAACAATAATTGCTCCAAGCAAAATATAACTTAAATTAGTGATATTGTCAAGGGCATCGTACATCGCCCTTGCCCTGCTCAACACCTTCGTAAACCGAAAACCAGGGAGGCGAGACCGCTAGATGAAATAATTCTCCGCTGAAAAACAGAAAAAAGAGACGCGCTATTGCACAATAGCGCGTCTCTTTTTTCTGTTTTTACTATAAAACTTAGAACGCTTTAGTCCTATAATTCTCTATATAGCAATCTCGATAGCAGAGGGAATATTTTGTCTATTATTAGGAAGACTCATAGAGCGTACTCTTGCAACGTACTTTTAGCAGAGTTGTGACTCTTCGAAATCTAGCTCAAAAAATTCAAATGCCTTCCATGTAGAGAGAGGTTTTGGACGGGGCAATTGTGAGACTGCATACATAATATTTGCAACTATATCAACCGGCGGCTCGAAATGCCCCAACTGAGAAAAAAGCTCATCAACCTCATTATTTTCAATTTCAGTATCCGTCAACAAATCATCCAATGGAATATGCTTCATCAGTGTTCCCTCTTCTGTCTTTTAAGTTCGTTGTCTATACCACGAACTATATAAGAGAGAAGTTTCAGATTCCAAGCTTTACATAAGAAAGCTTGGAAAACTGGGAAGATCTTAAGAAGCGGAAGGAGCCTGCTCGGGTTTCCAGTATGATGCCATAGCCGTGCGCAGTAAGGGACGGGCACGCTGAAAATATGTTTTGGCTGTTGCTTCAGGCATACTCAGGGTTTTACCAATCTCAGAGAAACTGAGTTGACCGGCGTAACGAAGAAGGACAACCGAGCGAAATTTGGGGGGTAGGGTATCAATAGCGGCACGTAGTTTTTGCTTAAGATCGCTGCGCTCGGCCAATTCCTCTGGCAAAGGACCCTCATCAGGCATAATAGCCAGTGGAGAGAGATCATCTTCATCATTGTTAGCTTCCAGTTCGGAGAAATGGATAGCTTTTTTGCGACGTAATTCATCTAAACAGCGGTTGCGTGCGACCTGGAAGAGCCATGCCTTTAGAGGCTCGCCTGTCCGCAGGGTAGGCATAGAAATATACAATTGAAGAAAGACCTGCTGCGAAACATCACAGGCTAAATCATAGTCACCAAGGCAATGGCAGATAAAATTGAAGATTGACGTATTATAACGGCGGACCAACATCTCAAATGAAGACTGGTCACCAGTCAGAGCCTTTTGAACAAGCATTCCATCGGTAATTTCATAAGTAACTTTTTGTGTTTTTGTGTGTTCTCGTAGTTGCATTTTTCATATCCTCGCTTTCTTCTGTCCCCTATAGCATAGACCTTCTGAGGCTCGAATTCAAGTGTTTTTTGTGCTCATAAGCTCTGCTTTAAGACACTTTAAGCGTAATCTAAAGTGATTAGGAATACCTTGGAGGAGCTTAAAAATTACCGGCAATCGATTTCTTATGTATCTCTTATCTAGTTCCAAGCTTAGGAGAAGCTTTTAAAAGTTGCTTAGAAAGTGAGGGCTTCTTTCTTAGAATACGGATGACAACACCATTCGGATACACAAAGCGGAAAGCAGATTCAGGGAGAGAACGAAGTATAGTGCTCTGGCACAGCTCATCTGGCGGGTAAGGGTGATAGGCTCAATAACCTGGCCTGGGTGCTTCAACATGCTCTCATTTACATCAATCTATCGATCAGCAGGTGATATACTGAGGACTGAGGGGTTCGAAACTATGCTCTAGCTTAATACCCATAATAATTTCAGCATCCTCAAGCTTTCAGTACCCTCAAACGGATCGGAAAAGAACAGGACTTTCGTCGCCTCCCTTAAGGAACAGTATAGGCATAAAACCCGTCAAAGGTTAAATGAAAATGCACATAGGAATAGCAAAACGCCCGTTACAATTAATAGTATTAGGAACCTTAACGCGCGATGATCCAAATGAACGCTTCCAGGCTCAGTCGCTGGTATCACCTCAACAGAGTACAAGTCCACGACGGCCGCAACTGCTCATTATTTTAGGTGCGCTGAGTGCCTTTGGGCCGCTATCCATCGACATGTATTTGCCCTCACTACCTGCACTTAGCCATGACTTTAGTAGTGGTGCGTCCCTGGTGCAACTCACACTAAGTGCATGCCTACTGGGCCTGGCGCTCGGCCAGACAATTGCCGGGCCAATCAGCGATGCGCTCGGGCGACGTAGACCACTGCTCATTGGCCTTGCAGCCTACGCTCTTGCCTCGCTGCTCTGCGTTATCGCCCCATCGGTGTATATTCTTATTCTGCTCCGCTTTATTCAGGGTCTAGCGGGCGCGGCCGGCATCGTCATTGCGCGTGCCATCGTGCGCGATCTGTACGAGGGGATAGCCGCCGCCAAATTCTTCTCCCTACTCACTATCGTCAGCGGACTCGCCCCCATCCTCGCGCCTATTCTTGGAGGTCTCCTGCTGCGCTTCACCTCCTGGCGCGGCGTCTTCATCGTCTTAACTATTATAGGAACACTCCTCCTGCTCTCTGCTCTCTTTGGACTTAGCGAGACACTAGCACCTGATAATCGTCAGCAGGGGGGTATTAGCGCCACGCTTACCACATTTCGCGGCTTGCTCGCCAACCGCTCTTTTGTCGGCTATGCATTAGCATGTGGATTAGCATTTGCGGCAATGTTTGCCTATATTTCCGGCTCACCGTTCGTAATACAGGACATTTACGGACTCTCGCCCCAGTTATTTAGTATCATATTTGGAATAAACGCGCTTGGCATCATGGCTGCCAGCCAGGTGAATGGGCAACTAGTTAGTCGCTTCTCGCCATCTCGCCTGCTTGGTGCCGGGCTGACCGCAACCGCACTGGGCGGGGGGGCACTTCTCGCAGTCGTTATGATCGGCAGCATCGGACTAATCGGCATACTACCCGCACTGTTTATCGTTGTTGCCAGTATGGGCCTGGTCCTTCCTAATGCCACCACGCTAGCAATGTCTGGTTCTCCCAATACAGCGGGAAGCGCATCAGCACTACTAGGCGTTTTGCAATACGCAATCGGCGCTGCCACTGCACCGATCGTGGGGGCATTTGGAATCAAGACAGCCCTGCCAATGGCAATCGTTATTGCTGTCCTCGGTATCTGCGCACTGACAACATTTTTGCTACTTGATAGAAACAGTAAGAATCTCGTTTAGAGCCCTATTACAT
>CAXTXB010000212.1:3033-8850 GCA_964247965.1 uncultured Dictyobacter sp. | reverse complement strand
CGCCCGTCGGCATCTATGATATTGTGGAGGATGAGCCGCCCACGACAGAGGAGATCAACGCTGCGATGGCCAGAGCCGTTGGTCGGCGACGCCTGCGCTCTCTGCCCGATTACCTGGTGCGCATGACAATGGGGCGTGGTATCATGTCGGTGATGAGCCGGAGCCAGCGCGTCTCGAACCGTCGGTTCAAGGACGCCACCGGCTGGTCTCCGCGCTCTAGCACCAAAGGCGGCACCTGGGATCGTGTCGCGCAAGTGATGAGGTCACGGTAGCTGGCAGCTCTGCACCGTGTTTGGGATCACGTGCGTCCACCAGAGCGGCCTACAAAAACGTTTGAGAGCGCAAATCCTCTGTCCTCACCTGAAAAACAGGTGGGGATGGAGCACGCTGTTCATGCTGCATGAGTTTGATCATCCTTGACGCACAGATCGACCAACAGCAGTCCTGTTTTTGCAGCAATGAGCGGCAAGAGTGCTTCCATCTGGCGGTCGTCTTCTATCGAACCAATTCGTGCCTGGTACCAGATGTACAAAAAGTGAATTAAATAAAAAGAAGTGGATCGAGCAGCGAAGCTGCACAAGCTCATGGATTCAAATGAGATAACTGCGAGGGATGATCGCTACGAGAGTGCAGTTAACATGGTTTGGTCCAGTACGATCAATGCCGAAATTGCTTGACCTTCTATCCCCTATTTATGCTTGTATATAAGAGTGAGGAAATAGGTTTTCATGAGAGGGTGGAATTTAGATGAATGAATACTACACTATACCAGCGGGACTGGAACGTCGCAAAGAGGACTATAAGCTGATTACTGGTCATTCTACTTATGTGGATGATGTCCGGCTGGCTCCAGGGCGTCCGCCGGTTCTGCATATGGCAGTGGTACGCAGTCCCTATGCGCATGCGCGTATTACTGCGATGGACCTTGAGGCTGCCCGTGCCGTCGAGGGAGTAGTGGCAGTATACACTGGAAGTGAACTTGTACAGGGTCTGCCTACAATGCCCGCCGTGATGAGGCCCGATATACAGATGAAACAGCCGGCACGCTATCCACTGGCCGTAGACAAAGTACGCTATGCAGGTGATCCGGTGGCGATCGTGCTGGCTGAGAATCCATATGCCGCCAGTGATGCGCGTGATCTCGTCGATGTTGACTACGAGCCGCTTCCCGCCGTGGTTGATCCCGAGCAGGCGCTTGAGCCGGACGCTCCTGTGCTCTACGAAGAGTTGGGGGATAATATTCTCTATCGCATGCCGGTGCAGGGTGGAGATGTCGAGGCAGCCTTCAAGCAGGCTGCGCATACTGTTAAGTTGCGCCTCGTGAATCAGCGGATCGCGCCCGCTTCGATAGAGCCCCGAGTCTGCCTCTTTGATTTCGATGCGGCCAGCGGCCAGCTTAGCGCGTGGGTTTCATCGCAGTCAGTCTTCCAGACGCGCGACACGTTGGCTCGCTTTCTGAAGATTGCACCTGAACGTGTGCATGTCCATAATGCCGAGGTTGGTGGTGCCTTTGGCGCGAAAACGGTTTTTCTTGGCGAGGAGATCATTGCCGCCATCCTGGCGAAGCGGCATGCTCGTCCCGTCAAGTGGATCGAGGATCGCAGCGAAAACTTGCAGGCGCATATACATGGGCGCGGCCAGGTCAACTATATCGAGGCAGCCTACACCTCTGACGGTCGCCTGCTTGGTCTAAAAGTGCAGATCCTGGGTGATACGGGCGCGTTTCTCTATGGAGTAGGGCATATCCTACCCACGTTTACCGCCTCCATGCTGAGTGGCCCCTACACCATTCAGGCTATCGAGTGCCAGGTCGTCGGTGTGCTCACCAATAAAGTGCCCATTGGAGCATATCGTGGTGCGGGCAGGCCGGAGGCGGCATATATTCTGGAGCGTACCATAGAGCGGATCGCGCGCGAGCTGAACCTTGATCCCGTTGAGGTCCGCCGCCGCAATCTGATTGCCCCCACCGCTTTTCCCTACCATACTCCCACCGGCCTTGTCTATGATAGCGGCAACTACCAGGCGGCGCTTGATAAGGCCCTGGCCCTGGCCGACTACGAGGGTTGGCGCGAACGGCAACGCGAGCGGCGCAGCAAGAATGAGCGTATGCTACTCGGCATTGGCGTGTCAACCTTTATTGAGACAACGGGTGGACCCTCACGCCGGGACTCGCCGGAGGAGGCAGCGACAGTGCGTATTCTGTCTGATGGAACGATCCTGGTGCAGAGCGCCGTCGCCCACAACGGGCAGGGACACTTCACCACCTTTGCCCAGATTGTCGCCCAGATCTTTGATGTGCCGGGCTCGCAGGTAGAGGTCGCCCTCAACGACTCAGCCCTGCCCGGCTACAGCGCCGGCACAAACGCCAGCCGCATCACCCAGACCTCCGGCATCGCCATCCACCTGGCTGCGGAGGCTGTGCGCGAGAAAGCACTGCGCCTCGCGGCTTCTGTGCTTGAAGCCTCGGTCGATGATCTGGTTACGGCACAGGGACGTGTGAGCGTGAATGGTGTTCCTGCGCGTTCTATCGAACTGGGCGAACTGGCCTCCATGGTCGAGGTGCAGCCTGAGCTGATCGAGCATGAGTCGCCCAATCCAGCCAACGGAGTACCGATTGAGGGACTCGCCGCCTGGCACGCCTTCGCGCCCTCCGGTCCCGCCATTGCCTCTGGCGCACATATCGCCATCATAGAGATCGATAGCGAGACCGGCGACATCTCCATTCTGCGCTACATCTCCGTCGACGACGCCGGGCGTATCCTCAATCGCTACCTCGTCGAGGCCCAGATGCACGGTTCTCTAGCACAAGGCATCGGACAGGCACTCTTCGAGGAAGTCGTGTACAGCGAAGACGGCCAGAATCTCACCGCCACCCTCATGGATTACGCCCTACCACGCTCAGGCCAGCTCCCCAACTTTGAGCTAGACGTCGTCGAAACACCCTCGCCCCTCAATCCTCTAGGCGTAAAGGGCGTGGGAGAAGCCGGAACAATTGGAGCACCACCAACTCTCGTCAACGCCGTGCTCGATGCCCTATCGCCCTTAGGTATCAAAACTATTGATATGCCCTTGCTGCCAGAAAAGATCTGGTCGCTCATTCATGAAAAATCTTTTTAATTCTCATACATTTTTTATACATGTATGAGAAATTAATTGGAGGGAAAGTGTCATGGACAGACATACTGTCACTGTTTGGCCTTACTCCCAGCTTCTGGTTGAGCGCTATATATGTGCAGCAGGTCCTTCTGAAGAGGTGGCCGCTCATACTCATGATAGCTATCAGCTCTGCCTTAGCTGGGATGTGGCCTGCGCATATCGTTATCGAGGAGCATCTCATACAGTTGCGAAAGGACAACTGAGCCTCTTGCATCCTGGAGAAGTACATTCTACTTGGGATGCAGAAGCACGACCTCCTCAAACTTCCTATCACCTCGTATATATCCGACCCTCACTCTTTCAGGATATAACCCAGGAAATAGCGTATTATACCCTTGATGAGCCTTTCTTTTTCAATCCCGTTATTATAAATAATAATCTCATAGATTTGTTCAAAGTACTAACGAGGGCATTAGAGTGCAATGGTGAGCAAATGGAGTACGAAACGCTGCTTGTTGAGTTTTTGACAATGCTCCTTACCAGTTCTTCACAAGATCGTCCTGCCCTTCGCCACGTTCCTTCAGCACCAGAGGCAGTGCAGCGCGCCCGTGCCTTTCTGCACGAAACTAGTTCATATGGAGCGAGCCTGGAGGAGTTGGCGCAAGTGGCAGGCGTAAGTCTGTACCATCTCTCGCATCTGTTTCGTCGGCACGTTGGGCTCTCTCCCTATGCTTATCATCTCCAAGTGCGTATTGAACGCGCGAAGTCTCTCCTGGCACATGGTTTGCCCATTACTCAAGTCGTTCAGCAAACTGGCTTTTACGATCAAAGCCGTTTTGGTCGCTACTTTAAGCGCTTCGTTGGTGTCACTCCCGCTCACTATCAGGTTGCGCAAGATTTGCCTAGACTATCTGAAGCGGGTGCTCAATAATGAGAGCAATAGGCGCTGTAGGGCGGGGGCCAAAGTGGATTAAAGAGGGAAGAAATGTAGATGCACCTGAATATGCTTTGATGAAAGAGAAAAAAGATGAGTAACGAGCTTACAGGAAAAACTGTCGTGATAATCGGTGCAAGTTCTGGTATGGGACGAGCTGTTACCGCTGAGGTAGCCGCTCGTGAGGCCCATGTTATAATGGTTAGCCGCTCTGCGGAAAAGCTGATCCAGGCGAAACAAGGCATAATTGGTGAGGTCGAGATCAGGACTGCTAATATGCTTGACGAGCAATCGATGAACCAGCTTTTTACAGAGATTGGTACGCTCGATCATCTGGTGGTGACAGCAATTGCCGATGAAGTGCAACTCTTCTCGCCAATTGCCACGATGTCTACCGAGGTAGCGCAACGCGGCATGGAAAAATTCTGGGGTGCTTTTTTTACTGTACGTGCTGCTGCTCCGCATTTTGCTGCAACTGGTTCGATTACACTGACATCGAGTGTTTCCATCTTCAATCCGTCACGCGGTGGCATTTCTGTAATGTCTGCTGCCAGCGGTGCTGTCGCCGTCTTTGCACGCACCCTGGCCGCAGAGCTGGCTCCTATCCGCGTAAATGTGGTTGCACCAGGTACAGTCAGCACGGGAGTCTGGGCTAGCCAGTCATCTGAGCAACAAGCTTTATCAGAGCAATGGGCGCGGGAGAATCTGCCTGTTCAGCACATGGGCCGACCGGAGGAGCTTGCACAGGCATTTCTTTTCCTGATGACTAACACGTACGCCACCGGGACTATTCTTCCTGTTGATGGTGGTTTGTCGATAATATAAGCACTCTATGTAGTTACCAAAAATTGGAGAAGACATGCATGTATTTGTTATTGGAGCGACGGGCTGGATTGGTGGTGCCATCACTGATGCCCTGCTTGCTTCACATCACCAGGTAACAGGACTGGTTCGCTCAGAATCGGCTAAGCAGTCGCTTGAAACAAAAGGTGCTACAGCTGTTCAAGCTGATCTACAGGATCTCGATCTTTTTATACCGACAGTGCGACAGGCAGACGCCGTGATCGTAGCGTCTTCAGCCTCGCTCGACTCAACTGTAGCGACACTGAGAGCGCTGGTAACATCTCTACAGGGAACCCAGAAGCTGCTGCTCTATATCAGCGGCTCGTCGCTCTATGGCGATGTTGGCAGGCAAGAGCGTGTGGAGGAGCAAGTATTTCTGCTGCGGCTGGCCTCACCTGCTATGCAGCAATCCCCAGAGCAGATAGTGTATCAGGCGTCCGAGCAGGGAGTTCACGGCATGATCGTCGTTGGCGCTGGAATCCTCTATGGCCGGAGCGGTGGGGCAACGCCAAACTTCTGGCTTGACGATGCCCGTCAGCGCAATGTTGCCTGGTTCATCGGTGCGGGAACGCAACGTTGGTCCGCCGTACACGTCGAAGATCTGGCGCGCTTAACCGTGCTGGCGCTTGAGCAGAAGCCTGCGCAGCGTGTCTTCAATGCCGTTGCCGAAGCGCTTGCACTACGCGAAGCTGCAGAATTGGTTGCCCAGGCTACGCAGGCGGCGGGCGGAGCTCAAAGCGTATCAGAGGCCGAGGCTAGCAAAGCATGGGGCCCCTTCTGGGCTGTGACCCTGTCCCGCAATCTCTGGCTATCTCCAACCCTGGCGGAACAAACTCTTGGCTGGAAACCGTCTGCGCCATCATTTGAAGAAGATCTGCTCCGTGGCTCTTACCAGGTGAAGCACTGATAGTAGTCCTGCTTTCTTCTATTTATTGCTTTTGCAT